>DATCVL010000033.1:0-16595 GCA_036566865.1 Microlunatus sp.
CATGGCGGCGATCGTGGCCGCCGCAGCCGGGGCCCGGGTGGTCAAGCACGGCAACCGTTCTGCATCCTCGGCCTGCGGCGCTGCCGACGTGCTGGAGGAGCTGGGCGTCCGGCTCGATCTGGCGCCGGCCGAGCAGAGCCGGGTGATCGATGAGCTCGGAATCGGCTTCCTGTTCGCGCCGCACTACCACCCGTCGTTCCGCAATACTGCGGGCGCACGCAGCCAGCTCGGTGTATCGACTCCGTTCAACTTCCTTGGTCCGTTGACGAATCCGGGATCTCCGGTTGCGCATGCGGTCGGTGTCGCGGACGCGCGGATGTCCCGGCTGATCGCCGATGTGCTGGCCGCCCGTGGAGATCGGGGAGTGGTCTTCCACGGCACCGACGGGTTGGACGAGCTGACCACGACCACCACCTCGACGGTCTGGGTGTTCGGCGACGGTGCGGTCGAGGAGACGCTGCTGGATCCCCGGGATCTCGGCATCGAACGGTCAGAGCTGCCGCAGTTGGTCGGCGGCGGGCCGGCGGTCAATGCTGCGATCGCGCGTCAGGTGTTGGACGGCAAGGCCGGTCCGGTCCGCGACATCGTGTTGTTGAACGCCGCCGCCGCGTTGGCCGCGTACGACGGTCCCGGCTCGGCCGAGGATCTGGTGCAGACGCTGAGCGATCGGCTGGCCCGTGCTGCCGAGGCTGTCGACAGTGGGGCGGCGACCACGCTGTTGACCCGCTGGGCGGAGCGCACCTCCAGGGACTAACGAACGCGGAAGGTGTCCATCGATGCGTCGGCCGCCGCGCGCACCGCGGCCGGTGCATCATCGGGCACCGAGCTGATCGCTGCCAGCACCGAACTGTCGGAGTCCGGGCAGCCGATGATCTTGATCCGGTCGTGCGAGCTGGCCAGTCGCTTGATCCGGTAATGGACGTCGGCGGCGATCTCGACGCAGTGCGCCGCGCCGATCCGTACCGGGTGCTGGTGCTGGTCCGTCACCGCGGTGGCAGGTTGGCCGATCAACCGCCGCGACACCATCCGCAGCGCGTCATCGGCTGAACCCGAGAGCTCATCGGCCGGCCAGGCGTCGGCGGGAATCGCGGCCAGACCGACGGTCGCCGCCCAGGTGTCGGTGCCGTTGAATTCCGGGTGCACCGGTGCGTAGGCCTGGAACAGCGCGTCGAAGATCCCGGCCGCAGACATCGATTGATCAACGAGCGTGTACGGCTTGCTCGGCAGCACGATCCGGGCATCGTTCAAGGTCGCGGTCCGGCTGACCTCGTCCAGCTGACCCTGCGCACCGCCGGCGCCTGATGCGCCGGCGGTGCTGCCGGCCAGCGCTGACCTCGAGGTGGACTCTGCGCCCGCACTGCCGACCGTCGAAGCTGACGGATGACCGCCGGGAGCGCGATCGCCGGACCAAGTCCGCCAACCGGTCAGGCCGAGCAGGCCACCGCTGATCACCAGGCTGAAACCGACCAGGACCGCGACCAGTCGCCGATCGCGGCGAACACTACGCGGAGCCGGGCGGTCGCCAAATGCCGGTGCTCCAAGCGGCGCCGGTGCGTCTGCCGTCGGGCTCGTCACGTCCGCCCAGTCCGACCCGGTCCACCAGCGAAAACCGCCCTCCGATCCGGCGGGATCCGGGTACCAACCGGGGCGTGGGGCAGTCACGCCGTCCGAGCGTACCTGCGGTGGCCGACGGTCCAGGGGGCAGACTGGGACGCATGATTTCGCGCGAACTCGCTCAGCGTCTCGCCGCCGAATTGACCTGGACTCCGCAGAACGCGGACCGGTTCTTCATCCCGCGGCCGGAGATCGCGGACTCCGTGTTCATCGTCAGTGACATGGTGGTGGAGCTCATCCACAACCAGGGCGAAGCCAACTTCCACTTCAACGGCACCACCGAGTGGGCTCTCGACTCGGTCGAGTCCAAGGCGGCGGTGTGGCTTCCGTCCGAGGAGCAGTTGCGAGCGTTGCTCGGCGACGCGTTCCTGTCCTTGGATCGGGTCGGCGGGGGCTACGTGGTCAGCGTGAACGGGCCGGGCGGGGCTCATCACACCGCGGCGATCGACGAGGCTGCGGACGCCTACGCACTGGCCCTGCTGCATCTGTACGGCGCGGACGAGTCGCTGCCGGCGGATCGGATGTCGTCGGCCTGGGACGTGGCCTGAGGCTCGGAGCCGGGCCTGCTATCGGAAGATCGTCAACAACAGGGCGGTGGCGTACGGCCCGGCGACCAGCGCCGGTGCGTACGGAAACGGGCCGCGGCGATGTGCCAGCAGGCGGACGATGCCGATCACGGCGCCGATCACGCTACCCAGCAGGACCGACCAGTACAGCCCCGGCCAGCCCATGGTGCCGGCCACCGCACCGACCAACGGCATCAACCGGACATCACCGAAAGCGACCGACCGACCGGCCGTGATCAACCAGAGCAGCAGGTAACCGACGCCGGCGATCACCGCGCTGCCGATGATCATGATCAGCGTGGCCGGCCGGGGCCCGTCGGTGAGGGCGACGGTGATCACGATCGCGGCCGCCATCGCCAGCCAGCCTGGATAGATCAGCGCGCTGGGCAGCCAGCTGGTGACGGCGTCGACGGCGGCCAGCAGCACGCCGATGGTGGAGAACACCAGCCAGCAGGACCAGTCGGCAGCCGGACGGGTGCCGGCCGCGACGACCATCGCCAGCACGGACAGAGCGATACAGCAGCCGACGAACCTGCGGCCGACCAGCGACCGATAGCTGATCTTGGTCGCGTACTCGGCCCGGGTCTGGTCGTCGGCCCGGATGGTGCGATCGGCTCCGGCAGTCGGCGCAGCACGGCCGGCCCGCCGGCAGCCATCAGTGCACCGGCGACCATGATCAACATCACCGCGATCACGGCCGACTCACCGATCGCCAGGGCCACCGGAGCAGGTTAAGCCATCGGGGCGTCCGGCGGCTCCGGTCGTCGCTCACGCAGCCGCTGCCATCGCCGGACCCGGCCGGGACGACGGGGCCGTGGTCGGCAGGTCCCACAACGCCTGGGCGATCGCCCGCACCGTGGCGGCCGTGAGCTGGCTGCAACTCCTTGATCGACCGGCAGCAAGATCGGCCAGCTCACGGCCCGGTAAACCGGTGCGTCGGCTGAGCTCGTCGAAGGACCAGCCCCGGCTTCGCAGCCGGCACAGCAGCCAACCGGTCCGTCCGGGGCGGATCGGGACGACCGCCGCATCCCGGACCACGTCCAGGGTCAGATGGAACAGCCGGTTGGCGATCATCGGATGCAACCGACGCAGCGGCCGACCGGCATGGCCGAGCAGCAGGTGCTCGACCGGTCCCGGCGGCACTTCGGCCAGCATCGCCAGCGTGCGCCAGGGCACCCCGGACTCCCGGATCAGTCGACGGAGGTGGGCCCGGAACGGCGCCGGATCAACCCAGGCCGCGGGTGCATCGCCATCGAGATCGTCGTAATCCGGATCCAGCAGCTCGAGCAGTTCCGCCTCGGCGTCGTCCCTGACTGTCATGTAGCTCTCCGTTCCCGTGCCATTGATCGGCTATTGCGGGTAAGCCCGGAGACTGCGTTGGCTGTGAGAGGGATGGTGTTGGCCGCCAGGACACAGGTGTTGTCCGGACCGCCGGAGCATGCAACGGGGCCCGGCACATGATGCGCCGGGCCCCGCAGGAGCTGATCGTGAACGCTACCGCTGGGCCTTGCTGAACCCGGCGGCCTGGGCTGACTCCTCGCTGTTGAACCAGACGTCGGCGTTGGTCCGGTCGTAACCGGAGGAGTCGCTGACGTGGTACTTCATCGAGCGCTGATTGCCCTTGATGGTGAAGCCGCTCGGCGGCTCACTGCCGACGTACGACCCCTCGCCGTACTTGGACTCGTCGCCGGTCGTCTCCTCGCCCGACTCGTCCGCTGCATGGGCCGGCTTGCTGTCGGCCTCCGACTCGGCGTTGGTGGCCTCGTCCGGCCGCGGTGCGGTGTGTGCGCTGGCCGCCGCCGTGTCGGTGCCGGGCTTGGCAGCCGTGCTCGGCTGCGGCTCGGTGATGGTCGTGGACGCGTACGGGGTGGCCGGGCGAGCAGCCTCCCATTCCGAATCCTGCCCACCACCGAGGAACTTGCGGGCGGCGACGTACGCGGCGCCGCCGACGGCGAGCACACCGGCGACGATCGCGAACCGCTTGCCCCAACGGCCCTTTTTCTTCTGCGGCTTGACCGGCACCAGCTCGGCGGCCTTCTTCGTCATCGCGGTCACGGCGTCGGAGTCGGCGATCTCATGCAACCGTTCGGCGACGGCCGGAAGGGCGTCCTCGTACAGCCGCTCCGCGGCGACCTCGATGGCCGGCGGCACCTTCGCGGTGGCGTCCTCCAACACCGGGCCCCACTTGTCGACGGCATCGGCCGCGACTCGCGCACCCTGGCGCTTGGCCGACTCGGCGTACGGACCGAACCGTTCGGCCGCTTGGTGGGCGTACGGCTCGATCCTCTCGGCGGCCTGCTCGGCGTACGGACGTACCCGGTCGATCGCCTGCTGTGCATAGGGCTGCACGCGGTCCGACGCGGCTTGGGCGAGCGGGGCGATCCGCTCGGCGGCTTCCTGGGCGAACGGTCCGACCTTGTCAGCGGCCTGATGTGCCAGCGGCCCGATCCGGTCGGCGGCACTCTGCGCCAGCGGGCCGATCTTGTCGGCGGCCTGGTGCACGAACGGTCCGACGGGCAAGTTCTCCGGGGCGGCGGCGAGCTCGGCGCGGCGGCCCTTGTCCTTCTTGCGAGTCACGATTCCTCCGTAACGGTTGCGCTCCGCGTTGGGCTTGTCCCAAGGCGTCGCGAGTGGAGCTTGATCATCCACCGTATCGTCACCGGTCCAGGCTGCACCCGGCTTGGGGAGATCGGATGCCATGGCGTTTAGAGTCTGGACGAACAACTCAACCCGTTTCGAAGGGACCTCAACGTGACCGAATCCAGTGCTGCCGGCGTGAGCAAGGTGACGCTGCACACCAATCGCGGCGATATCGCGATCAATCTTTTCGACAACCACGCGCCGAAGACCGTGGCCAACTTCGTCGGCCTGGCCGATGGCAGCAAGGAATACCGCGATCCGGAGACCGGCTCGAAGACCACCGGCAACTTCTACGACGGGCTGACCTTCCACCGGGTGATCTCCGGCTTCATGATCCAGGGCGGCGACCCGGTCGGCAACGGAACCGGCGGCCCCGGCTACACCTTCGGCGACGAGTTCCATCCGGACCTGCAGTTCGATCGGCCGTACCTGCTGGCGATGGCCAACGCAGGGCCCGGCACCAACGGATCGCAGTTCTTCATCACCGTCGGACCGACCCCGCACCTGAACCGTCGGCACACCATCTTCGGTGAGGTTGCCGACCAGGCCAGCCGGGACGTGGTGGACAAGATCGCAACCACCCCGACCGGTTTCAACGATCTGCCGAAGGATCCGGTCGTGATCGAGAGCGTCGAGGTCGGCTGACCTCGTCGGCTCGCGCACCGCGCGTCTGGTTGGCCCAGACACGTAGAGTGCGACCCGTGCGAGCTGAGGAGTGCCCGTGAGCCGGCCGGAGTTCACCGCCCCGAGTTTCGAGGCGTGTTATCGACATCCTGATCGGTCCACGGGCATTCGTTGTCAGCGCTGCGGCAAGCCGATCTGCGGGGAGTGCATGAACCCCGCCTCGGTCGGCTTCCAGTGCCCGGAGTGCATCCGGAAGGGCCAGACCACGGTCCGTTCGCCGAGGACCGCCTTCGGCGGCGCACTGTCCACCCGCGGCGGCATCGTCACCAAGGTGCTGGTCGGGGTCGTGGTCGGCGTCTACGTCCTCAATCTGATCAGTGGCGGGTTCGTCGTCAACCTGCTCGGGATGAGCAATCTGCTCGTGGCCAACGGGGAGTTCTGGCGGCTGGTCACCTACGGCTTCACGTCGGTCGGCCTGCTGAACACCGCCATGATCGCGTTGGTGCTGTGGTTCGCCGGTCGTCCGCTCGAACACTATCTGGGCGGCTGGCGGTTCCTGGTGCTGTACGTCCTCTCCGGTCTCGGCGGCGCCACCTTGTTGTACGTGGTCGGGCCACCCGGAGTCGGCGGAGCCGGTGGCGCGGCGGCCGCGGTGATCGGACTGCTGACCGCGAACGGTGTGATCAAACTCCGGCACGGCGAGGACATCCGACCGGACGTCGGCCTGTTGGTGATCTTGGTGCTGCTGAACTTCGTGGTCGGTTTCGGCAGCCTGGCCTGGGTCGCACAGATCGGCGGCATCCTGGTCGGCGGACTCACCGGAGTCGCGCTGGTGTACGCACCGCGGGCCCGGCGATCGCAGGTGCAGATCGCCGCGTTGATCATGATCGTCGCGGCCTGCGTGGTAGCGGTCGCGGTGAAGACCATGATCAGCTACGGCGTGATCTGACCGCCGCGATCCGGCTGTTCAGGCCTTCGGCACCGACGGAAGGTCGACCGGGGACATCGCCGGGGTCAGCCAGACCAGCAGGCACACCACGACCGTGATGATCAAGGCCAGCAGCGCGACGCCGGCGACGATCAACAGAGATCGTCCGGGCAGCCAGTGCGCCGGATCGGCCTGCCGGTCGACCGGTGCGAGCTCGGCCTCCGGCTCCGGCGTCGGTGCGACGGTCTGGACCGGCGCCTCGGGCTCGTAGCGTGTCATCGCTGGCCGCCGATCAGGCAGTGCCGAGGTCGAAGGCCGCTTCCAGATCGTGGCTGGAGTAGGCGCGGAAGGCGATGTGGGTCTCGGTTCCGGTCACTCCGGGCACCTTGTTCAGCTGGTCGGCGACGACCTCGGCGACCTGGTCATGGCTGTGCACCCGGACCATCGCGATCAGGTCGATCGCCCCGGTCACCGAGTAGACCTCGCTGACGCCGGAGAGCGCCGCGATCTCCTCGGCCACCTCGGGGATCCGGGAGACCTCGGCCTTCACGAACACGATCGCTGTCACCATGAGCGGCATCCTAATGGTGCGAGGTCGACCACTGATGCCGGCGGCGATCAGATCGTCAGGTGGTCAGGTGCAGCTCTCGCCGGACCCGGTGCGGGGTCTCGTCGTCGCAGGTCTCGAAGAACACTCCCACCACGTCGTCCAGCTGATCCAGCGAGTCGGCTGCGAACAGGATCGGCTGGTAGGAGGTGATGTCGTAGTTCAGAGTCCCCATCGAAGCGATGTCGAGCGGCCGGATCTCCATCTGCCGGAACTCGTCCATCTCGCCGTACGAGGAGAGGATGCCGGCGCCGTACGCCTTCAGCAGGTTGTCCTCCTTGATCACGCCGAATTCGAGTGAGAACCAGAAGACGTCGGCGAGGAACTTCAACGCCTGCTCGGTCTCAAGCCGCTGAGCGGCCCGGCCGGCAGCCGCGGTGAGCGCCGAGAACCGCGGACTGGCCAACTGGTTGGCGTGCCCGATCACTTCGTGGATGACGTCCGGCTCCGGTGTGTAGAGCGGCTCGGAGGGATGGCGCAGGTACTGAGTGGAGTGGAACACCTTGTCGCCCAGCGACGAATAGAACTCGCGCAGCTCGACCAGCCCGGGTGCGGTGATGTAGGTCCAGCCGGTGATCGGGGTGATCGAGGTCGTCACCTGGTCCAGCTGAGGCACGTGATCGGTCGGCAGGCCGAGAGCGCGCTTGGCCGCGAGGTACTCGCTGTGGGCGTAGTGCTCGTGTTTGGGGGCCAGTTCCGTGCAGACCGTGGCCCAGATCTGATTCTCTTCGTCGGTGTATTCGATCCGCGGGACCGGATCGGCAGGATCCCAATCGGTCGCGACCGCGGCGATCTCGTTGCGGCGGGCTCGGTAGTGCTCGTCCTTGAACCCCGGGTGGTTCTCACCCAGATGGACGTGGACCTGGCCGTCTGGCTGGCGGGTGACCGGCGAGTACAGCTGTCCTTCTTCGAACATGTCTGTCTCCGTTGACGTTTGACGTTGGTGTTGTCAGTCGACATCGGCAGCGGGTCGGGTGACGGGGTGGTGTCCCTCGCCCTGTGCCGCGTCTACGGCCCAGTCTCGCACCGCCGATCGGATCAAGACCCCGATGTCCCTGTCGGCGTCATCCGGAACAAAGTCGCTGTCCGCCCGGGCCAACCGGACGCCGGCCGGGCGCTGCGACTATTGGTGCCGAATGTCCCACGGTTCCTGGGGCCTCGCGGTGGGTGATTCCTGATCGGAGCCGGCGGCAAGAAGGTGACAGTACGCAGGGCCGCAGCAGTTCGATGACGCGGGAAACGTCGGCGTTGGACAGCGAATCGGAGGTGATCAAGGTGCCGGGATCTCGCCAGACCGAGGGTGATGGCGGCGCGGCGCCCTGCGTCGGCGGCGGGATTTCCCTCGGCAATCCAATTTGAACCCGGCCGCGCAGCTCCGCGCGGATGGTCCTCCGCTCATGTCCGGCGTCGAGGAAGAGTTCTGTGGCCGGCGTCGAGGATGCGCGCTTCGGTGCGGCGACGCTGTTGCGCGCGTGACCCGTGAGGAGCGTCGGAGACGCGTTCATTGTACGGATGTTCCACGGATTCGAGCGGTTGGTTGTACAGTCGTTCATTGAACGAGCGTTCACCGAATTTCGATCCAAGGAGGACCCATGCCAACCCCCACGATCCACGAGCTTCTTGCGCGTCGGCGCGATCTGACTCTGAACAGAGATGCCGACGGCCTGGCCGAGCTGTACGCACCGAACGCTGTCATCGAGATGCCGTTCCTGGGGCCCACTGGCACGCCGATGCGGGTGGAGGGACGGGAGTCGATCCGCGCCTATGCCCGGGCGGTCGTTGCTTCGCCGGTGCAACTGGAGAGCTATGAGGTGGTGGGGTGTCACCTGACTCAGGATCCCGAGGTGGTGATTGTGGAAATGCAAGCCGAGGTCAGGCCGACCGCAAACCACAAGTCGGTCACGACAGAGTCGATCCAGGTGCTCCGGCTCGCGCAAGGACTGATCGTGCTGATCCGCGACTATGCCAATCCCCTGATCCAGGCGGACCTTGCTGCCGCTGCTTCGAGCTAGTCGGCATCGGCGAGGATGACGGCACGCATGCGGGGGAGCTCCTCGGGCGTGGCGTCATGCTGCTTCGACTCCCAGCAGGTGGCCGACCAGCTGCTCGTGGCTCAAGACACCATGCAGCGGCCAGGCCCAGTCACCATCGACGTCGATCAGCCGGACGCCTGGCTTCTCCAGCCAATCGGCGATTCGCAGCGTTTCCTCGACGGTGGCTCCGGACTGCGGCCCTATCGGCGGCGGCACCGTCTCGGCGGTCGCGACCAGGGCCCGAGCCACGGCCTGCGGCACCTCGCCGGGTTTGGACAACCCGGCCGCGGCCAGCCGTCCGCGCCGGATCACATGAATCTGCCAATCCGGCGCTTCCCAACGGGCGGCGACGATCTGCCGGCAACCGGCCAGACTGGTCACTCGGTGAAATCGGGCCCCGGAATCGAGCAGGGCGGCCAGCCGGCGGCGCAGGGTCTCGGCCTCCTCATAGCGCTGCTCGGCGACCAGCCGACGCAGCCGGTCCCGCAGCGCCGTACAGGCTCCGCGGACGTCGCTGGTCAGCGTGGTCCGGACCTGCTCCACCACATCGCCGTACGCGTCCACGGTGATCGAGCCGTCGCAGGGCGCGGCACAGCGATGCATGCCGGCCAGGGCACAGGCCGGCGTCGGCCGGGTGGGGGACAGTCGCTGGGTGCACTGCCGGATCGGAAAGGCGTCGTACAACGCGTCGATCACGTCATCGGTCTGCTGCCGGCGGCTGAACGGTCCGAAGTAGGTGGCGCCGTCGTCCTTCACCTGAGCCACCCGGGACAGCCGTGGAAAGGCGTCGGTGGTGATCTTGATCCAGTGCTGCCGGTCGGGAAACTTGGATCGACGGTTGTACCGCGGGGCGTGGGCCGCGATCATCCGCAGCTCGGTCACCTCGGCATGCAGCGGCGTCTGGCAGGGGTGGGCCTCGACGCTGGTGGCGACCCGGACCATCTCCTCCATCCGCGGTCGTTTCTCGGCCGCCGTGAAGTAGCTGCGGACCCGGCGGCGCAGGTTGCTGCTCTTGCCGACGTAGAGGATCTGCCGGGACTCGGGATCGCCGGAGATCGGGTCGTCTGCGACAAAGAAATAGACCCCCGGCGCCTCCGGCAACTCCTTGGCCCAGTTGCGCTTGGCCCGGCGCTGCGGTGACACCTTTCGGGTGAACTCACGCAGCTCCTCGTACGTCCCGACGCCGAGATTTCCGACCCGCTCGATCAGCCCGTGCAGCACATCGACGGTGGCCTGGGCATCGGTCAGCGCCCGGTGATTGGGTGTCGCGGTGGTCCGGAAGTGGCGAGCCAAGGTGGACAGCTTGCAGTCCGGCACCTCGTCGGCGAGCAGGATGTGGCGGGCCAGCGCGACCGTGTCCAAGATCCCGAACTTCGGCCACGGGTAGCCGAGCTCGGCACAGTTGCGGCGCAGGAAACCGACGTCGAAGCGGGCGTTGTGGGCGACCAGTACGGTGCCGTGGGCGAACTCCAGAAAGGCAGGAAGCGCCTCGTCGATCGGCGGCGCCGAGGCCACCATCTGATTGGTGATCCCGGTCAGCACCGCGACCAGCGGCGGGATGTGGGTGTGCGGATTGACCAGGGTCTGGAACTCGCCGAGCACCTCGCCGCCGCGGACCTTGACCGCGCCGAACTCGGTGATCGAGTCGGTCTCGGCGCCACCAGTGGTCTCCAGGTCGACGACGCAGAAGGTGGTGTCCCACAACGGCACGCCGAGGTCGGCGAACGAGTCCTGCAGCGAATTCTCCCGGGTCACCTGCGCCATGGGTCGGACCGTAGACGTCGGCTCCGACAAAACGCACAACTGTTCGCACTCGGCCGGTCCCGACTCGGGAGTCCCGCTGCGGGATCCGGCTCAGCGGTATCCGTGATCGAGCAGGTACTTCGCGCCTTTGGCGTACCCGTCCGGAGTGAGTTTCGCGAAGGCGAAGGTGTCGGCCGCCCGGTTGATGACGTTGAAGGCGAAGCACACGGCGAGCGCCTGCTCGATCTGCTCAGCGGAGGCGCCGGCATCGAGCACCGCCCGGACGTCATCGGGTGTGACGGCGTTCTCCCGGCTGAGCTTGCCGAGCAATCGGAGGGTCCCGAGCAGCGGCTCGGACAGCGGTGCCTGGTCGAGGTCGCCAAGGGCCCCCGACACCAGGGCCTCGTCGCCCAACGCGCTGCCGGCGATCGCGGAGTGGGTGTCGACGCAGAAGTCGGAGCCGTTGATCCGGGACACGTAGGCGGCCATCAGCTCACGCTCGCCGACCGACCAGTTCGCCCGGTCCCGCATGGCGTGCTGGGTGAGCTGCCGCATCGCCGCGCCGTAGAACTCCGGCCGATAGAAGTTGATCCGGGCCGCGTCCGGCAACGGCCCGCGGGTGACCAGCGCGATCAACCTGAACAGCAGCTTCACCCGCGGCCGGTAGCCGCTGTTCAGCACGGCCGGCCTCATTCCTGCGCCTCCTCGTCGAGTGCCGCGGCCAGTGCCTGCAGGCCGCTCTCGTACTGACGGGTTGCCTGCCCGACTGCCGCGCAGATCGCGATCTCCCAGGCCTGGTCATCGGACAGGCCGGCGTCGCTGACCCGCTCGAAGTCGGCGTCGATCACCTCGGTCGGCGCCGTTGCGACCTTTTCGACCAGGGCTCGCACCCGAACATCTTCCGGACCGGTGTTGTCGAAGGCGGCGCGACGCCAGGGAAGCGGAGCGTGAGCCTTCGGTCCGAGGATGCGGTCGACGAGTTCGGAATGGAAGCCGGAGGGTTTGACGGGCTGCATGCGCATGGGACGGATCTCCTGATCGGAACGTGACACGGGCCCGGCGAGGGAGGTTCGCCGGCACTGTCGGAGGCATCGGACAGATTGTGCCCATGAGTGAGTTGAGCAGGATCGACTGCGACGGATGCCCGGTCCGAGACGACGGTGGCAGCTGCGCGGAGTGCGTGGTGGCGGTGTTGTTGGACGTGCCGATGATTCCCCGGCCGGTCGGGCAACCACCCCAGAGCTACGGTCGACATGTGACGACGACCACACGGACGGATTCCGGACTTGGAATTGCCAGTGATCAAATCGTGACCTAGTGTGACTCCCTAGTGTCCGGCACGTCGGGTGGTAGGGGCCGCCAGTCGGATGCTCGCTGATCCGAGACATCCAGGGACGCGACGGGGGTCATGCACCGGGATGGCGAGGAGCCGGGTTCCGACCTGCGGTTCGGTCGGATGCTGACGCCTGGCTCGGCGTCTTAAGGGACTGGAAGGGAACGCGCGTGACCTCACGCTCGCTGATTCGGCGTGGACTGGCTGTTTCGCTGTCGGGATTGACTCTCGGCGCCGTTCTGGTTTGTAGTCCGAACGCCACCGCTGACCCTGCACCGCAGACCATCTCCCAGGCCAAGGCCCAGGTCGAGAAACTGCAGCAGCAGGCGGAGGCCACCGATCAGGAGTACTTGGCTCTCAAGGAGAAGTTGGCCAAGAGCCAGGCCGAACTGAAGCAGAAGCAGGGCGACCTGAAGAAGCAGAGCGCCAAGGTCGCGGCGATGCGGGCACAGGTGTCCAAGGTCGCGCTGGCGCAATTCCAGAACCGCACGCTGGACACTCGGACGAGGCTGTTCCTGACCCGGGATGCGACCGGATTCCTGAACCAGATCGCGACCGTCGAGAAGGTCAGCCAGAACCAGAATGTGACTCTCCAGGACTACCAGGTCCAGCAGGCCAATCTGGCCGACCTGCAGCGTTCCACCCAGGCCGACGTGGCGACGCTGACCGAGGACAAGAAGAAGCTCAAGCAGCTGCGGACCGACGCCGACGACAAGGTCGATCAGGCGCAGCAGGTGCTGGACAAGCTGACCACCGAAGAGCGGCAGCGGATCGAACTCGAGCGACGCAAGCAGTCGGCCGAGGCGGAGAAGGCCGCGGCTGCTGCCGATGACAGCACCTCCACCAGCACCGGCGCCAACCTCTCTTCGTCGACCACCGACTCCTCGTCCGGAGCCGCCGCTCCCGCGTCGTCGGGCAAGGGCGCCCAGGTGGTCGCCTTCGCCAAGGCGCAGATCGGTAAGCCGTACGTCTTCGGCGCGACCGGCCCGAGCTCCTACGACTGCTCCGGGTTGACGCTGGCGGCCTGGCAGTCGGTCGGCGTCCAGCTCGACCGCACCTCGCAGGCTCAATTCGGCGATGGCGTCTCGGTCAGCCAGTCCGACCTCCAGCCCGGCGACCTGGTGTTCTTCTACGGCAGCCAGCCAAGCCACGTCGGCATCTACGTCGGCGGCGGCACGATCATCCACGCTCCGCGGCCCGGCCAGTCGGTCGAGTACACCAAGATGAGCTACATGCCGTTCTCCGGCGCACGGCGCCCGGGCTGATCGACTGACGGCTCATCGACTGACACAAGGCAGATCCGGGATGCCTCCCCGGTCTTCGGACAGGCTCGCTGTTGTCTCCGCCCTACGGGGTGTGGCCATGGCGGGCCTGTTTGCTCTCCTCGCCGGTTGCGGTACGCCGTCCGCGCCGCCGACCCCCTCGCCCGCTCAGACTGCTGCCTCGACGGCTTCGTCGGCGACGGTTGCCGGCAACCCCGACCGGGCTCCAGCGGTGGACAGTGTGCTTCGTCGACTCGCGGCTGCGTTACGCGACCACGACGCGGCCGGCTTCACCGCGCTGGTGTCCGAACGGGATCCGGGTTTCGCCGACAACGCGAAGATGATCTTCACCAACCTGGGCCGACTGTCGCCGACCGTGCTGCAGTTGACGGCAACCGGGAAGACCGAGCCGCTGAGCAAACAGCGGGCGGCCGTGCTGGGGTCGGACGCGTACGCCGCCGAGGTCACGGTGCGCTGGCAGGTGAACGGCGATCGCAGCCCGTCGGACCTGACCGTGTGGATGACATTCGGCACCGACAGGTCCGGCTCCGGACTGCGCTGGGCCGGCAACGTCGACGGGCCCGGCGGCAAGCGGCCGACTCCGCTGTGGTGGCTGGAGCCGATCCGGGTCGACCATGATCAACACGCGACCGTGATCGCCGGGCCGGATGTCGCAGCGGCTGACTGGCTCGAGCGGGCGGATGGCGCGATCCGGGATGTGAAGGCACAGGCGGCGTCGGCGCCGGACGGACCGTGGCGGTCGTGGAACCACCGGCTGGTGCTGGTCATCCCGAGCAGCGAGGACCGGCTGGAGCAGATGCTGGGTGTCGCGGACGGCGCCGAGTCGGCACTGGCCGCGGTCACCTGGCCGGACGGCAGCAGGGCCGGACGAGCACCGATCCGCATCATGATCAACTCAGGAAGTCCGCAACCGGATCTCGGTGCTCGGATCGTGCTCACCCACGAGACCGTGCACGTCGCCACTGCATCGCCGACCTCGCCTGCACCGACCTGGCTGATCGAGGGCTTCGCCGACTACGTCGCCTACCGGAGTTACCCGAGGGCTCAGCAGGCGGCGGCCGGAGCCCTGCTGCAGCAGGTGTCCAGATCCGGCCCGCCGCAACAGCTCCCCACGGACAAGGACTTCACCGGCAGCGGAGAAGAACTTGATCTTGCCTACGCGAAGAGTTGGCTGGCTTGCCACTACCTCGCCCGGACGTACGGCACCGACGCCTTGTTCTCCTTCTACGCCGCGGTGGATCGGTCGACCGCAGGGGAGATCGGTCCGGCGTCCCGTACCGCGTTCGGCATCGACGAAGATCAACTCCTGACCGGCTGGCGGTCCTACCTGTCCGACGCAGCTCGGCAGGGTCGGATCTGACGTGCCGCCGACCTTGATCATCACCAACGACTTCCCGCCGACAATCGGCGGCATCGAAGGCTTCGTGTCCGATGTCTGCGGCCTGCTGGACGATGACGTGATCGTGCTGACCCGGCGCACCCGTGGCTGGCAGGACCATGATCAGCAGCTGGAATTCCCGGTGATCAGACACGGTTCGCTGATGCTGCCGCAGCCCCGGATCGCCCGGCTGGCGGCAAAGTTGATCAAGGATCACGAGATCAAATCGGTGATCTTCGGCGCGATGGCACCGTTGGCACTGTTGGCGCCCGCGGTCCGGGAGGCGGGCGCCGATCGGCTACTGGCGATCAGCCACGGCCACGAGACCTGGTGGGCCGGGCTGCCCGGCAGCAGAACCCTGTTGCGTCGGATGGGCGACGCTGTTGATCATGTGTCGACGATCTCCCGCTACACCAGTGGGCGGATCGCTCCGGCGTTGTCGCCGGCGGCTCGGGTGCGAATGATCACGCTGTCGCCTCCGGTCGATCTCGAGCTCTTCCGTCCCGCTCCGGCCGGCTCGGTCCAAGATCATGATCGGCCGCGCTGCATTGCGGTCGGGCGGATGGTTCGGCAGAAGGGCTTCGACGTCCTGCTGCGTGCCTGGCGGCAGGTAATCGACCGGACCCCGGCGCTCGCGACGCCGGAGCTGGTGCTGGTCGGAGACGGACCGCAGGCGTCGGCGCTGCGCCGGTTGGCCGCCCGGTTGCGGCTGGCCGGATCGGTCCGGTTCACCGGGCCGCTGCCTCGGCGCGAGGTCGCCGAGCTGCTCCGGACCGGCCGGCTGTTCGCGCTGCCGGTCCGCACCCGGCTGGCCGGGCTGAACCCGGAGGGCCTGGGGCTGGTCTTCGCCGAGGCAGCCGCCAGCGGGCTGCCGGTGATCGTCGGCCGTTCCGGCGGTGCGCCGGAGACCGTACGGGACACCGAGACCGGCTACCTGGTCGATCCGGATGATCATCATGCGCTCGCCGACCGGATCACAGAGCTTCTCGCCGACCCTGATCGCGCCGCGCGGATGGGCGCGGCCGGCCGTCGCCATGTCGCCGAACGGTACGGAGCCGACCGGGCACGCCGGACGGTGCGTGCTGCACTTCAGCTGGATGACCGGACGAGTGAGGTCAACGGATCGCGTGAGTGAACGCAGCCTGTGTCGCCGGCACCCTTGCACCCGCGAAGGGCTGCCGGACGTATCGCGAGTGTCCGGAAACTCAGCACCGTCGCGCTCGCCGGTGCGCGCGATGCGAGCCGATGAGTTCGCTCGTCTAGGGTGATCGGGTGGCGAACCGCACCCAGTCCAGCATCGACATCGCCGCCGCGCCCGAGCAGGTGATGGCGGTGATCGCCGATCTGGAGTCCTATCCCGAATGGGTCGACGCCCTGACCACGGTCGAGGTGAAGACCCGCCGGGACGGCAGGCCGGAGCAGGTCCGGATGGTGCTCGCGCACAAGCTGCTGTCCGACGACTACACCGTCGGCTACCACTGGCAGCCGGACTCGGTGAGTTGGCAGCTGGTGCAGGGTCGCACGCTGAAGGCGATGGACGGCAGCTACACCGTCCGGCCGGCCGGATCCGGCTGCACGGTCACCTACCAATTGGACGTGGAGCTGACGATTCCACTGCCGGGACTGCTGAAACGGACCGCGGAGAAGACGATCGTCGACACCGCGTTGAAGGGGCTGAAACGTCAGGTGGTCAAGATCAACGCCACGACCGGGGCCGGTCACTGATGGCCCGCGCACCGCGGGCGCCGCGGGCGAGCGCCCGGGCGCCGCGACCGACCAGCCGGACGTTGGCCACGGCCGCCATCCCGTACAGCATCGGCGTCGACATCGGCGGCACCAAGGTGGC
>DATCVL010000034.1:0-13845 GCA_036566865.1 Microlunatus sp.
CTTCGACGGACTCGCGATCGGAGGCCCGGGAGATGTTCTTGATGCCCGACTCCGCGGCCCGACGCAGGATCTCGGCCGGCGAGAGATTGTGGCCGAGACAGCCGTACTTGCCGCACCTGCAGCGGGTCCCGCCGGTGCCGCTCCACAGGTGCGCCAGATGCCCGGCGCGACCGCGTTCTCCGCGGTGAACCTGGCGATCCAGCCCGATCCCGGAATTCAGGCCGGTGCCGTAGTAGATGTACATCAGATCGCGGCCGCCTTCCGGCCGGAGCCAGAGCTCGCCGATCACGGCGGCATCCACGTCGCGCTCGATGATCACCGGCAGCCCGGTCAGACTGTGCAAGGTCTCGCGCAGTGGCACCTGGTCCCAGCCTGCCAGCAGCGGGGGATCGACCACCCCGCTGCGGGTGTCGATCGGGCCCGGGCTGGCGACTCCGAGCCCGACAACCGCGGATCGGTCCACCTTCGCCAGACCAAGAGTTTCCCCCACCAGTACGGCGATCTCGCCCATCAAGGCGGTCGGTGACGCGTCCTGCACCGAGCGCCGTGCGGCGACTCGGACGGTGCCGGTCAGGTCGAGCACGACGGCGGACAGTTCGACCGGATCGAGATGGACACCGACGGCGAAGCGGCTGCCCGGCTCGAGCTGCAGGACTGCGGCGGGTTTGCCCGGACCGGCGGCCTGTCCGGGCGTTTCGCGGACCAGTCGGGACTTGATCAACCGTCGGGTGATGCTGGACACGGTCTGTGCCGACAGGCCCGACTCGGTGGAGATCCGGCTCCGGCTGATGCCGTCGGGAGCCTGCCGGATCAACTCCAGCACCACACTCTCGTTGAACTGGCCGACGCCCGGAACCCGCGCCCCGCGGGCAGCCTGGCCGGTCATACGGCGACGTCGGCTGCCGGGCGGGATCTCACGGGGTCAGGTTATCGACTCCTCGGATCGTGGGTGATCAAGCGACGAAGTTGATCTTCCGAGCGTGATCAGCGGTAGCTGTCCCGGCCGGGTACGAACTCGGCCACGGCCAGGGTGGTGTCGCTCTGGCCGTAGTAGGCCAGCCAGCGGTCGCGGAACCACACCAATCCCTCGACGAAGGTCACGTTCGAGACCAGGCCCTCGAGCTCTTCGTCGGTCTGCGGACGCAACCAGGGCCGGGTCAGCTTCGCGATCACCTGGCTGGGCTCGTTCAGGCCGATCGCGATCTGCCCACAGCGGTAGTCCACCCGGGTGGTCTCGCCGGGCTGGGCGCCGTTGATCATGAAGATCAGCAGGCCGTCGTCGCTGACCACCGGTGGCGCGCCGATCTCGACCAGGGATTGATCCCACTCGCCGGCGGTCGGGCTGTAGATCGGTTGATCATTCGGGCACGGTGTCCAGTGGATCAGGTCGTCCGAGGTGGCGTAGAAGATCGCCCCTTCGCCGAAGTACAGGTAGTACTTGCCGTTGATCAGCTCCGGATGGATCACGCCTGCCTTGCTCCACGTCCGCCCGGTCCGCTTCGTGACGGTGGCGAAGGTGTCGTAGCCCTGGGGCAGGATCGGCCCGTACTTGGTCCAGTGCTGCAGGTCGGTCGAGGTCGCCAGACAGAGCTGCGCAGTGGTTCCGTCGTAGCCGGTGTAGGTCAGGTAGTAGGTCCCGTCGATCAAGCTGACCCGGGGATCCTCGCAGCCATGGCTCTCGTAGTCGTGCTCAGGGGAGAGGATCGGCTCGGCTTCGCGCTCGAAGTGGTAGCCGTCCGAGCTGGTGGCGAGTCCGACATGCGACACGATGTCGTCGGCATGGGCTCGATACAGCAGCAGCACCCGGTCATCGACGACGATCGCCGCCGGGTTGTACAGATTGCCCGACTCCCAACTGTCCCCGCGCGGACGCAGAATCGGGTTCTGCGCGTACGGGGTGAACGGGCCGAGCGGGAAGCGCGGTGTGCCAGCGGTCATGCCGAACCTCTCAACGAGAACGTTCATTACTGCTTCTTCGATGGGTCGGCGACCACTCTAGGGTGACCGGCACCGGTGATGCGGCGGGTAGCCGTCGCCGCAGGGAGGGTGATCGCGAGCGATCAAGATCACCTGGATCGGGCGGACCCCGGCTCCCGCGGCGGTGCCGAGTTGGCGACCCCGGTGATCGTTTTCGTCCTCTTCCAGCCACACTTCGTGCAGACCGACGTGAGTGCCGGGGTGAAGGACTGGGCCGTACGAGTCGATAGTCGGGCGATCGATACTCACAGGATCCGCAAAGCTCCTACAGGGCTTTGCCCTGGAATGCCGACGTTTCCTGGTCGCAGTTGATACTGCGAAAGGGCGTGACGGCATGGTTGGTCAGTTTCGAGGTACGGGGTCGGGGTCCGGTCTGCTGCAGCGGCAGCTGCGCCGGATCGGTGTGATCGCCGGTGCCGGAGCGCTGGTGGCAGGCCTTGCCATCGGCCCGGCGAGCGCATCGACCACACACCTGGTCGACGCGGGTGGCTACGGCTCGCCGTACGGCTGGTCCTATGGAGATTGGTCCTACGGCTCCGACGGTTCCGGTGGCACCGGCAATTCGAGCAACGGTTCGCAGACCGCGACCTCGTCGGATCCTGCCACCAGCAGCGAATCTCGTGGGGTGGTGTTGATCGACACCCAGCTCTACGACGGGTCTGCAGCAGCGGGCACCGGCATCGTCCTCACCTCCGGCGGCAAGATCCTGACCAACTATCACGTGGTGGAGGGGTCGACGGCCATCCAGGTCACCGTGGCCAGCACCGGCAAGACCTACACCGCAACGCTGGTGGGTGCCGACCAGAGCTCCGACGTCGCGGTACTCCAGTTGAAGAACGCATCCGGCTTGGCCACCGCCGATCTTGATCAAGATCAGGTCGCGGTCGGCGACGACGTCACCGCCGTCGGCAACGCCGGCGGCACCGGCGAACTCAGCGCGGCCGATGGTGCCGTGACAGCGTTGAACGCCGACATCACCACCGCAGCCGAGGGCAGCGTGCAGGGTGAGAGCCTGAAGGGCATGATCGAGACCGATGCCGATGTGGTTGCCGGTGACTCCGGCGGTCCATTGCTGGACTCCGAGGGCGAGGTGGTCGGCATCGACACTGCTGCCTCCAGCGGCAGCGAGATCGACGGCTACGCGATCCCGATCGACAACGCACTCAAGATCGTCGATCAGATCAGCTCCGGCGACGAGACCAGCCAGGTCCGCATCGGCCCGGCCGCCTACCTCGGCGTCCAGGTCACCGATTCCTCCAGCGGCTCGGACCAGTCCGGCAGCAGTGATCAATACGGCTACGGTGACCAGAACGACTACGGCTACAGCGATCCGTTCGGCGGATCCGGCACCAGTGGCAGCCTCGGCAGCTCCGGTACCGAGACCTCGACCGGTACCGCCGGTGCGACGGTGGCCGGGGTCGAGGACGGCGCGCCGGCCGCCGAAGCCGGCCTCACTGCCGGCGACGTGATCATCGGCGTGGGGTCAACCAGCATCGCTTCCACGTCGGCGCTGACCGGTGCTCTGGAGAAGTACCAGCCCGGTGACCAGGTGAAGATCACCTGGGTCGACAGCAACGGTGATCAACAGGCCGCGACCGTGACCTTGGGCGGTAGCCCGGTCAACTGACCAAGTTCGGTCACCGACCGACACGACGGAAGGTAGTTGCCCGACAGGGCAGCTACCTTCCGTCGACTCCGGCAGGATGGGGCCCATGGTGCTGCTTCCACTCCAGGGCAATGACGAGGCAACGCTCACGATCGCCGGTGATCGGATCGACCGGTTGCCGTTGTACGCGGCCGCCGGCGCGGTCGCCGGTCAACTGGCCGGTGCCAGGGTCGCTGCCGTCCTCGCCACACCGACCGTGTCGGCGGTGATCTCGTTGGTCGGTTGTCTGCAGGCCGGCATCCCGGTCGTTCCCATCCCACCGGACTCGGGTGCCCGGGAACGCGAACACCTGTTGAAGGATTCCGGCGCCGACCTCTGGCTCGGTGACCGGCCCGATGATCTTGCCGACTGGCTGCCGTCGATGATCATCGACCGGTCTCGCCAGGCGACACCGCCGGAAGAGCCGGACACCGACAGCACCGCGTTGATCATGTACACCTCCGGCACCACCGGTGCTCCGAAGGGTGCGCTGATCTCGCGTCGTGCGTTGGCGGCCCAACTCGACGGACTGGCTTCGGCATGGCAGTGGACCCCGGAAGATGTGCTGGTACAAGGACTTCCGCTGTTTCACGTGCACGGACTGGTGCTGGGCCTGCTCGGACCGCTACGTGTCGGCGGGTCGCTGATCCACACCGGACGACCACGACCGGAGCTCTACGCCGAGGCAGCCGAAGCCGGCGGCACCATGTTCTTCGGCGTACCGACGGTCTGGAGCAGGATCGCCGCTGCACCGGCGGCGGCGCGGGCGTTGTCCTCGGCGAGGCTCCTGGTGTCGGGCAGTGCGGGCCTGCCGTCGACGGTGTTCCGGGACGTGCAGGAGCATGCCGGGCAGGGGCCGATCGAGCGGTACGGGATGACCGAGACCTTGATCACTTTGGCCGCTCGGGTCGGGGAGGAACGCCGCCCAGGGTGGGTCGGGCGGCCGATCGACGGCGTCCGGGCCAGGGTTGTCGATGATCATGGACGGCCGGTCGAACCGGACGGGGAGACGATCGGCGACCTGCAGATTCGTGGCGCGACCCTGTTCGACGGCTACCTCGGTCGGCCGGACGCGACCGCCGCGTCCTTCACCGCCGACGGCTGGTTCCAGACCGGCGACGTAGCGGCGGTGGACGCCGGTGATCAGCACCGGATCGTGGGCCGAGCCAACCAGGACTTGATCAAGTCCGGCGGCTATCGGATCGGCGCGGGCGAGATCGAGGCAGTGCTGTTGGACTATCCCGGGATCGAGGAGGTCGCGGTCGTCGGAGTGCCGGATGATGATCTTGGTCAGCGGATCGTCGCCTACGTGGTCGGTGACCGGGTGGTCGAGCAGGACGTGATCAACTGGGTGGCCGGCCAATTGTCGGTTCACAAGCGTCCGCGCGAGATCCGTCGTACCCGATCGCTGCCACGCAACGCGATGGGCAAGATCCAGAAGTCGCAGTTGTCCTGACCTTCGGTCGTGCCCAGGCCGCGCTTGACGATCAGTCCGCTGTGCACGCAGCCGCCCTGCCTGCGCGGGATGACGGGCGCCCCCGGCGACAGCTAGTCTCGGCTCGTGGCCGTACGCGTTGAGATCCCGAGCAGCTTCCTCCAGCAGCCGCGCTGGTGGACCGAGGGTCAGGACTGGCTTGCGTCCCTGCCCGGGCTGATCACCGAGCAATGCCGTCGGTGGAAGTTGATCATCGATGGCACCCCGATGCACGGTTCCAACGCGCTCGTGCTGCCAGTCCGTCGAAGCGGCGCCGAGACCTCCGGTGAACGCTTGATGCTGCGGATGTCGCCGCCCGACGAGCGGACGGCCTCGGAGATCGCGGCGCTCGACTTCTGGGCCGGGCGGGGGACTGTGTTGCAGCTGGCGGCGGATCCGGCAACCGGCGCCGGCCTGCTGGAGCGATTGGACCCGGACCGGTCGTTGACGACGGTCGGACTGACCGAAGCGGCCGAGGTGCTCGGGGCACTGATGCGGCGACTGGCGGTTCCGGTCTCTGCCGATGTCGTCGCGCCGCGGACGAGCGAGCTGATCGGGAGACGAGTCGCCGAACTGGAAGCCGATTGGTCCGCACTGGGACGGCCGATGGATCAATCGCTGATGACAGCCGCGGTTGCAGCAGGGGAGCAGCTGACCAAGATCACCGACGACGTCGCGGCGAACGGCGATCTGCATCATGATCAAGTCCTGGCCGGCACCAGGGAACCGTGGCTGGTCGTGGATCCGGCGCTGTTGGTCGGCGACATCGGCTACGACCTCGCTCGCTGTCTGTGGTGGCGGCTGGACGAGATGGCCGACGACCGGGTGATCAACGATCAATTGGCAAGGATCGCCGGTGCCGCGGGTCTTGATCTTGATCATGCCCGGACCGCGGCCCTTTACCGTACCGTCGACTACTGGCTGTGGGGGTTGAAGCACGGGCTCACCGAGGACCCCGTCCGCTGCGCCCGCCTCTGTGCCGCCATCGGGTGATCGCCGACCTTGGCGGTGCGGTTCCTGGCAGCGCATTCCAGCTGTGGCCCGAAAGCGTACGGACAGGCCGAGGAGCTGACCTGCGGAACGCTGCCGTGGTGGGAGAACGTACGCGTCAGCAGCCGGGGACCGGCGACTCAGGACGTCAGGTTCAGCTGGGTGGTCATGTACGGCGCTCGTACGTGGGGTGAGACCCGGCAATCGGCGACGAAGACACCATCGGCATGGGTGCCCAGCCAGCTCTCCAGCTGATCAAGATCATCGGGAGTGGTGATCACCGCCCCGTCGGCGCCGAGAGCGCGACCGAGGCCGGCGAAGTCGGCGGTCCGGATCCGCATCGGACCGGTGTCCAATCCCTTGCTGCCGTACTGGTGCAGCTCCGCACCGTAGTAGCCGTCGTTCCAGACCACGATCACGCCGCGACGCACGGTCCTGATCATGCTGTCCAGGTCGGCCAGCGCCATCAGCCCGCCACCGTCACCGGTGGTCAGCACGATGGTCGAGTCGGGCACCGCGGCACCGGCGCCGACCGCGCTGGGGAAACCCAACCCGATCGCCTGGAATTCGGTACCCACCAGGGTCAGCCGATTGGGCGCCGGGATGTCCCAATACGTCGGCGCCCAGCCGATGAAGTGACCTCCGTCGGAGACCACCGTCCGGTCGGTCGGCAGGATCTGGTTCAACCGGTACGCCACCGTGCGCGGATCGAGCAGTCCGTCAGAGGCCAGCCCGGTCCCGGGATCGCGGTGGTCAGGCCGATTGGCGGCCTGATCGCGCCAGCGATGCACCGGCTCACCACCCAGCTCGGCCAGCAGTGCCTCGGCGCTCAGCCGGACATCTCCGCGCAGGAAGTGGTCGACCACGGGATGCGTCGGCCGCTCGGCGACGTCGATCTGAATCACCGTCGCGTCCGGGGCGAACGCAGTCTGATGCCGCAGGGTGAACGGGTTGAGCCGAGCACCGGCGACCAGCACCAGATCGGCGGAGTTGATCAACTTGGCGGCGTCATCGTCGGCGAACCCGCCGCAGATTCCAAGATCAACATCGAGGCCGTCGGGCGACGGACCGACGGCCCGGGGAGCGCCGGCGCTGGTGGTCGTCAGTGCCCCGATCCGATACGCCAGTCGGGCCAGGACCTCGGCCGCACCGGACAGCCAGGCACCCCGTCCGGCCAGCAGCAGCGGGTGCCGTGCGCCGTCCAGTATCCGTGCCAGAGAAGGGATCTGCGACTGGTCCGGAGCAAGCGGGGTCGGCATGATCAACTCCCCGGCGGGGAGCTGAGGACCGGCCTCGACGGCGGCAAGATCGTACGGAATGGCCAGCACGGCCGGTGCCCGATGATCCAGCGCGTACTGCAGGGCCCGAATCGTGCTGGTGGCGGCATCGGCCGTACCGACGACGAAGGTCCGGGCGCCGACTGCGGCGCTGATGCCTTGTTGATCAACATCCCAGGAGCGCGGGCCGGTGGTGGGATGATCACCCACCACGAAGAGCAGCGGTGTTCGAGCCCGAACGGCCTCGGCCAGCCCGGTGATCGTGTTGGTGTAGCCCGCGCCGTAGGTCGCGGTCGCGGCCGCAATCCGTCCCGAGGTGCGGTAGTACGCGTCCGCGGCGACCACGGCGGCGACCTCGTGGCGGACCGGTACATAGGTCACGTCGGTGTCGGCCAGTGCATCCAACAGGTAGGCGTTGCCGTTACCCATCAGGCCGAAGCAATGACCGACGTGGCGGGCCAGGGTCTGGGCGATGACGGCGGAAACAGTGTGGTGACGGTCGGTGGGCATGGCGACAAAGACTCCTCGAGACGACGGCGTGGTGACCGTATGTGTCTCGGGTCCCGCTGACGCGTTGCGGCGGACCGGATAGGCGGCCGCGACGGTCGGGCCCTTATTGCCCATTTTTCGAGCAACGGCATCTCAGCACACTGAGCCGGACACCGCCACTCTAGCCCTGGTCTGCGGATTCGGTCAGCGGCACGTGACCGTGCCGGCGCGACCGTTCGCGAGCCTGTGGACAACGGCCGGTCGACCGGGACCGACCGGATCGATGATCATCGGCATGCCTCACTTCCTCGAAGACGATCCGAATCCGAGTCTGCCGCCGATCGATCAGGCGGATCCGGTGCGTACCGGCGAAGAGTTGCGCCAACGGTGGCGATCACTGATGGGTGGCGGCGGATTCGGCCGGGACTCGCTGTGGGCGATCTGGTTCGATCGCGACGGTCGGCAGTTGCCCGCGGTGATGCCCATCGACGATCTTCCCGAACGGCTCGACCCTGAGCTCCTGCGCAACCTGGCCTGGGTGCTGAACAGCGTGGCCGAGCAGGGTGCGTGCAGCGTTGCGCTGCTGCTCAGTCGGCCCGGATCGTCCATGATCAACGACGCGGACCGGGCTCGCGCCAACGCCATCCTGCTCAGCATCGGCGATCTTCGGGAGCGGGCCGAGTTCGACCTGGCCCTGTGGCCGATGCATCTCGCCACCCCGAGTTCGGTCCGTACGCTGACACCCGACGACCTCTGATCGACCGAGGTCGCGCCAGCAGTCAGGGCCTCGGCCGCGGATGATCAGCGGATGATGATCTTGGCGGTGACCGGGCGGTGATCGGAGGCGACAGGGTCGGTGTCGACGACCGCACTGCGGACCGGTTGCACCCGGCCGGTGCCGAAGATCATGTCGATCCGTTTGGTCGGTGCCTCGGCCGGGAAGGTGGACGGGTCGCCCTCGCCGGCGGTCAGCCAGGTGTCGTCCAGATCTGCGGCCAGGGTCTTGATCTCCGGTGCGGTCGGCTCGGCGTTCATGTCACCGACCAGGACTCCCGGCCGGTCGTGCTCGATCAGGTCGATGATCTGCCGAGCCTGTTCCTGCCGATCGGACTCCGAGCTGGCCGCCAGATGCGTGTCGTAGAAGCGGAATTCCTTCCCGTTCACGTCGATGCTGGCCTCCAGCAGGCCGCGTTGCTCCTGGTCCGGTGACTGGAAGAGATGGGTGTTCTGCCACGCGGTGATCGGGTAGCGGGACAGGATCGCGGTGCCGTACTGGATCCGCGGCCGGCCCTCGGCCGGTGGCTCCTCGTCGATGTTGGCGCCGAACACGACGTGATAGCCCAGCAGCTCGGCCAGTTCGGCCGGTTGGTCGGCCCACTCGCTGCGCTCGGAGTAGTGCCGGTCCACCTCCTGCAGGCCGATCACGTCGGCGCCGTTGGCCTTGATCACGTCCGCGATCCGGGGCAGCGACAGGACCTCGTCGGTACCGGCGCCGTGATGGATGTTGAACGACATCACGGTCAGCGGCCGAGCACCGGGCCGGGCCTGGGCCGGTGCCGCAGTGAAGGCTGCGGCGATGGTGGACAGTGCCACCGCGCCGATCGCGGTGATCAGAAGGCTGCGCATCATTGACGACACCTCGAGTCAGGAGTTGATCTTGAGCGTACGAGTCGGCTCCCGATCGAAGCCGATGATCTCGATCCGGTCATCGTAGACCTCGGCGATCGCGTACGCATTCCGAAGGGTCTGCACCACACCGCACAAGGTGAGGTAGTGGACGCCGTTGCACTCGCCGTAGCCGCCCCGATGCTGATGGCCGTTGAACCACGCCTTCACCGCAGGAAAGTCGGCCAGCCGGTCGCGCATCCGATGATCATCGAGCAGATTGTCACCATGATCAGGAAAGACCGGATGGTGCGCGAGTACGGCGGCGTGCAGGCCGGCCTCTTCGGCATCCCGGAGTTGACCCGTCAGCCACTCGGTCTGATCGGCACCGATGGTGCCGTTCCAGGGCTGAGCGTTGGCCCGCCCTTCCTCGGCCAGCCGCTGCAGCAACTGCCGGCCCTGATACCAGCGCTCGCTCTGTGGCGCTGCCGCGATGGTGCCGACCTCGTTGGTGTTCAGCACCAGGAATCGCCATCCGCCGACATCGAAGGAGTAGTAGGGGTTGCTCAATCCGAACGCGGCGAACACGTCGGTCTCGTCGCTGACTCCGGAGGGGCTGGTTCGAGACGTGAAGTCGTGGTTGCCGAGGACCTGACGCACGGGTGCAGCGGATCCCGCCAGCAGATCGAGCACCGGCGGCAGGTTGTCAAGATCATGATCGACAAGATCACCGAGATGGACCACGAACGCGAGCTGGTGCCGGTTGAACTCGGCGATCGCCTCCGCCAGCTTGGTCAACGAGGCGCGATAGTGGCGGTCGAGATCGGGGCGGACGTCGTCGTCGGCGTATTGGACATCGGCGAGCAGGCCGAACCGGAACAGCGGCTCGGTACTGCCCGCAAGATCAGCTGAAGCAGCGGTCACGGCGCCCAGTCTGGCCGCTGCCGATCGGTGCGGCAACCAGGTCGCCGCGGTGGCAGAGACAGTTCACGCCCTGTTGGTCCAGCCGACATCGGTGGAGATCGGCTGACCTCGGCAGCGGTGCCACGGCGTGGAGCGTTCTTCGGCTCGGCCGCCGGAGGGGGCGTCAGGAGTCGGCGATGGTGCGGAGGATCTTGGCAGCCCGCGCCAGCACGGCCCGGTCCTTGGCCGGCAGTTCGCGGAGCTGCGACTCGAGCCAGGCGTGCCGGCGGCTGCGATCCTCGGCCACCAGTCGGTCCCCGGCCGGAGTGGTCCGGAAGAGCACCCGGCGTCCGTCCTGCGGGTCGGGTTCGCGGGTGGCATAGCCGGCCGAGGTGAGGCGGTTGACGGTCTGGCTCATCGAGGCCGGGGTGACCCGTTCGCGCTGGCTGAGCACCTTGAGGGTTTGCGGCCCCTCCTTGTACAGCAGGGTCAGTACGGTGATCGCCGCGTCGCCGAGGTCACCGTCGATCCGATCGGAGCGGAAGCGCCGATAGAGCCGGGCGACGGCCGTGGTGACCGCGAACCGGAGCTCGCTCAGGTCCCGATCAGCTTCCCGCTTGGTACCGGTTGTCCGTCTCCCCATGAAGCGTTAGTATAACGAACGAAATCATTCATATACCTAACGACTTTCGCCTGGACGAACACTGCGAAGAGAGGCGAGCTCCGACGCCGGCCGAAGCCTTCAACCGGAAGCTGATCCCGCCGATGATGCTCGGCGCGATCCTCAATCCCATCAACTCCTCGATCATCGCGGTCTCCCTGGTGGCGATCGGGATCGCGTTCGGCGCACCGCCGGCCGAGACCACCTGGCTGGTCTCCGCGCTCTATCTGGCCACCGCGATCGGCCAGCCGGTCTTCGGCAAACTGGTCGACAGCTACGGCGCACGCCGGCTCTATCTGATCGGTACGACGCTGGTCGGGATCGCCGGGCTGATCGGCGTCTTCGCACCCAACCTGCCGGTCCTGATCGCGGCCCGGGTGCTGTTGGGTATCGGCACCTGCGCCGGTTACCCGGCCTCGATGTACCTCATCCGCAGCGAGGGGCGGCGAACCGGCCGCGACAGTCCACAGTTGATCTTGACCCTGCTCGCCCTGTCCAGCCAGACGATCATGGCGATCGGACCGACCCTTGGCGGGCTGCTGATGTCGATCGGCGGTTGGCGGGCGACGTTCGCGGTGAACATACCGCTGGCCGTCGCCTGCCTGATCCTCGGCGGTCTCTGGCTGCCGAAGCTGCTGCCGGAACCGAAGGGGGTCGAGCGCCGGCTGCATCTCGATCTGGTCGGCATCGCGCTGTTCGCGATCATGATCGTTTCGCTGATGGTGTTCCTGATCGGGCTCAGCGCCGATCGGTGGTATCTGCCGGTGATCACCGTGCTGGCGGGGGTCGCGTTCACGGTCCGGGAGCTTCGGACCGGCGATCCCTTCATCGATCTGAGGGTCTTCGGCGGCAACCTGCCGTTGCTGGCCACCTATCTGCGCACGCTGCTGGCGATGACGGTGACCTACTCGCTGATGTACGGATTCACCCAGTGGCTGGAGGACGGCCGCGGCCTGGATCCCACCCTGGCCGGGATCGTGCTGCTGCCGCTGTCGCTGATGGGGATCGCAGTCTCGCTGATCACCGGACGGCGCAAGGAGGTCCGCGGCAAACTCGTCGTCGGCGCGAGTGCCCAGATCGTCGCCTGTGCGCTGATGATCATGGTCCCGTCGGATGCTGCGCTGTGGATGCTGCTGGTGATCACCGGCGTTGCCGGTATCAACCAAGGACTGACCAGCCTCGCCAACCAGAACGCGGTCTACTACCAGGCGGACCCGGATCGGGTTGCGGCCTCGGCCGGGCTGCTGCGGACCTTCGCCTATCTCGGTGCGATGGCGGCCTCGGCCGCCCAGGGTGCCCTGCTCAAGCCACACGCCAGCACCGCTGCGATGCATGAGCTGGCCATCTTCATGATCCTGCTCGCCGGGCTGTTCCTGGTCCTCAGCCTGGCGGACCGATCGCTCAGTCGGATCGGTCAGGAGCCTGACAACGGAGTCGCACAGACCAACCAGCAAGTGACGAAAACCCAAGAGAAGAAGGAACTCCATGAGTCTGACGACCCTCGACCCGAAGACCGCACTGGTGATCATCGACCTGCAGCAGGGGATCGCCGGGATGCCGACGCAGCCGTACCCCGGCAGTGAGGTGATCGCCCGGAGCGCCGAGCTCGCGGGCGCCTTCCGCGGCCACGGACTTCCGGTGGTGCTGGTCCGGGTCAGTTTCGCCGCCGACGGATCCGACGCCATGCCGGGGCGTACCGAAGCCTCCCGGGACGGTGCCGCCCGCTCCTTCCCGCCGGGCTGGGACGAGATCGTCTCGGAGTTGATCACCGATCAGGACATCCTGGTGACCAAGCACAACTGGAACGCCTTCCACGGCACCGATCTTGACGTCCAGCTGCGCCGCCGTGGAGTCACCCAGATCGTGTTGACCGGTATCGCCACCAGCATCGGGGTCGAATCCACTGCTCGAGCGGCCTATGAGCACGGCTACCACGTCACCCTGGCCACCGATGCGATGGCCGACCGTGACCAGACGTCCCACCGGCACAGCATCGAGGAGATCTTCCCGCGGCTCGGCGAGACCGGCCGCACCGTCGAGATCATCGACCTGCTGGCCAGCACCCGCTGACCACCGAGCTGTCACCACCCGTGGCCGGCACGGCGGTTCCCGACCTGCCGTGCCGGCGCCGGGTGATCAGTGCACGCTGACCCGGGGATCCAGGATGGCGTAGCCGATGTCCACCAGGATGTTGGCCACCACAACGGCCGCGCTGGCGAACAGGACGATCCCGATGATCACCGGCAGGTCCTGCTGATTGATGGCCCGAATCGCGGTGTATCCCAACCCGGGCAGGCCGAACACGGTCTCGATGACGACGACACCGCCCACCAGCTGACCGAGATCGATGCCGAACTGGGTGACAACCGGACTGAGCGCAGCGCGGAGCGCGTGCCGGTAGGTGACCCGGCCCTCACTGATCCCTTTCGACCGGGCGGTCCGGATGTAGTCCTCGCTGAGCACGTCGAGCATCGAGCTGCGGGTCAGTCGGGTGTAGGTCGCGGCCAGCAACAGGGCGAGCGTGATCCAGGGCAGGACGAGATGGCGGGCCCACTCCAGCACGCTGGTGCTCATCGGCACGTACTGTCCCGAGGGGAACCAGGCGTGACCGGTCAGGGTGAGTCGGAAGTAGAGCAGGTAGAGCAACAGCAAGGCCAGATAGAAGGACGGCATCGAGTAGAAGAACAGGGCGAAGATGGTCAGCGTCCGGTCCGCGACGCTACGCGGATGGGTCGCCGAAACCACCCCGCTGTAGACGCCGAGCAGCAGCCACAGGATCGACGCCCCGACCGCCAGCGAGAGCGTGATCGGCAGTGCCTGCGCG
>DATCVL010000035.1:0-5295 GCA_036566865.1 Microlunatus sp.
TGGAGACGATAGACGAAAGTAACTTGAACATTCAAGTCCGGGCCCTAGGATCTACTCATGGCCCGCACAGCAGCTCCGTCCGGCAAGGCAGCCCCGTCCGCCAGGAGACGCCCGTCGCCCGCGAAGACCGCCGACGGCGACGACACGCGATCGGAACTGAGAACCGGACCGGACGAGACGGCCCGGTCCGATGGGAAGTCCACGCCCAGCGAGAACCGGATCTCCGCTGACGAAGCCGCCTCCATCCAGGACTGCCCGTCAACTCCGGAACGCGCGACCGGCCGGAAGCACCGCGCCTGCCAGCAGGTTCGCGACGACGAACCGTGGCTCGACGCCGAACAGCTGGAGGACTGGATCTCCCTGATGGCGATGATCAGCACGCTTCCGTCGGCCCTCGACGCTCAGCTGAAGCGGGACGCAGGGTTGAACCTCTTCGAGTACCACATCCTGGTGCGGCTGAGTGAGTCGCCGAACGGCGCTGTGCCGATGAGTGATCTCGCGGCGCTGGCGTTGGGGTCCCCGTCCCGGTTGGCGCATGCGGTTTCGCGGCTGGAGCGCGCCGGCTATGTCCGCCGGATTGCCTGTACGGAGGCCGGACGACGAACTGCGACCCTGCTGACCGATACCGGCCGCAAGAAGCTCGAGGAGAGTGCTGTCGGGCATGTACGTGAGGCTCGCCGGCTGGTTGTTGACGCACTCACCGCAGAACAGCTCGTCGCCCTCGGCGACGCGGCCCGGGTGGTCGCCCATCTGGCATCGCCCGACTACCTCGCCTCGCTCGACCGCTGATCCCGACCGTCGCGCTGCCCGCCGTTCGGGCCACCCGGCACGACCTGATCCAAGAAGATGATCAAGGACCAGCGCCGGGTCAGGCCCGGTGGCCGGCCAGCATCAGCAGGAAACGGGAGGCTGTCTCGAGCTGCTCGTCGCTGGCCTGGTCGGCTGTCTTCAGCAGATAGTCGATCATCCAGCCGAGACGGATCCGGTTGGACATGATCATCGACCGCCGGACCTCAGCCAGATCTCCCGTCCAGCCGGCGTCGACCAGCCCATCGCAGTAGGCAGATTCGAGATCGCCATAGGCGGCCACAAGATCGTGGGCACCTTGTGGCTCGAGGGTCAGCGCGAGATGGCCGGCGTCGTGGCCGATCGGTCCCCGTCCGACGAAGGCCCAATCGATGATCACGACCTCCTCGGCGACGGTACCGATGTTGCCGTTGTGGAAGTCGTGATGGGTCGGCAGCTGTGGAAAGTCCGCCAGCTCGCGGCGGATCTCCGCCGGGTCGGTGAGCCTGATCTTGACGGCGTCGCGAAGTGCCGGGTCAACGCCGCGAGCGATCACCGACGGCCACGCAGGATGAGCCAGCGTGCGGTCGTTGTCCAGGCCGTACCTGCCGACGTGCCGGACGATCCAGTTGTCGGCCAACCAGCCATGATCAACATCGGCGTTCGCGACCTGCCAGCCCGCCAGCCCGGTGACCGCACGGCGGCAGACGTCAAGAGAGGAAGGGATGTCGTCGACCCCTTCCAGCCACAGATCACGCCATCCGTCATGATCATCAACCCAGCAGCGGGCCGGACGCACACCACTGGACCAACCCTCCGAAGCCAAGTCGCTGAGGTAGAACTGCGCCTCGCGCCCCCACCACATCGCGTCGTCCGGATCCGTCGTCAGGCTCCAGACATGCGCGCCGCCCAGGAACGTCGGCCCGGTGCGCTTGACGGCAAGGTGTTGTCTGCTCCCCGGATCGATGAATCGCCACAGCCCGCCGTTGGGAAATCCGGGATCATCGGTGCCGATCCGGACCTGCTCCCACTCCGCCGGCGGGTTTGCAAGATCATCCAACACCGGTGTCGGAGGCGTTTCCCGGATCGGGCCGAATCGCGTCCCCACCGCTGCGTCGCTCACGCAGGCAAAGCTACCGGGTCGTGTACGCCTCCCCGGGACAGGTGCAGATGCCCTCCGACATCCACGGCCTCGGGCACGATACGTTCGTCGGATGTCGATCCCACCCAAGGGGCTTGATCTTGCCAGGACGTTCTACGCCGAGGTCGTACGCAAGATCATCGCGGTCCCGCACACGGCGTGCCTGATCGGCGAAGGATCGGAGGTGCTCGGGTACGACACAGAGCGATCGACCGATCACGAGTGGGGTCCCCGACTGCAAATGTTCGTCGACGCCGGCGATGTCATGCCGCTCCGCGATCGACTCGAGGCTGCGTTGCCCAGCACCCACCGCGACCATCCCGTTCGATGGTTCTCGCTGGCTGCCGGGACCACGACACACCACATCGAGGTCGACACGACCAAGAGTTGGCTCGGGCATCATCTTCCGACGATCCCGTTCGACGGACCGGACACGGCGGCCTGGCTCGCAGTCCCCCAACAGCATCTGCTCCAGCTGACTGCAGGAGAGGTCTTCCACGACGATCTCGGTCAGCTGACCAACCTGCGGCAGACCTTCCGGTGGTATCCGCTCGACGTCTGGCGCTGGATGATCGCCACCCAATGGCACCTGATCGGCAATGCCGAGCCGTTGGCGGCCCGCGCCTTCGAGGCCGGCGACGAGCGAGGTGCCCGAGTCCTGATCGGCCGGCTCTGCCGGTTGATCATGGAAATGACCTTCCTCCAGGAACAGCAGTACCGTCCGTACGACAAGTGGTTCGGCAGCGGCTTCGCCGCGCTGTCCGGCAGCGCCGCCATCGGGCCGCTGATCGACACGGCTCTCCACGAACGGCCGAGCTCGCGCAGCGACGGTCCGCTGCAGCAAGCCCTTCTCCAGCTGGGCGATCGCCACAACCATCTGCGCATCACGGCGTCGGTCGACCCGCGTATCACGGACTTCGCAGTCGGGACCAACGACGCCGTGCGTCCCTTCCCGGTGCTGAACACGGCCGCCTACATCGACGCGACGGTCGACGCGATCACCGATCCCGCCGTTCGCGAACTCCCCCGAGTCGGTACGATCGATCAACTCACCCATGCCGACGACACCTTGATCAACTTCACCGATTGGCCGGCCGCGATCGCGCGCGCCTACCGCGCCCGGTTGGGTGCCGATGTCGATCGCTGACCGACAACACGGACGGGACGCAGAACGGGTCATGCCGGGTCGGCCGCAGCGCCCGTCCCGATCGTCTCGGCAGCCCTGATTCCCTTCTGCCACACCGAAATGTGGCTCCGACTCTCCACGGTGAACGGCGACCGGTCCCAGTCCGCCCACCGCTGGCACAAGGTCAGCCCGGCCAGTTCCGCCATCAGGTCGAGCTCGGACGGCCACACGTACCGATGCCGAGACGAGAACTGCTTCAGTTCGCCGTCGATCGTCCAGATGTGCTGCGAGACCGCGATCTGGTCGGCAATGTCGTACACCTCGAAACCAAGGTGGTCGGCGGTCGAGCTGAACACCGTCGTCGTCTCCCCTGGAGGCAACCGACGCAGCTGCGGGATGTAGTTCTCGATCACGAAGTGGCCACCCTGTTGCAGATGCGCGGCCGCGTTGCGAAACGCTGCGATCTGCTCGGCCTGGGTGGTCAGGTTGGTGATCGTGTTACGCGCCAGATAGACGAGGCCGAACCGGCCGTCGATCCGGGTGGTCGCAAAGTCGCCGATCGTCACCATGACTGGCGACCCGTCCGGGTGATCAGTGACCCGTCGGGCCATCGCCGTCGACAGCTCGATACCGGCGACGTCAAGGCCACGACCGGCGAGCGGAATCGCGAGGCGTCCGGTCCCGACGCCGAACTCGAGCACCCGTCGGTCCGCTGCCAGCTCGGCCAGGAACTCCACCGCCGGCTCGAGTGTCGCTGGATCGAACAGCTCTGGCCACAACACCTCATAGTGCTCGGCGACCCAGGCATCGAAACGTGTGTCCGCCACGTTGACCACGATGCTCCGCGCCGGTGGACGGATCAACGGAGTTTCCCGCTGCGGGTCGACGTCGACGGTGCCGCCGATGTCACACTGATCGGGGCGTACATGGTCAACCTGGTATGCGTGGTGATCTTCCGATGAGCGAGTCGGCGAATCGAGCAGCGGCTACTCCCGGGCAGCCGCAGATTCGTTACGCCTCGCCCGCCGGCCGCGGGCTGATCACCGCCACCGTGCTCGGCTCCGGCGTCGCCTTCCTGGACGGATCGGTGGTCAACGTCGCGCTGCCGGCCATCGGCCGCGACCTCGACGTCGGCTTCTCCGTCCTCCAGTGGGTGTTGGACGGCTATCTGCTGACCCTCAGCGCACTGCTCATGTTCGGCGGAGCGCTCGGAGACCACTATGGGCGCCGGCGGATCTTCGTGATCGGGTTGGTGATCTTCACGCTGGCATCGCTCGGCTGTGGCCTCGCACCGAACGGAACGATCTTGATCATGGCTCGCATCGTCCAGGGTGTCGGAGGCGCCCTGCTGGTGCCCGGCAGCCTCGCCATGATCAACGCCACCGTTCATCCGGACGACCGCGGACGCGCGATAGGCACCTGGGCGGGATTCACCGGGGTCGCCTCTGCCATCGGTCCTTTCGTCGGCGGATGGCTGGTCGACGCCGCATCCTGGCGGCTGGTCTTCTTCATCAACCTGCCGATCGCCGTCGCGGCAATGATCGCGACCATTCGATCGGTCCCGGAGAACAAGGACGCCGCGGCCACCGGACGACCTGATGTGCTCGGGGCAGCCGCGATCACCGCCGGCCTGACCGGCATCTTGATTCCGCTGATCGAGGCTCCGGTACGCGGTTGGACGCCGTTCTTGATCACCTGCGCGATCGCCGGAGTCGGCGCGCTGATCGCGTTCATCCTGATCGAGCGACGACAAGCCGACCCGCTGCTGCCGGTGACACTGTTCCGCTCGCGGCAGTTCACCGGTGCAAACATCACCACGCTCGCGGTGTACGGCGCCCTCGGCGGGGCGCTCTTCCTGCTGGCGTTCCAATTGCAGCTGTCGATGGGCTACTCGGCGACGGAGGCTGGGCTGGCAACCCTGCCGACGACGGTGATCATGCTGTTGCTGTCCGGGCGTATCGGCGGGCTGGCTCAACGCACCGGCCCCCGGCTGCCGATGACCATCGGCCCGGTCGTGGCCGGCATCGGCCTGACTTTGTTGATCATGGCTCAACCTGGCCGCGGCTATCTGCCGGGTGTCTTGCCCGGCGTGACCGTCCTGGGACTCGGCCTGGCGATCACCGTGGCCCCGCTGACGTCGGCGGTGCTGGCGGTGGACGAAGATCACGTCGGCGCGGCTTCCGGCACCAACAACGCGGTCTCGCGGCTGGCCGGAATGCTGGCGGTGGCGATCCTGCCCGCC
>DATCVL010000036.1:0-13596 GCA_036566865.1 Microlunatus sp.
GGCAGCGATAGACGTTGCTGGTGACCGCCCGCAGTGCCGGCGCGTCGGCCATCTCCTCGGCAAGCAGCGGATGGGTACCGGGGTCGGCGATCGCCTGGGCCAGGAAGCGGGCGTACCAGGTCGGTGAGCCGAGTTGATCAAGGTGCTCGGGCATCGGCCGCACCGTGCAGTCCAGCCAGCTACGAAGATCATCGGAATCACCGACGGCCTCGGCCAGGCGCGCCCGGATCTCTTCCACCGAACCGTTGTGCTGCCGGATGATCTCGCGCAGCACGGCGTCCTTGCTGCCGAAGTGATATCCGACGGCGGCGTTGTTGCCCTGCCCTGCGGCCTCACTGATCTGGCGGTTGGAAACAGCGTGAATGCCGCGTTCGGCGAAGAGTCGCTCAGCAGCGGTGAGAATCGCTTCGCGCGTCGCCACCGTCCGGCTGTCGTGTCTCGCCATGGGCACAGTGTGGCCGATGGACCCTGCCTCAGGGGGCGATTCGACACTTTCCAGCACCCTGCGACGATCTTGGCGGGTCTGCTTCGGCATGTTCCATGCCGATCACACCGACAGGTCGGCCGTCCATCAGGGCATGTCCGACGAAGCGCCGATCGGACAGCCGGCCTCCGTCGTCGATCAGTTTCTCGACGGCGCGATCCAGTCGAAGATCAACTCCTCGCCCCGCGTGCAGCTCGGTCAGTGCCGTGCCGACGTCCGACCCGAGCTGGCGCTGCATCAGGGCCTGCTGCGGCCCGATCAGTGTCACCCGATGCCCGAGCCCGCGTACGGTCGCGGCCAGCTCGCTTCCCAGCACACCCAGCGCCGACGATGATCACCGACGTCGGCACTCGACCGGCCGGATCACTCATCGATGGTGATCGCCATCGCCGGGCAGATGGTGGCTGCCTGTCGAACGTCGTCTGCCAGGTCGGCCGGCGGCTCATCGTTCAGCAGGACGACGATGCCATCCTCGTCGCGTTGATCGAAGACGTCCTCCGCCGCGACGACGCACTGGCCGGACGCGACGCACTTGCCCTGATCGATCATGACCTTCATCGACTTCTCCTCAGCCTTGTTCAAGAGATCGGTAGAGACTCGGGACGCATCGCCTGCTGCGGATCGTGCACCTTGACACCGGAATCGTTGTCGGGCTCCCTCACCAGCTGACCGGGACTTCGCGCAAGCCGCCGACGATCAAGCCTTCGATCCGCCGCAGGTCGGCCGGTTCGATGGCGAGTCGCAGTGCCGGGAGCCGCCGCAACATCACCTCCAGCACGATCTGCAGTTCGGTCCGAGCCAGCATCTGACCCAGGCAGGAATGCGGCCCGGCACCGAACGTCAGATGCGGATTCGGGCTTCGGGTCAGGTCGAGCGTCTCCGGATCGTCGAAGACCCGTTGATCACGATTGGCTGCGGCCATGTCGCAGATCAGGGTCGTCTTGGGCTGGACCGATTCATCGCTGAGATCAAGATCATCGGTGATGTAGCGAGTCATCCCGAAGCCCAGATTCGTGTCCATCCGCAGCACTTCCTCGACCGTCGTTCGGATCAGCGATCGGTCAGCCAACAACTGTTCCCAGCGGGTGCGATCGGCCAACAGCATGGCGGTCATCTTGCCGATCATGTTCGCGGTCGTCTCGTGTCCGGCCACCAGCAGCCCCTGGCCGGTGGCGATCAGGACGGCGTCGCTGATCGGCTCACCGGCGGCCTCACCGTCCTTGATCATGGTGCCGAGGATGTCGTCGCCCGGATCTGCGCGCTTCTGCTGGACGTGGGCGTGCATGTAGCCGACGAATTCCTGCTGTGCTGCCTGGGTTTCTTCCACGCTGTAGCGATCCAGATTGAGGAAGGTGTCGGACCAGTAGGAGAACTTGTCCCGATCCGAGTCCGGTACTCCCAACAGGGTGCAGATCACCCAGACCGGCAGCGGAAATCCCAATGCTGCTTTGAGGTCCGAGGGCTGCTCCTGCTCAAGCATCTGGTCGATCAGTCGGTCGGTCATCGCCGCGATCTCGGGTCGCAACGCCGCCATTCGTTTGGCCGTGAACCACTTGCTGAGCATCCTGCGCCAACGTTGGTGTCCGTCTCCGGTCTGCGGCAGGACCTGACTGGTGTCACTGTCGAAGGCGCCGCCGGACTCAGTGATCCGAGTGGCGCCTTCCTCCCGACCGATCCGGGGAAAGCGCGGATCGGACAACACCTGCTTCACGTCGGCGTAGCGGGTGATCAGGAACGCCTCGTCACCGCTGGGCATGGTCACTCGGGCAACCGGGCACCGTTCGCGTAGATCATTCCACTCGACCGGCGCCTCCAGGGCACCTGGCCGTTCCAGCGGGTAGCTGAGTGGGGCGTCGGACGACTCGGCCATGGTGCGTTCGGTCACGGGAACTCCCTTGCTCGGTGTCGATTGCGCACCAGTCAACGTGCCGAGGAAGAGTAAGTCAAGCAAGTGACTTAAATTGTTGGAACGTCGGGGTTCGGCAAAGGGAGCCGGTCTGTTGATCTTGGTCGGTCAGAGCTCGGAGGCTGCTCGGTGCCAGAGCTGGTGGGTCATGCAGGTGGTGCTGCCGCCGTCGTCGTCCGGTCCGTACGCCGCCGAGCCGGACTCGAACAGCACGTACAGATGCTGACGCGCACCGGGCGATCCGGGCGCCCAGGTGATCCCCTCGGCCATGTTGGGCAGCACCGTGGACTGTTCGCTGCCGGTGCTGCGATCCACCGTGGTCAGATAGCTCAAGCGGGTCCGCCCGTAGGAGCGACTGAAGATGAATTCGTGATCGGAGACGGCGACACCCTGCACCAGCGTCGGGGTCGGGTACTCGTCCGGCGCATCGGTGATCAGATCGCCGTGGCGGTCCGTGGGATAGCGATACATCCGGTTGTTCTCGAAGTCGCCGACGTAGAGATCGCCGTCCTGCACGGTCGCAAACGATGCTGCAGCAACGTCGACTGTGGTCGCCTCCGGCAGTGTCGCGCCGTCGCGGGTCCGGGCGATCGTCTGCAGATTGATCTTGGTCACCCGTGGTCCGTGCTCAGTGCTGGCGACATACAAGTTGCCCTTGGCCACGCCCAGTCCGCCGGCATGGCCGCCGCGGTCTACGTTGCTGGTGTTGATCATGACCCGCTTCAGGTAATGGCCGTTGAGCGTGGTGATCACCAGCATCGACGGCCACCTGTCGGCCGCGGCAACGCCGTCCCGCCCGTCGTAGTAGGACGTGATCAACCAGCCGTGCCCCGGGTCGTAGGCCAATCCCTGGGGCACCCACCGGGTCCCGTCGGCGTACAGGGTGGTCGGGAGCTTGGTCCAGCTGTTGTAGAAATCCCCGAACGGCGAGCAATCCTGAACGATCGGGAAGGTTGCGGTGGCTGCGTGGGCCGGCGCCGATGCCAGCATCGGCATCACCAGTGCGGCCGCAGCCGCGGCGATGGTGGTCTTGATCAAGGCGCCGCGATTGCGTGACATTCAGACTCCTCGACATTGAAGATCATGGTCCGACCGGCAACATTAGCGGCACCGCGGCGATTCGGGTACTGATCAACCCAGCAGGGCATCGGCGAGTTCGGTGTCGATGATCAAGACCTGTGCCAGTCCGGCGCGAGTGATCGACAGCGTTGCCTCGCGCCGCTGGGCTCCGCTTCCCGTGGTGATGATCGTACGAGCCCGACGCAGTTGATCAAGTGTCGCTCCGACCACCCGGTCGTCCAGCGGATTCGGCACCGGCCGGCCGTCGGTGTCGAGCAGCCGGCCGGACACCTCGCCCTGGATCGGAGTCGGCCGCAGCTCTTCTCGTTCGTGCTCGTTCAGCAGTTCGTAGACCGCCGAGGCACCGGGCAGCCACGCGCCGACGGACAGAACTGCGACATCAAGATCATCCGCCTTGGCCAGCGTTGCCGCGATCTCCGGCTGCCGGCGGAGGCCGGCAGCGGTCTCGACGTCGGGCACGACCAGCGGGGCGTACAGGATGTGGGCCGTGCCGCCGGCCGCGGCAGCGACATCCCGGGTGACCTCGACCGAACCGGGCAAGCCGGCCGGCGGATAGACCGCCCCCGACAATTGCACCACCGAACAGCGATCCAGCCGGCGCAGCGATGCAGCCATCGCCGGAGCGGCCCGGCTCCAGGCGATGCCGACGGTGTCTCCCTCACTCACCGTGGACTCGAGCTCGGCCGCCAGGGCGGTGCCGACAAGATCAAAGGTGGCTTGCGCCGAGGTCGGGTGCGCCTCGACCACGATGCATCGCGCGATGCCGAGCCGCTCGGCCACTCGCCGGGAGAGTTCTTGATCAACATGCCCGGGGGATCCGATCTCGATCCGGACCAGTCCGCTGCGGCGGGCATCCTGCAACATCCGGGCCACCTGGAAGCGGCTGATCCCGAGCTCCTGCGCGATGCTCACCTTGGACTGGTCGTCCCAGTAGTAGCGTCGCGCGACCGACAACAACATCGACGTGTCGTCGCCCGGGCGCTGCGGTGAGGCCTCGGCCGCTGCCGCGTCGGCAGGCTTCTTGGTACGCGCCACGTCTTGGTCACTCCCTCTCCGCCGGCTCGCCGATCGCGACGACTTTGCCCGAAATCCGCCCCGTGGGCTTGACCCGGCGGTGCTGCAGAGTCTAGCGTCGCGCTCATCTGAGTATCAACGAATCTCAAATGAGCAGCATGAGGAGACAACGGTGTCGAATGTGCACAGCACCGCAACGAGGACAGCCAAGCCACGGCAGGCGCTGACCGCGGCCATCTCGGGCTCGTTCCTCGAGTGGTACGACTTCTACCTCTTCGGTACGGCCGCCGGCCTGATCTTCCCGACCCTGTTCTTCCCCAACTCGTCCCCGACCGCCGGCTTGATGGAGTCCTTCGGCACCTTCGCCGCCGGCTTCGTGATGCGACCGGTCGGCGCCGTGCTCTTCGGTCACTTCGGTGACCGGATCGGTCGACGCCGGATGCTGTTGATCACGGTGTCGATGATGGGTGGCTGCACCTTCCTGATCGGCCTGTTGCCGACCTACAACACGGTCGGTGCCTTGGCGCCTGCGCTACTGGTGCTGCTCAGGCTGATCCAGGGCATCGGGATCGGCGGCGAGTTCGGTGGTGGTGCGTTGGTGGCGTTGGAGAACGCGCCGACCGGGCGGCGCGGAATCATGGGCAGCATCCACCAGGTCGGTACGCCGATCGGGCTGCTGGCCGCCACCGGGATCTTTGCGATCATGCAACAACTGCCCGAGTCCAGTCTCTACTCGTGGGGCTGGCGGGTGCCGTTCCTGCTCAGTGGGCTGTTCTTGATCATCGCCCTCTACATCCGCCGGGCGCTGCCGGAGACGCGCACCTTCCAGGCCGATCAGCAAGATCAACAGCGGGTGCCGCTGCTCGCCCTGATCCGGGAGCACCCGAAGAACGTGCTGCTCGCCATCGGCGCCCGGATGGCCGACGCGGTCACCTTCAACGTGATCAACGTCTTCGGGATCGCCTTCGCCACAACCCAACTGGGCATGAGCAAACAGGACATGTTGACCGGGTTCGTGTTGGCGTCGGCCGTCGAGATCGCGATCGTACCGATCGTCGGTGCACTGTCCGACCGGATCGGTCGCCGGCCGATCTACATGTTCGGGATCGCGGTCTGCGGCACCCTCGGCTTCGGCTACTTCCCGGCGTTGGCCAGTGGCAACACCGCACTTGCCTGGCTGATGATCATCCTGATGCTCGCCGTCGGCACGGGTTGCATGTTCGCCCTGCAGGGCACGTTGTTCGCGGAGATGTTCAGCACCCACACCCGCTACACCGGCATCGGCGTCGCCTATCAGACGTCGGCTTTGATCGGCGGAGCGCCGACGCCGGCCATCGCGACCGCGCTGGCCGCAGCATTCGGACAGTCCTACTGGCCGGTGGCGATCTATCTCGGCATCATCTGCGTGATCAGTTTCGTCTGCCTGATCCTGGCCAAGGAGACCTTCCGCGACTCCTTGGAGACCGCAGACGCGCCCGCGTGATCAGGATCGACGTTTCCTCAACCCAGAAAGGAATCCCAGCACGTGAGTGCATCCCGTACCAGCGAGGCCGGACAAGAGCAACGGCCCAACATCGTCTTCGTGATCACCGACCAGCAGCGATTCGACACCATCGCCGCGCTGGGTCATGATCACGTCGACACTCCTCATCTCGATCGGCTGGTGCGCGAAGGCACCGCCTTCACCCGGACCTACGTCAGCGCACCGTCCTGCTCGCCGTCGCGGGCCAGCTTGTTCACCGGCCTCTACCCGCACTCGCTCGGGGTGCTGCGCAACGAGGACCTGTGGCGGCATTCCTGGGTCGAGTCGCTGGCGGACAGCGGCTACCACTGCGTGAATGTGGGCAAGATGCACACCCACCCGTGGGAGACCCCGCTCGGCTTCCATGAGCGAACCGTGGTGGAGAACAAGGACCGCTTCCACCCGAACGTGCCCTTCTACCATGATCAGTGGGACAAGGCGTTGTGGAGCCACGGCATGATCAAACCCACCCGTCAGATCCATCGCGAACGGGACGACTACCGCGACCGACTCGGAGCCTTCGAATGGGAGCTGCCCGAGGATCTGCACTCCAACAACTTCGTGGCCGGCCATGCCCGGTGGTGGCTGGACAGCTATCCCGGCAACGAACCGTTCTTCCTGCAGATCGGCTTCCCCGGCCCGCACCCGCCGTACGATCCGCCGAGCCGGCACCTGGATGCGTACCGTGATCGGGACGTGCCGCTGCCGGTCCGTACCGACGAGGACCTGGAGAGCCAGCCGGCCGCGCTGAAGGAGCTACGCCGACATCACCAGGAGAATGATCATGATTCGATCGTTCATCTGGCCGACCCGACGGCGGAGCAATCGCGTCGGCAGCGGCGGCACTATCTGGCCGAGGTGACCCAGATCGACGAGCAGCTGGGCCTGTTGATCGACGCTCTGGAGCGCCGCGGAGTGCTGGACAACACCGTGATCATCTTCACCTCTGATCATGGTGACTGCCTCGGAGATCACGGGCACAGCCAGAAGTGGACGATGTACGACCCGAGCGTTCGGGTGCCGGCGATCATCTGGGGCCCGGGCCGGGTGGCGGCAGGTCAGCAGATCGATGCGTTGACCGCGATGATGGACCTCGGGCCGACCGTGCTCGAGCTCGCCGGTCTTCAGGTGCCGGACTGGATGGAGGCCCAGTCCTTGATGCCTGCCCTGCGGGGCGAGCCATGGGCCGGACGGGAGTACGTCTTCTCCGAGCACGCCCGGGACATGATCTTGACCGGCACCGAGTTGATGACGATGGCCCGGGACGATCGCTGGAAGTACGTCGAATTCGTGGACTCCGACGAGGGCCAGCTGTTCGATCTGGAGGCAGACGCCGCCGAGGAACACAACCTCTGGGACGCGGCTGCCGACTCCGACGCCGGCCGGGCGCGGGAACACCTGCGCGCAGTCGTTTCGCACTGGCGTGCGCGGAGTGCTCTGCATACTGCCGACTTCGGCCGCCAGTATCGGTGAGCGGTAAGAATGTCGCACGGGATTGGTCACCATCCGCCCCACCCGGGGCGATGGCCATCTGTTGCGACATTCTTACCGATGCATCCAGCTGACAGGCGACCTGCCGGAACCGGCGGCGACATATTCGAAGGAGCAACCGCAATGCGTGCAGCGTTTCTGCCCGGCAATCGGCAGGTCGAGTTGAAGCAGATCGAGGACCCCGAGCCCGGCTACGGCCAGGTGGTGGTGGCGATGCGCGCCTCGACCATCTGCGGCAGTGATCTTCGGGCGATCTATCGAGAACACCTGGGTGAGGGGCCGGAGGCGTACCAGGACGTGGTGGCCGGGCACGAGCCGGCTGGGCGGGTGATCAAGATCGGCGCGGGAGTCGACCGGATCAAGGTCGGCGACCGGGTGGTGGTCTACCACATCAGCGGGTGCGGCCAGTGCGACGACTGCCGACGCGGCTATCAGATCAGCTGCACCTCGCCGCAGCGAGCCGCGTACGGCTGGCAACGCAACGGTGGCCATGCCGACCAACTGCTGGCCACCGAGCGCGACCTGTTGGTGCTTCCGGATGAGCTGAGCTTCGTCGACGGGGCCTGTGTGGCTTGCGGATTCGGCACCGCGTACGAGGCGCTCTGCCGGGTCGATGTGTCCGGTCGCGATCGGCTGCTGATCGTCGGGCTCGGCCCGGTCGGTAATGCCGCCGGCCTGATGGCCAAGGCGATGGGCGCGAGCACCGTGGTCGGTGTGGACGTCAGTGCCGAGCGCCGGCAGCTGGCAGTTGATCTTGGTGCGGTGGATGTCGCCGTACCGGCCGGGGACGATGATCAACTTGTCGAGCTGCTCGGCGACGGAGCAGAGGTGTCGATCGACTGCAGCGGCAACGGCATCGGGCAGCTGGCCGCGCTCAAGCACACCCGCCGGTGGGGCCGTGCCGCGCTGGTCGGCGAAGGCGGCCAGCTCAGCGTCGACGTCAGCGAGGTGCTGATCCATCGGCAGCTGACCGTGCACGGTTCCTGGGTGACCTCGACAGTCCGGATGGCCGAGCTGCTGGACCGCCTGGTCCGCTGGAATCTGCATCCGGAGAAGGTGGTCAGCGACACCTTCGCGATCACCGACGCCGCCCGGGCGTACGAGATCGCAGACGCCGGCGCCGGCGGCAAGATCGGCATCGTCTGGCCCGACGCCTGAGCAGACGGTCGCCGGCCGAACACCGGCCGGCTGCTGATTCTCCGGTCAGCTGGTCCGGGCCTGCAGCCGCTTCAAGATCGTTTGGCTGAGCTCCGGGTCGTACGGGAGATCCTGGCCGTCGAGCTTGATCACCGGGGTGATCTGCTGGCCGCTGGACACCATCCACAGGCCATCGGCCCGGGGGAGTTCTTCGGCCAGCACGTATCGATAGCTGGTGCTGAAGCCGAGCGACTCGAGGATGCCGAACAGTGCTGCCTGGGTGGTGCCCTCCAGGATTCCCTGGTCGGTTCGCGGGGTGACGAATTCGTCGCCGACCCTCATGATCACCGTCGCCGACGGCCCTTCCAGCACGTAGCCGTCGGTGCTGGTGAAGATCACGTCCTCGGCGTCCCGCCGGCGCGCCTCCCGCAACGCGGCCTTGTTCACCGCGTACGACAGCGTCTTGGCCCCCTGCAGCAGCCAGGGCGAGGTCTTGGCGATGTCCCGTGGATAGCCGCGGTCGAGGGTGACCACCTTCATCCCGCCGCTCTGACGCTCCGAGTAGTCGTCGCCGACGAAGGCGTGCGCCCACGCGGTCGGCTGCTCGTCGCCCTCGATGCCGCGGGTGATGATCAACTTCACCAGGACGTCGTCCAGCTCGTGCAGCTTGGCCGCCAGTCGGACGGCTTCCTCGATCGCCTCCAGGTCGAGCTCGGGCAGGTCGAGCATGCTGGCCGACCGCTGCAGCCGACGCAGGTGCGGCTGCACCGCCTGCACATCGCCGCCGACCACGCCGAAGGTCTCGAAGATCCCGTCGCCACGGGTGATGCCGAGGTCGGTCACCTTCACCTGCGGCTGATCGGGATCGACAACCCGCAGCCGGTCATCGGGTGCGGTCGTGCCGGCCGGCAGCCGGGTTGCCGGATCAATGATCACCAAGGTCGCGCTGGTCACCGGTGCACCGTTTCCTTCGGGCTCGCTGGGGGACACGTCTCAGCGATTGAACCACGCCGGCTGCGGAAATTCGCAACCGAGCCAAGCGGGCAACAGGCCGGCGCAGTCCGGGTCTACGGCCGCACTGACAGGCGCTGCGGCTGACGGTTCTGACCCGCCGGCAGCGGCCGTGGTCAGGGCCGGCGGTGCTTGGTCCGGTATGCCTCCCACCGATGCAGAACACCGCTGAGCTCGCTGGACAGGAAGTCCATGAAGTCGGCGTTCTCGGTCAATCGTTCGCCCGCTGCCGTATCGGCGCCGACTGCGTCCACACCGGCCAGCAGGATCTGACGCCAGTGCTGAAGGAAGTCGTCCCGCCCTGTGATCGCTGCGTACATGCCGTTCTGTTGGACCCGATAGAGGTCACGCCGAGTGCCCGGTTCACGTTCCCGAACGACCATCCGGACCTGAGTCAGATAACGGATGGCGCCCGAGACCGCCGCCGGGCTGATCTGCAACCGGGCGGACAGGTCGGCCGAGGTCATCGCCCCGTCCTCGGAGATGGTCAGGCAGGCCAGCACCCGGGACGGCATTCGCGGCACCCCGGCCTCCACCAAGGTCGAGGCGTACTGCTCGACGAACCGATCGACGCCGGCGGGATCGCGGTGGGTTGCCGCCGCATCGCCCGGGTTCGAGGCCCGACTGGTCTTGTTCCTCGTTGTCATCGCGGCCGATCATAGTGCCTGGGATTTTGACGGTTCCTTAACTTTACAAAATTGTGAAGACTGCGTACGTTGGGTGGCATGTCAACAGCGATTGCGGCTCACCAGCTGCACAAGTCGTTCGGGCGCACGGTCGCCCTGGATGGTCTCGACCTACAGGTGGAGACCGGTGAAGTACACGGATTCCTCGGACCCAACGGGGCCGGCAAGTCGACCACCATCCGGATCCTGCTCGGCCTGCTCCGGGCGGACTCCGGCACGGTGCAGTTGCTCGGCCAGGACCCGTGGCGCCATGCGGTCACGCTGCATCGCCGACTGGCCTACGTGCCGGGCGATGTGGAGTTGTGGCCGAACCTCACCGGTGGTGAGGCGATTGACCTGCTCGGCCGGCTGCGGGGTGGTATCGACCCGGCCCGACGAGCCGAGCTGATCCGCCGATTCGATCTTGATCCGACCAAGAAGGGTCGCGCGTACTCCAAGGGCAACCGGCAGAAGGTCGCGATCGTGGCGGCGCTGGCCTCGGACGCCGAGCTGTTGTTGCTCGATGAACCCACCGCCGGTCTGGATCCGCTGATGGAGGTCGTCTTCCAGGACGTGATCTTCGCGGCCAAGGAGGCGGGCAAGACGGTCCTGTTGTCGTCCCACATCCTTGCTCAGGTGGAGAAGTTGGCCGATCGGGTCAGCATCATCCGGCAGGGTGAGATCGTCCAGACCGGCAGCCTGAGCGAGATGCGGCACCTGACCCGGACCGAGATCGCCGGCGAGCTGGGGCAGGAACCGAGCGGGCTGGCCGACGTCGCCGGGGTCCACGATCTGCAGTCCGAGCAGCTGGACAACGGCCTGACCAAGATCAACTTCAAGGCCGATGGTGAGCATCTGGACGACATCTTCGATCAGTTGGCGCGCTTTCGGGTTCGTAGCCTGACCAGTCATCCGCCGACCCTGGAAGAGTTGATGCTGCGGCATTACGAGACCGAGTTGAAGGGCAACGGTCATCAGGACGGTGTCGGCGGCAACGGCTCCGATGCCCGGCATGCGAAGGCGGGCCGGTGATGAGTGCCGTCGCCACCCGGCTGTCCGCCGCCGCACCGCGCACCGACGCGCGTGCTCACCCGCTCGGTGGTGCCGGCACGCTGATCCGATTCGCGCTCCGTCGGGAGCGGATTCGTACGCCGGCCTGGTTGGTGATCATCGTGGCCAGCACGCTGATGGTCGCGGCCAGTTTTTCCAGCCTGTATGGCGATCCGGCCGAACGAGCCACCACCGCGGCCTCGATGGGCACGCCGGCCGGCCTGGCGATGACCGGTCCGCGGGAGTACATGGAGAACTACACGATCGGCGCGATGATGAGCCAGCAGATGATCGGCTGGGTGGCCATCGTGGTGGCCCTGCTGAGCATCCTGATCATCGTCCGCAACACCCGTACCGAGGAGGAGACCGGGCGGGCCGAACTGGTCCGTTCGATGCCGGTCGGGCGACATGCGCAGTTGTTCGCAGCGATCGTGATCGCGGTGCTGGCCAATCTGGTGCTCGCGCTGGCGCTCGGCTTCGGCCTGGCCGCGATGAATATCGAGTCGATGGATCTGGCCGGATCGATGCTGTACGGCTTCGCTCATGCTGCAGTCGGTCTCGTGTTCATCGGCGTCACCGCTGTCACGGTTCAGATCACCGCCCACGCACGCGGCGCGATCGGGATGTCGCTGGCGGTGGTCGGGTTGTCCTATGCCCTGCGCGCCGCAGGTGACAGCGGTGGCAACGACGTGCTCTCCTGGCTGTCCCCGATCGGCTGGGCTCAGCGGACCTACGCCTACCTCGACAACGATTGGTGGCCGCTGCTGCCGGCACTCGGGCTGGCGGTGATCACCGGCGGACTCGGCTTCTGGCTGAGCACCCGGCGGGACGTCGGCGCAGGGCTGCGCGCTTCGCGCCAGGGCCGCGCGTCCGCCACCGCCTTCCTGCAGACCCCGATCGGTGCGGCCGTCCGGCTGCATCGCGGAATGATCATCGGCTTTGCCGCCGGAGCGTTCGTCCTCGGCGCCATGTACGGATCGGTGCTCGGCTCGGTCGAGGACATGCTGTCCGGCATCGAGCAACTTGATCAAGCTCTGAGGAGCGTCGGTGGCTCGCTGACGGAAGCGTTCGCTTCGATGATCTTGGTCGTGCTGTCGATGGTCGCAGCGGTGTTTGCGGTGATCGCCGCGCTGCGGCCGCGGTCCGAGGAGTCCGGCGGGCGGGCCGAGGGCCTGCTGGCCACCGGGCTCTCCCGGACCCGCTGGCTGCTCAGCCATGTCGCGGTGGCGATGATCGGAGGCGCGCTGATGCTGGCGGCCGCCGGCTTCGGCTTCGGTGTCGCCGGAGCCGGGTCGGCCGGCGATCAAGGGCTGATCGGGACCCTGACGCTGTCCGCACTCGCCTACGCCCCGGCCGTCTGGGTGACCGCCGGAGTTGCCGTCGCTCTGTACGGGTGGCTGCCGCGGCTGGCGCCGGTGGCCTGGATCGTGGTGGTCTACTCGTTCTTCGTCGGCTACCTCGGCCAGATCCTGCAGTTCCCGGACTGGATGAACAAGCTGCAACCCTTCGGCCACATCGCCAGGGTGCCGATCGACGACGTCGACTGGCCGGCCGAATTGATCTTGACCGCGATCGCCGCCGCGCTGGTCCTGATCGGCATCCTCGGCCTGCGCCGTCGTGATCTTGACCTGAAGTGACCCTGGCACACGGCACCAGATGCGGCACCCGGACCGGGAATCGGTCCGGGGGCCGGTGCGAGGGCGCCGGGTCAGCTGTGGCGTACTGGTTCGGTCGGGTCAGGTCAGCCCTGTCCGCATCCAGCGGTCGGTCCGGGCCCTCAGCACCAGGGTGATCATCCGAGCGAAGATGAACACGCCGTAGCTGACCCAGAGCCAGATCAGGCCCGCGTCGAGCCGATGCACCAACAGCGCCAGTGGCACGTACGAGGCCATCGCGATCAGTCCGGCAATGGCCAGGTAGCGAGCGTCGCCGGCCCCGATCAGCACCCCGTCCAGGACGAACACGACCCCGGCCATCGGGGTGATGCAGGCAACGACCAGCAGCACCTGCCGAAGCAGCTCCTGCACCGCCGGGTCCGGCGAGAAGACTTGATCAACCAGTGGCCGGGCGACGGTCAGGATCACGCCGAAGGTCAGTCCGGCCAGTACGCCCCAGCCGATCATCCGCCGAGTCAGTCGGCGGACCAGATCGACCTTGCCCGCGCCGAGGTAGCGACCGATCACTGCCTGGGCGGCGATCGCGAGCGCATCCAGTGCGAAGGCCAGGAAGATCCACA
>DATCVL010000037.1:0-10418 GCA_036566865.1 Microlunatus sp.
GCCGAGGTGTACGCCGACGGTCAGTCGGAGGAGATCATGGGCAAGGCGATCGCCGAGCTGGGCTGGAAGCGGCACAGCTACGTGATCTCGACCAAGCTGTTCTTCGGCATCAACGGCGACATGATCAACATGCGCAACACGCTGAATCGGAAGTACCTGATGCAGGCCATCGACGGATCGCTCGAGCGCTTGGGTCTCGACTTCGTCGACCTGGTCTTCTGCCATCGACCCGATCCGGAGACGTCGATCGAGGAGACGGTATGGGCGATGAGTGACATCGTCTCGTCGGGCAAGGCCCTCTATTGGGGCACCTCGGAGTGGTCCGCGGACGAGCTCCGCGCGGCTTGGTTGATCGCCGACAAGCGCAACCTGCACAAGCCGGTCATGGATCAGCCGCAGTACAACCTCATCCATCGGGATCGCGTCGAGTCGGAATACGCCCGTCTGTACGACGAGATCGGGCTGGGCCTGACGACCTGGAGCCCGCTGGCCAGCGGCGTGTTGTCGGGCAAGTATGTCAATGGGATCCCCGCCGACAGCCGTGCCGCCCTGCCCGGCTACGAATGGCTGCGTGGCCAGGTATCCAACCCGGAGTTGAACCAGAAGGTGACCAAGCTCGCCGCCATCGCCGAACGACTCGACGTCACCACGGCACAGCTGGCGATTGCCTGGTGTGTGGCCAATCCGCATGTGTCGACCGTGATCACCGGAGCATCGACGGTGGGTCAGGTGGAGGAGAACATGGGCGCACTCGATGCGCTCGCTCGCCTCGATGACAGCGTCCTCGCAGAGATCGGCGAGATCTTCGCCTGACCGCTGCGTCCGGCGGGATGTGACTCTGACGACAGCAGGTGTGCCCACTCGGCGACATCTGTCAGGGTGGCGTTCATGATCAACAGTGAGGATCGGAGCGCCACGTCGCCTCCCGCCGCTGCCGGCTCCGGGCAGCGGAGTCTGATCGAGCGAGCGGAGTCGGTACTGAGTCAGGACGACCGGGTGCTCGGCGTGTGGCTGGCCGGGAGTTTCGGCCGCGGCACCGACGATCGGTACAGCGACGTCGATCTGTGGGTCGTCGTCGGCGATGGCGACCTCGATGCATTTTGTGCCGATTGGCCGAGTCTCTGCGATCGGATCGCGCCGATCGTCCTGCGTCGGCAGCTTCGAAGTCAACCGATCTTCAACCAGATCAGTACGGATTGGACTCGCTTCGACGTCTCGGTGGGGACGCCGGACAAGGTCGGAACCCGGACGACGTCCACCGTCAAAGCGCTCTACGATCCGCACGGTTTGAGCGAGCAACTTCTCGCTCCACGCGGGCCGAAGCAACCTGACCCGCAGCGGATTCAGGCCCTGACGGAGGAGTTCTTCCGCATCCTCGGATTGCTGCCGGTCGTCGTCGGCCGCGGTGAGTTCATCGTCGGCCAATCCGGTGCCGGCCTCGTCCGCGGGTTGTTGATCGATTTGATGCTGGAGGATGTCGCGGTCGAGGAGCGTGGGGGAGCGCTCCATCTCAATCGGCTCCTGGCGGCTGAACAGCGCCAGATCCTGGTTGACCTTCCACAGCCGAAGGCGGAGCGTGAGTCGGTGATCGCCGCCCATCTGGCCGGCGCTGCCGCGTTCCTGCCGCTCGCCCGTGATCTTCATCAACGCTGTGGGCTGGACTGGCCGCAACAGATCGACGAAGCGGCACGCAGACATCTGTCCGAAACACTGTCGGTGGACCTGCCCGGTTGAGACCGGTAACCGTCGTTGACCCGTTCCGTTCTGGAATCGCCGACCGCTACGGCCTGATCACCAGACCGGATCGACGGTCTCGAGCACCTGTCCGTCCTGGCTGAACACCAGATACCGGTCGAAGGAACGGGTGAACCAACGATCATGGGTGACCGCGATGACGGTCCCGTCGAAGTCAGCCAGAGCACTCTCCAGGGCCTCGGCCGAGGCGACATCGAGGTTGTCGGTGGGTTCGTCGAGGAGCAGCATCGTTGCCCCCGAGAGCTCGAGCAGCAGGATCTGGAAGCGGGCCTGCTGGCCGCCCGACAAGGTGCCGAAGGACTGCTCCCGGGCCGACACCAGCTCGTAGCGATTCAGTGCTCTGGCGGCGTCCTCGGACTGCAGCGAGCAGTCCTTCCAGAGGATGTCGAGCAGCGTACGATCGACAAGGTCCGGCCGCTCGTGGGACTGGGAGAAGTATCCCCCTACGACCCTCGCTCCGAGCTTCCAGTCGCCGCTATGGGCCACAGCATCGGTCTCCGGCCAGCCGGCCAGCAGCCGCATGAAGTGACTCTTCCCGGTCCCGTTTGCGCCGAGGACGGCAACCCTCTCGCCGTAGAACACCTCGAGATCGAACGGGTCGGTCAAGCCCGCCAACGCGAGCTTATGGGTGGTCAGCGCCCGAACGCCGGTCCGGCCACCGCGCAGCCGCATCCGGAGTTTCTGTTCTCGCGGTGGCTCAGGTGGGCGATCGGCCAGATGCCGATTCAGCCGGGTGATCGCGGCCTGCGTCTTGGGCGACTTGGCGATCTGCAGTGCGCGCACCAGATCTTGAAGCTTTGTACGCTGCTCATCCCAGCGCCGACCCAATTCCGCGTATCGCTGATGTCGGTCCAGGCGGGCCTGTCGATAGCTGCCGAATCCGGCACCGTGCACCCACGCGGTATTGCCGTCCGGGCCACCTTCCAGGGTGACGATCTGATCTGCGGTGTTGGCCAGCAGTTCTCGGTCGTGGGAGACGTACAGCACCGTCTTGGGTGTCTCGTTCAGGCACTCCTCGAGCCAGCGTTTGCTCGGCACATCGAGATAGTTGTCTGGCTCGTCCAGGACGAGGACCTGATCCGGGCCCCGCAGCAACACCTGCAGAACAAGGCGCTTCTGCTCGCCACCCGACAGCGTCATCACGTCCCGGTATCTGACCTTGTCGAAGGTGAGACGGAATGCCTCGGTGCAACAGACGTCCCAGAGGATCTCCGCGTCGTAACCGCCGGCGTCGCTCCACTCGGCCAGCGCCGCCGCGTAGTCCATCTGGGTCTGCTCGTCATCGCGCTCCATCGCAGCACGTTCGGCCCGCTCGAGGCCCTTCGCCGCGGTCTGGATGCGCGTCGGCGCCACCGACAGCAGCAGGTCGGCGATCGTGTCGACGCCACGTCCGGTGCCGATGAACTGGCGCATCACGCCCAACCCGCCGCTGCTGACGACGGCACCCTGGAGCGGTTGCAGGTCAGCAGAGATGATCTTCAGCAGCGTGGTCTTACCGCATCCGTTTGCGCCGACCAGCGCGACGTTCGCGCCCTCGCCGACGCGGAAGCTGACGTCGGTCAACAACGACCGACCGTCGGGCAGGCGATAGCCCACACCGGACACGTCAACATGGCCCATGGGCGGTCAGTGTGTCAGGCGAGCTCCCGCGAGACGAGCCATTAACGGCTACGACTTGTAGCCGCGGGACTGGAGCCGATACAGCTCGGCGTAGTGACCGTTTTGCCCGATGAGCTCGGAGTGGCTGCCGACTTCTCGGAGACTGCCGTGGTCGAGGACCATGATCAAGTCCGCTGCGGCAACGGTGGAGAAGCGGTGGGTGATCAGCAGTGTGATCGTCCCGGCCGCCCCGCTGTTCGTCGCCGCGGCCGCGTATCGCTCGAAGAGTTCGTGCTCGGCGGCAGCATCCAGGGCCGCCGTCGGTTCGTCGAGGACGAGCAGCAGGGGATGCTCGCGCATCATCCCGCGAGCAAGTGCAAACCGCTGCCACTGTCCGCCGGAAAGATCAACTCCCTCGGGCCAGTCGGATCCGAGCTGGGTGCGATAGCGGTGGGGCAGCCTGTCGATGATCGTGTCGGCAGATCCGCGCCGCGCGGCGCCGACAATCTGCTGTTGATCTTGATCGCCGAGGAGGTCACCGAACCCGATCGCTTCGTCGGCCGTGAATTCCGGCCGGAGATAGTCCTGAAGGGCCGCCGTGGTGTGGTTCCGCCAGTCGATCGTGTCGACCTCTGCGAGATCGATTCCGTCGACCAGGATGCGTCCAGCACTCGGGCGATACATACCCGTGAGCAGCTTGACCAGGGTTGTCTTTCCGGCCCCGTTCTCGCCGACGATTGCCACCACGGCGCCGGGGGACAGGTGCAACGAGACATCCTTCAACGCCCAGGAGCTACCGGTGGCGTACTGGAATCCGAGGCCGTCCAGATCGATTCCCTCGGTCAGACGGTTCGGGGAGGGGACCGCAGCCGTGTCGATCGCTGCCGCCTGTTGCTCGTAGTCTCGGAGCCAGAGCAGTCGCATCGTGGTACGCGTCATGTCGACCACCTTGCGCGCCGCGTCCAGCAGATCCTGATTTCCGGCCTGGATGCGATTCACCAGGAGCAGTGCGAGGGTGAATGACTCGACCGGAATCCGACCAGCGACGACATCGGAGACCAACCACAGCAGAACAATTCCGGCCACGGCGAAGTAGATCGCATTGCAGACCGATTCGATGACTGCCGTTCTACGGGCCAGGACGGTGAATGGTCGACGCCAGGCCGTAGAAGCCTGATGGAGTCGGCGGCGGAGCAATTCCGCGCTCCCGAACACCCGAATCTCCGCACCCGCTGAGTCGCTGATCCCCAAGCGCAGCAAGTGATTGGTCAACCGTGCGGGCTGTGCCGATTCGGCTTCTGCTCGGGCCTGCCAGACCACGAACCACCGCGTTGCGAGAAGCAGCGGAAGACCGGCGGCGGCAACCAGCAACGCTCTCCGATCAGCGGATGCAGCCAGCAGCAGAGTGCCCGCGACTCGGATCACGTCATTGAGTGCATTGAGCAGGGTGTTGAGCGCAACTCCGAGGGTGCCGCTACGCTCACGGAGCAATTGGGACTGGTCGAGATACTGGGGCGACTCGAGATGATCAAGCGTCGGGATGCGTGCGGTGACCTCCGCAACCTGCGCCTGGAATACGTGACTGACCAGTTCGAGTTGCCGGATCCTGGCATTCACACCGATCATGCACAGGGCCTTGTCCGCTGCCACTGAAGCCAGCAGAGCCGCCGCCCCGCCCAGGACCTCACGAGGATCCCGATGGATGGCCCCGTTGATGATCCAAGCCAGGAAGAGCGGCTGGAGCACGGACATCAAAACGCCGACCGACTCAGCGAGGCAGAGCAACGACCGCAGCGGGTCGACCCGAACCGACGTGGAGATGATCAGCCACAGAGCACGGAGCACTCGATTCATCGGGCATCCTCCAGTCGGGTGAAGCGGGACGACTGGAGACGGAACAGTTCGGCGTACTGACCGTCGGCCTTGATCAACTCCTGGTGGGTGCCGTCCTCGATGATCCGGGATCCGGTCGGTGCGTCGGCGAGCACGACGATCCGGTCCACCTGTCGAACGCTGGAGAGTCGGTGGCTGACCAGGATCGTCGTTGCTCCTCGCGCCACAGTGAGGAAGCGGTCGAACAGGGCCGCTTCGGCCCGGACATCGAGTGCCGACGTGGGTTCGTCCAAGATCAGCAAGCCCGCCTCTCTACGCAGGGCGGCCAGCGCACGGGCCAGGGCCACGCGCTGCCATTGCCCTCCCGACAAGTCGGTCCCACCGTCGTACTCGGACGACAGGACGGTGTCGAAACCGCCGCGGAGCCCGGCCAGAATCTCATCGCCGCCGGCATCGTGTAGGGCCGACTGCACCGTACGGTCACGAAGATCGTCGAACGGCTCGCGGAGCGCAATATTGTCGTGAAGCGTCAGGTGGTAGCGGACGAAGTCCTGGAAGATCACCGCCAGCCTGCGACGCGCCGCAGGGTCGACCTGCGGGTCCTGGCCATCAATGCGGATCGAACCTCGATCGGGACGCTGCAACCCGCACAGCAACTTGATCAACGTCGATTTCCCGGCCCCGTTGAGACCTACCAGGGCCAGCGATTGTCCGGCCGGAATCGTCAGGTTCAACGCACCGATCGTCGGTCGCGACGCCGATGGGTAGCTGAAGCTGACGTTGCAGATCTCCACCGTCGCAGGCCGGAGAGCTTCGGTGCGACGCCCGGGTCGCCTCTGCGTATGTGGGGAGGGTTCCGGAACGACTGGCAGGGAGTCGCCGAACCCGATCTTCGTACGAACCCGATGCAGCGCGCTGACGGTGGCCAGGGTGCGTGCCAACGCGACCTGCGGGTCGGTGTGCGGTCCGAACGCGGCCATCGAGCAGATCGCCTGGACCAGGGTCACCAGGATCCCGGTGCCGACGGCGCCCCGTTGGACATCCACCAGCAGCGCGCTCAAGGCGACCCCGGTCGCGGTCAGTGGAGCCAGCAAGATCAGCATCGTCCGGCGCACCGAGGATGTGCGGTTGGCCCATACGAGACGTTGCGCCTTGTGCCAGCTCGTCGTGAAACGTCCGACCAGCAGGTCGGTGAGGCCGAACAGGCGGACCTCCTTCGCCGCTGACGGCTCGGTGAGGAGACCGTGGAGGTAGCCGGCGCGCCTCCGGTCGGTACCGGTGAGATCGAGCAGCCCATCAAAGATCGTGCTGCTCCAGCGGGTGAAGGCGCGGGAGTAGAGCATCCACCCAATCGCCAGCATGATCGGCGGCCACCAGGACCAGGAAGCGAGAACTGCAAAGGCACCGATAGCGGTCAGTCGGATCGTCAACAACGTCCAGGTCGCGTCCACGCCCACCTGGAAGAGCCAGTCCCGTGGAGCCTCGGCCAGGGTACGGAGTTCACCGGAGATCTGCGGATCCTCCAACGTTGCCAGCGTGTATGGGGTTGCTCCGGCCTCGACGATGCGATCGCAGACCAAGATCAGGTAGCGGGCCGAGACGGCGCGGCTGACATAGCCGAGCATCGAGGTCGTGACCAGGATGATCAAGAACGTTGCCGCGGTGGCCGCGGTCCAGGTCAGCGCCTGTGAGTCGGAGACCGACAACGCGGCTACCAACAGACCGGTGGCGATCAGCGAGATCGTCGTCGCTGCTGCGACGACCAGCGACAGCCCCAGACAGAGTGCCGAAAGTCCGGGTGCGCAGCTCCGCAGAAGCTCGACGTGCAGTGCGTAGCGACGGGCGATTGTGCCCAAACGAAAAAATGGCAAGCCAACGTCCCTTCAAAAGGGGCGGATGGCCGCCAACACGGCGGTCGCGCCACGGTGGCGCAACCAGATTCGTCCCGGACTGTACTCGTTCAGCAACTCCGCCGCAATGGTGGCGCCCTCGTTGGCGAGGTCGGTCACTGCCCCGGCAGCGGAGGCGCTGGATCGTGCTGAACGGTTGATCGCCCAGTGGCAGGAGCAGCACCCGATCGCAATGCCTGCCCATCTGACGTGGTCGCGGTTGCGGCATCGCTCGGCGTTGGAACCAGCTCGTTTCGGTGCCGCTCCTGCTGCCGTGGCGGTAGGTTCGCAGCATGGAGCTGAGTCGACGCACGGCCCGTGAGGTGCTCGACGACCACCTGACGATCGCGAATCAGTGGACGGGGCGGCCGTTCGAGGACATCCTCGAGGAAGACATCCGGCGTAACGTCGCCGCGGACGTCGTGATTGTCATGCCACAAGGGGTTTACCACGGGCACGAGGGCGTCCGGCAGCTCGCCCACCAACTGGCAGACGAGCTGCCCCAGCACCTGGGATTCGACTACCTGCACGTCGTCGCCGAAGGACGGGTCGGCCTACTGGTGTGGACCTATGAGGACGACCAGGTACGGGTCAGCGACGGCGTCGACTCCTACCTCATCGAGGACGGGAAGATCGTCGGACAAACCATCCACTACACGGTCACGGCCAAGGGTTGACGACGGTGCCGTTGCCGTGTTCCCGACCCTCGCCGAGCGGCTGGCAGGAGGCCCGATGATCATGATGTCGATCGAGTTTGCGATCGCCTAGCACCACTGTCGTACGGGATTATGCCGTTGGCGACATCGGTGGATCCCGCCAGAATGAGCCAGTGGATGAGGTCGAGGTCGTCGTCGCCCATAACGAGCGCGCGACGCTCCGGGTCGGCGATGTGTTCCTGAAGGTCGACGCGGATCAGTCGCGTACTGACGTCGAGGTCGCGGCCATGGCCCTGACGCCGCTGCCGACGCCGGAGATCTTATGGCGGAAGCCACCAGTGCTCGCGCTCACTGCCGTTCCAGGAAAGGCACTCGGCCGTCTCGGCGAACCGTCGCCCGCGTCGCCGGCGGCGTGGGCAGCAGCGGGTGCCGCCATCCGGGTGTTGCACGATGCACCACTGCCTCCTTGGCCCGGTCGGAGCCTCGGCGAGATCGCATCGCACCTCGACCAGGAATGCGAGTGGCTCATCTCAAACGGTGTCCTTCCCGCCGACCTGGTGATCCGTAACCGTCGGATTGCCGAGGCTGCGCTCCGGCCCTGGACACCGGTGTTCACCCACGGCGACCTGCAGATCACCCATGTGTTCGTCGACGGTGACGAACTGACCGGTGTGATCGACTGGTCGGAGGCAAGCCAGGGCGATGCCTTGTTCGACCTGGCCACCTTGACGCTCGGGCACGAGGAGCATCTCGGCGACGTCCTCGACGGCTACGACACTGACGTCGACATCGACATCATCCGCGCATGGTGGTCGTTGCGGAGCTTGGGCGCATCCCGCTGGCTGATCGAGCACGGCTTCGACCCCGATGCGCCGGGGTCTGAGTTCGCTGTGCTGAGATCGGCCGGCTGACGGATCGCGGCCGGCCCATGCTGATCTTGATCATGCTGGGTGAGATCGCGCCAGCGCCGAGCGATGTATGAGTTTTCGACGAGCGACCTTCAACGGGTGAACCCGTGTCAGGATCTTGTCATGCCGAACGAGCGCAAGGTGCTGCCGCACGTACTTGCCGCAATCGCGCTTGCTGCGATGATCGCCCTTGCGCCGTTCTTCCTTGCCTCGGGCTTGATGGCGCCGGGCTGGGCGGTTGTCACATTCGTCGTGATCTGGCTCGCGCTCTTCGTGCTCGGCTGTGTCTGGATCAGGCGCAGACCACTGCGCGTCATCCCGCTGCCGTTCGCCGCTGCCGCTGTGTGGTTCGGCGGCATGAACGCCGGCGGTGCTTGGCTCGGCTGGACTCCCTGACGAAAGCGCCCGCGTCGGTCCACCTCGAGCGCTGAACGCTGGATGCGGCCCGGCGAGCAGGCCGCATCCAACGCGGAGTTCTCCTGGTGACCTGCCGGGTCAGCCCACTGGCTGCAGACAGCTGATGGGTACGGGGCCCCGGTGCAGGATGTGGGGGACGTCGACCCAGGGCAGTAGCGGTTCGTCGGAGCCGAGGTTGCGCAGTCGTTCCAACGCGGCATGGGTGATCCGAGATACCGCGCGGAGGGTGCCGGTGGTGTAGGGCAGGAAGTCGTCGTCGTCACCGAACTCAGCCTCTGGCTCAGTGGCCGATTTGCGCATGAGTCGGATGCACGTCTGTTGAGGATCGAGCAGCCCGGCATCGACGGTGCAGAAGGCACGACCGGGGACCGACCTGCCGGAGGCACGGAGCGCGTCGAAGATGAGAGTGGAGTCGACGGGGGAGAAGAACACGACATCTCCCCAAGTGCAGTCGAGCGGTGGAACTGGCCGGTCGAGCACCGATTCGCGCCCCTCGTACTTGGCGGCGTGGAATCGGTACAGGTCGGGGTAGGGCTGGCGCATTGCCTTCAGCGGCAGCAGCTGGTCTCCGTGCGGCCGAGATACCGGCGAGTGGTAGAGGGTTCCGCGTACGGACGTGCCTGTGGTGGTCGTTTCAGCGTGTTCGGAAAGCAAAGTGATCTCCTGTGACCTGCGAGGGGAGGTTGCTGAGGCGAGGGCGGAGCCTAACTCGTTCAATCAAGCGAAGCCTTTTGGTGACGTCCGACCTGCCTACGGGCGGGACAGGCGCAGGGAGTGCTCGGCGTTCCAGGCGTCCATGTTCCATGCTCGGCCGGGCTCGTCATGGAGTCGAAGGAAGGACTCGCTGTCGGGGTCGTTCCCGTAGATTCCGGTGGCCTGGAGCCGTGCCATGAGCTCGTTGAGTGCGTCCCGTAGCGCTGCTGCGCGTCTTCGATAGGCGGGGAAGTCGTGACCGTCGGGTGCGATCAACGCGGCCGGGTCGGAACGGTAACCGGCGGGAAGCCAGTCCAGGTTCTGCAGACCCCTCAGTTCCCGACTCCGCCACGGGCGCCACTTGCGGTGATAGGTGAACAGCGCCCGGGTGAGTTCTTGGTATCCGGCCTGGAGCCGGTCGAATGCCTCGATGTCGCCGAGTTTGTTCCAGTGGCTTTGCGCGTCGCCGTCGGGAATGACCCAGCCGGCCAGGCCGATCGTTTCGTCGAGGATGGCGAGCTGTTGCGCGTCCGACATGCCGGTACGCGCCGTGATCAGCTGCTCGATTTCTCCGCCGGGGTCGTACGCGATCCAACCGTCGGCCAATTCCGCGCGCCGAGGCTCTGGCCAGTCGAAGCCGGATGACTGCCAGGTCGAGAGATCGAGCC
>DATCVL010000038.1:0-2271 GCA_036566865.1 Microlunatus sp.
GACGATGTCCGGTGTCGCCTCGCCGCCTTCAAGGGCACGTCGACGTACGTCGTCGTGAGTGCCGAGGCCGTGCAGATCGGGATGCTCGTACATCGAATGTAGGACCCAGGTCTCGGCTTGCCAGTTGGCGGGTGAATAGCCCGTCGTGGGCTCGTCTTCCGGCTGATCTGCGAGCCATTCGAGTTGAACGATGGCCTCTGGCTGCGTCAAACGCCTCATGGGTCGACTGTCGAGTCCTCGGCGAGCATTGTCACTTTGTCCTTCACCGGGTCATAGCCAAGAACCGGATGCTCTTCGCTACCTCCCTCGTTCGTCATCAGAACCGGTTTGCCGAGGCCGCGCCCGATTACACGGAGGAACGAACAGAGGCTGTCGACCCCGTCCTGGCCTTGGAGTTCGCGGAGGTCGACGTCGAAATCTATCTCGTGCTCAGACGTGAACCGGAAGATCGCAAGCACACCGGGGACTGGCCAGACCCTGAGGTAGGCCGCCTCTGCGTCAGACGGTCGCGCGAGCACGATATCGGCAGAGGGCAACGGCTCTTCTGTGTCGCCCGATTCGTACTTCCACGTCCAACCGCTCGTGGTCACCAAGTTCAAGAGGGCCTGCCAATCATCGACAGTCGTGTCAGGAACGAAGAGGTCTGGGAGAGCTCCCATCAGCTTTGGATCAAAGACGTCCTTGACCTCGTCCCAGCGAAGATCCGGCATGAGCCGATGATGCTTGTCCCCGGCCCAGCGCCACAATCTCAATGTGCTCACAGGCCAGGCTTCGTTGCATGCCGTCGCTGCAGTCCGGGCGAGATGTGTGGTCGTGAGCGCATGCCTCAGAACGCTGGAGGGAGCCAGTCGGGATGTAGATCCTGCAGTGCGTCGCGCGCACGAGTCGTCGGAAGAAGCGCATCAGCTCCACCGTCGTAAGGGGCGTAGAGCCAGGTGGTCGTCATGTCGATCACGATTGCTCGGCCCTCGTCGTCGGCGACCGCGGTGAGGACGGCATCGAACTGCGCACGGCTGAGTCGGGATGCGACCCAGAAGTAGTTGGTGAAGCCATCGTCAGGGTCGCTGAACTTCTTCCAAGGCCATGACGAAGGTAGCCGTCGCCTCGTCCATCCTGCGGCGAGATCACGTGGGCCCCAGTCTGTCGCGATCACGATGAGTTCGTCGACCGGAGTGTTGCCGGAGATCTCGTTGATGACCGTGTGGTGCCGCTGAAGGATTTCGGCGTACTCCTCGGCGCTGTCGGCGTACCGCTTGGAACCCGGGAGGCTGTGAAACCGTACGGAACGATCACGGTGATCTCGAAGCATGTGACCCCTGGGCTGGGAGTCCGGCCATGCGCGGTTCCAAGCGGCTGTGAGTGCTCGTGCATCTGGAGTGCGGGCTGGGTGCTGGAACGCGCCATGGCGACCTGTCGCCCGCAGGCGGCACGCGCGCAACGTCCAGCGGGTCGAAGTCCAGCGGTACGCAACTTCGGTCCCGATCGTTTCCAGGAGACGCCGAAGTGGAGGAGTCATCCCAGGACTTCGATCAGCGTCTCGATTCGAGCGGCAAGGATGTCGTCGATCTCGCCGACGAATCGAAGCCGGCTGTGTCCAGCATCGGGCGGCTTGGCGACGTACGCCGTGAGGTCGAACCAGCCGCCCATCGGGTATTTGAACTCCCGATCATTGTCCGCTCCTTCCATGCCTTCAAGGAAGGAGCGCCATTCGATCTCCGTGAAGTCGCTGCCGTTCCAGTCTGAGACCCGTTCCAGAATCTGGCGCAGTTGTTCGGGACTGTGAACACGGCAGCTGATCTCGCGGACATGCCGTCGATCTGAGGTGGACGGTCTTGCCACCGGCTGCCTCAGGAGCCGGCTCCCGCACCAAGGACAGTGCTGAATGGCGATATAGCTGGATCCGCCGTCATGGATTGGGAGGCCGATCCTGCCGCTGTCGTCGCGGAAGACGACGGCATCGGCGCAATCGAGTGGGTCCCGGTGGAGGTGACAGTCGAACTCGAGGTGCTCGGCGAGGTCCGGACAGCAGAGATCCCGCCGGCGGCGAGTGGTGACGGAGGTGATCCTCGACACGAGGTCGGCGATTGCGGGCACGGGGTGATCTTGACGCATCGCGTTCTGGGTCTTCCTGCTGATGCCGAGCGGTGAGCACACGGTGCCGCTGATCGGGGTCGCCTCCGTCGTCGGTGTCCTCCTGCTCATCGGCAACCGGCCCATCCGCCGGCTGATGGCGGGCGTGCACTGATCTCTGCGGCGTACGCGTCCTAAGGG
>DATCVL010000039.1:0-3575 GCA_036566865.1 Microlunatus sp.
TGACAAGAACGCGCCGGTCACGCTGAAGTTGTACGAGGACTTCCGCTGCCCGCACTGTGCGGAATTCGAGGACAACCTCGGCGACACCATCCTTGACCTGCAGAAGCAGGGTCAGGTCAAGATCGAGTTGTACGTGCTGACCGTGATCGACAACGAGGACGGCCAAGAGGGTTCGTTGCGGTCCGGCAATGCGATGGCGGCCGCCGCGGCCGACGGGTTCGGCGAGGCCTACTACCTGGGCCTGTGGGAGAACTACGGCAAGAACTGGACCAACGACCAGTTGATCGATCTGGCCAAGCAGGTCGGAAGCCCGAGCGAGAGCTTCACCGCCGCGGTGAACGGCATGAAGTATCAGTCGTGGATGCAGTCGGCGGCCACTGCGGCGAATAATGACGGTGTGCAAGGGACTCCGACCGTCTTCATCAACGACGAGCTCAAGGCCGACGCCGCGAGCTGGACGCCGCAGCAGCTCGAAGATGCCGTCAAACAAGCGGAGTAAGAACCGCGGCGGCAATGCCGCCAACCGCAGTGCCGGCAACCGGACTTCGAGTCCCGGATCCTCGTCGACTCCGTCGAGCACGGGCGCGACCGGTGGCAGCAGGGGAGCGGCGCGCACGCAGGAGGCGCGGCTGGCCCAGCAGCAGGCGGATCGGCGCCGACAACGGCTGATCCTGTCCGCCGTGGTGATCGGCGTGGTCGTGCTGGTGGTCGCGGCCGCGGTCGGAATCCAGGCCTGGCGGGCCAGTCGTCAGCCCGATGCCCCGACCGCACAGCCCACCTTCGGCCCGGTCGAGATCACCGACGGCAAGCCGATCGTGCTCGGTGGCGACGATGCGCCGGTGACCATGTCGCTGTACGAGGACTTCCGCTGCCCGCATTGTGCCGACTTCGAGGAGACGCTCGGGTCGACGATCACCGACCTGCAGCGGGACAAAACGATCAAGGTCGAGCTCTATCCGATGAGCTTCGTGGACCCGGAACACGGTTCGGTCAGCGCGGCCAATGCGGTGGCCTGCGCGGCCACCGCAGGACGCGGCCAGCAGTATTACGCCGGCCTGTTCCAGAACTATCCGCTGGAGTGGACCAACGAGCGGTTGATCAAGCTCGGCGAACTGGTCGGGCTGACCTCGGCAGACTTCCGTACCTGCGTGACCGGGCAGCAACACCGGGGTTGGGTGGATTCGATCAACAAGGCCGCCGCCGGACGGGGCGTAGACAGCACCCCGACCGTCTTCATCAACGGCCAGCTGCAGAAGGATGCGGACACGTGGAAGCCGGATCAGCTGAAGGCGGCCGTCGAAGCAGCCTCCTGATCGATCGGCATGAACTGGATGTCGCCCGGATCCGTGTCCCTGGATAGCCGGGTGGCGTTGCCTGCTGTTGCTGACTGAGCAACGCCGACGGCCTCGTACACCGGTCGGAGGAGACATCATGTCCGCGAAGTTGATCATGGTTCAGGGATCTCTCGGAGATCGGGCCGGGAGCGGCAAACGGCTGATCTTGGGAGCCGCTGCCGCCGGTGCGCTGCTCCTGGTTGCCGGCTGCGGCCCGATGGGCGGCGGTGGTTACGGCAGCAGCGGCAGCAACAACGGCGGGGGAGGCGGCGACAACGGCGCCACCATCTCGATCACCGCACCCAAGGACAACGCCACCGTCTCCGAGCCCTTCAAGCTCACGGTCAAGTCCAGCGAGGAGCTCGGGCCGACCGACTCGGGCAAAGATCATTTTCACCTCACCTTCGACGGCAACGCGCAGGACTACACCGTCGAAACCCAGCCGACGGTCATGATCAAGAAGCTCGGCCCGGGCCTGCACACGATCAAGGTCACCCTGCAGCACGCCGATCACTCACCGGTAGGACCGCAGGCCCAGGTCACCGTGACGGTGAGCAAGGCCGGAGCAGCCGCCACCAGTTCCTCGTCATCCGGCGGCGGGGGCTATGACTACTGAGCCTGACCGCGGCAAGCTTCGGCAGCGCCGCGTCACGCAGCCGCCGGGGGAGGCGGATCGCCCTGCGTCGGATCGGCCGGAATCAAAACGGCAAGGTGCCGGTTCGACCAGGACGATCATCCGGAATCGCCGGCACAGTCGCTGGCTCCATGCCGGGATCTACCTCAGCACGCTGTTGTTGTTGATCACCGGTGGCTGGCTACTGCTGGGGCAGGAGGGCAACCCGAGCCTGCTGGCCGTGATCGCACACCTGCCGGATGTCGCGCTGCACAAGGTCATCGGCTGGGCGCTGGCCGGTATCGGGATACTGGCGGTGATCAGCTGGCGGCACCGGGTTGCCGAGTTCGTACGGGAGACGCTGCGCTGGGATCGCGGCGATCTGCACTGGCTGCTCGGTTGGCCGAAGGCAGTACGCACCGGCCGGTTCCCACCGCATCACGGTGACTTCGATCCCGCCCAGCGACTGGCAAATCTGGTCTTGGTCGGCGGTTTGATCTTGCTGATCGTCAGCGGCGCCGGGCTGGCGCTGGTGCACGGCGGGCCGATCTTCGTCTGGCTGTATCGGATTCACCTCTGGGTCAGCTACCCGGTGACGATCATGATCGTCGGCCATGTGGTGATCGCCTCCGGCATCCTGCCCGGCTACCGCGGCACCTGGCGGGCGATGCACTTCGGCGGCAGGCTGCCCACCGAGGTGGCCGGCCGATTGTGGCCGCACTGGCTGGAGCGGCAGGGCGAGGATCGCGATCCACACTGAATGACGCACGCCAAGACTCGGTGATGGACGGCAGGTCTGGGTGATGCCCGGCAAGTCTGGGTGATGCACGGCAAGACGCTTTGCGAGCGGCCATTAGGATCACAGAGGCGCCGAACCATTGCGGTGCGGACGCCGATCCATTCCCGTACCCGAACCAGGTGGCCCGGTGACAGACCACGTCCTTGCCGTTCTCTCGATTCCCAGCCCGCCGTTCCTGGAATTCCACCTCGGTCCGCTGCCGATCAGGATGTACGCGTTGTGCATCATCACCGGCGCGATCATCGGCACCATCATCGCGACTCGGCGCTGGATCGCCCGCGGCGGCAGCCGGGACGCGGTCGAGACCGTGGCACTGGTCGCGGTGCCGTTCGGCATCGTCGGGTCCCGGATCTACCACGTGATCACCGATCACCAGCTCTACTTCGGGCCGGGCAGGGAGCCGATTCGGGCGCTCTACCTCTGGGACGGTGGCCTGGGCATCTGGGGCGGCGTCGCGTTCGGTGCTCTCGGCGGCTACCTGGTGTGCCGGCGGCGGAAGATCAGGTTCTGGGCGCTGGCCGATGCGCTCGCTCCGGGCGTTGTCGTCGCGCAGGCGATCGGCCGACTGGGCAACTGGTTCAACCAGGAGCTGTACGGTCGTCCGACGAATCTGCCCTGGGGGCTGGAGATCGCGCCGCAGTACCGGATCGCCGGTTACGAGCAGTACGCCACCTTCCACCCGACCTTCCTCTACGAGCTGATCTGGAATCTTGCGGTGGCCGCTGCGCTGATCCTGCTGGACCGGCGCTTCAAGCTCGGCCACGGCAAGGTGTTCATGCTGTACGTGATGCTCTACACGGCCGGCCGGGCCTGGGTGGAGCACCTGCGA
>DATCVL010000040.1:0-15768 GCA_036566865.1 Microlunatus sp.
CGTGTCGGCAAGACCACCAAGGGCAAGCTCGTCGCCGCGCTGCTTCCACTGGTCGCGAGTTCCGCCCTGAAGAAGTCGTTCGCCGGGCCGCTGCAGACGAGCTAGTTTCGCGGCCGGCCGGTCGCCGCAGGGTCAGTCGAGGTTCGGTCTCGGAGTCAGCATGCGGTCCAGCAAGGCAAAGCCGGACCGGACGAATTCGTGATCTTCGTGCAGCCGGACATGAAGATCATCAGCCACCTGCTGTGCAACGTCCGCGGTGGCCTGATCAAGATCACCGGCCTCAAGCGCAGCTTGTAGATCATCCTGATCAACGATGCCGCAGTTGCCGTCGCGCCACCACAGGTCCAACTTCAGATCGACATAGCGGTAGCCGTGTTGGTTCGCGGTCACCGGTCGGGTGATGTCGATCGTGATCCGGCGAGCGTCGGCCCACCACCACGCGGTCCACCACTGGCCGGGCTCGAGCAGTTGGACACCTGCCGACTCGTAATGGCTGACATATCCGGCTGGTTCTTCGTGGCGTACGGGGGTGCCGGCAGCGGCAAACAACCAGGCTCCGGCGTGTGTGCTGCCGACAAGCTCAGCGGACCAGGTACGAGCCGGCCCGTTCAGCTTGACCTTCGTCACCGAACGCTGGACGCGAGCTTGCGCAGACACACCTCAACGCTAATCACATCACGATGATCAGGACTCAAAGTTGCTGAAGCTATATAGGAAGTTTGCGAACGTGCAACCAGCACTCTTCTCCACCGGTTCCGAATTTGTCGGTGGGGATGCGCCTTTGACCTGTTGGCGAACCTGTGCGCCCAGTCGGCGGCAACGCTGCGCGTCGGTGCTTCTCGTGGCAGTGTTGTGAATGCGTTCGTCGACAGGTTGCCGGCTTGGGCCCTGGTTTCCGATGAGGAGATGAGTTGGTGCACAAGTACGTCGAGATCGAGGAGAAGTTCGATGTCGGCGAGGACTGGTCGCTACCCAAGATCGCGTCGCTGGCTCCGGCCGGTGGCAGCGTCGTCCAGGAGACCTTCACTCTCGACAACACCTACTTCGACACAGCCACAGCGGGACTTCGGCTGTTCGGGGTCACCTTGCGGCGCCGGGTCGGCGGGTCGGAGACCGGCTGGCAGTTGAAGGTGCCATCGGGTACGTCCCGGATCGAGTTGCAGAGCGGTGCGAGGTCGAAGAGCGTGCCGAACGCCATCGCGGACGCAGTACGCGGTCTGCTGGCCGGGGAGGCGGTCGTTCCGGTGGCGCATCTGGTGACGACGCGGACCGCGTACCGGATCCTGGCTGCCGATCAGCAACTGGTGCTGGAAATCGCCGACGACAGCGTCGAGTCACTCCCGGTGGATGATGACGGTGAGGTTCGTAGCTGGCGACAGATCGAGGTCGAAGCCGGACCGGCGGTGAAGAAGAAGTCACTCAAGCAAGCGGCCAAGCTGTTGCGGTCTGCAGGAGCAACCCCCAGCATCCACAAGACGAAACTCGACGAAGCGTTGGGAGACCTGCCGGCGAGCCACGGCGCGGGCTCAGGGACGCTCGGCGAACTGGTCGGCGCCTACATCGCCGCGCAGTGCGTCGATCTGGCCGTCAATGACGTCGGGCTGCGCACCGAAGATGATCTTGTGCACAAGACCCGGGTCGCCGTCAGACGGCTGCGGAGCACGCTACGCATCTTCGACGACTTGTTCGAACCGGACGCCGCCGCAGAGCTGGACCATGAACTGGTTTGGTATGCCGACCTGCTCGGACACGTCCGTGATCGAGACGTCCTGGCTCGCCGATTGACCGCCCACATAGCGGCGCTGCCCAGCGACCAGATTCGTGGCCAGGCCCAGGAAAAGATCATGACCACGCTCGACCAGGATCGGGAGGCGGCCGGTCGTTCGCTGACTGACGGCATGGCGAGCAGCCGCTATCAGCGGCTGATCACCTCACTGCGCAGCTGGCGCACCAGCCCGCCGTTCACCGAGCGGGCCGAGTCCAAGTCGACGACCGTCGGCTCCTACATCGACCGGGCCGAAGGCACGGCGTACAAGCGATTGCGGAAGGCGGGTGACGACCCCGAACTGCTCCATCGGGCGCGCAAGTCCATGAAACGGTTGCGCTATGCGGCCGAGCTCGGCACACCGACCGATGATGCATTGTCCAAGATCGCCGAGCGGGCCAAGCACCTGCAGACCGTGCTGGGTGATCACCAAGACGCCGCCCTTGCCGCCGACTTCCTCGCCAGGAATGCTCCGAGCGACGATGCGGCGGCCGCGTTCACCTACGGCGTACTGATGGCGAACGAACTCGCCCAAGCTGCCCGGATCCGCTCCGACCTGACATCCGAATCTGCTTGATCAGACGTCGAATGGCCCGACGGTCGCGCCGTCGCACCAGTAGGTGCTGCCCATCCGCACTGAGAGGCCAACCATGACCACCATCGACCGAACGACCGCAGCCGAACCGACACCGATGAATCATCTGAGGCGGACCGCCTTGATCGCCGGCGTCTTCTACGTCATCACCTTCATATCGATCCCCACCCTGGCCCTGTACGGTCCGGTGCACGATGCGGACTACATCGCCGGCACCGGGTCCGAGAACGGCGTCGTCGTCGGCGGCATCCTGGAACTGATCGTCGCCCTGGCCGGAATCGGCACGGCCGTCACGCTGTACCCCGTGGTCAGAAGACAGGGCGAAGCGCGCGCACTCGGCTTCGTCGGGGCGAGGACTCTGGAGGCTGCCGCGATCTTCGTCGGCGTTGCCAGCCTGCTGACCGTCGTTGAGCTGCGACGGTCGGGAGTCGGTGCGGACGGGTTGATCACGGGTCACGCGTTGATCGCCTTCTACGACTCGATCTTCATCATCAGCCAGGGGTTCATCCCCGCCGTCAACGCCGTACTGCTCGGATCGCTGCTGTACCAGTCCCGTCTGGTGCCGCGGGTGCTTCCCGTCCTCGGATTCGTCGGTGCCCTGTTGATCGTCATCTCCGATGCCGGCGTGCTGTTCGACCTCTGGGACCGGCTCTCCGCGGTGACCGCACTGGCCACCATCCCGATCGCCGTGTGGGAGTTCGGACTGGGTGTGTACCTGATCGTCAAGGGCTTCCGCCCCAGTCCTCTGACCACCGCAGCCTCCCGCCCCCGCCCAGCGGGCGTACCGCCCACGGCACCCTCATGATCAACTTCGACCGTCGCCACACACTGCAGGACAGGACGACCGATCCAGCCGGTAACGAATCATCACCAATCGCGGTGGATCGATCGTCAATATCTGCTGAACACCATCCATGACCGCGAAGAGCACTACCGTTGTGCCATGTCCATGGAGGACATCCCCCGGGAACCGCATCCCCGGGAAAACCAGACATTCGATGTGGTCGTCGTGGGATCGGGCTTCGGTGGCTCGGTCGCAGCCTATCGACTTGCCGAAGCCGGGCTGTCGGTATGTCTGTTGGAACGCGGCCGCAGGTATCCGCCTGGGACTTTCGCCCGGAGCGCGGCCGAGGCCAGCCGTACCTTGTGGGATCCGAGCGAGGGACTGCACGGTCTCTACGACCTCTGGTCATTCCGTCATACCGACGCCATCGTCTCGTCCGGGCTCGGCGGCGGTTCCTTGATCTACGCGAATGTGCTGCTGCGGATGGACCCCCAGTGGTTCTACTCCCAGGTCCCCGGTGAAGATCCCCGGCCGTGGCCGGTCAGCCGTGATCAGCTCGAGCAGCACTATGCCGCGGTCGAGGGCATGCTGACGCCGAAGCGGTATCCGACGGCGTACGCCTCGATCACTCCCAAACCTCGCCAGTTTGCGGCGGCGGCCGCGGACATGGGCGAAACGGCGGTATCGCCGCCGCTGGCGATCACCTTCGCCGAAGACCCGCTCCGTCCGACTGTGTTCGACGACGGCAGCGACAACATCCACGGCGTACCGCGGATCGAGTGCCGACGCTCCGGCCAATGCGACGTCGGGTGCAACAACGGGAGCAAGAACACCCTCGACCTCACCTACCTGAGCAAGATCAACAACGAGAACGCGTCGATCTACAGCGATTGCGAGGTCAAGTCCTTCGCCCGCGAGGACCAACTGTGGCAGATCGGGTACGTCCACCATGACCCGCCCGACGTGCAACGGGTCCGCGAGGACAAACCCACGCCGAGAACGATTCGGGCCCGAGCGCTGGTGCTTGCCGCCGGCACCTTCGGCACCAACTTCCTGCTGATGAAGAATCGTGCTTCGCTGCCGGAACTGAGTGACCGCATCGGTCAGGGATTCAGCGGCAACGGGGATTTCCTCGGCTTCCTGACCCGCGGCTCCGGTCCGGTCGCGCCGGCAAACGGGCCGGTGATCACCAGCACCATCCGACGGCCGGACTGGGCCGACGACGGCAACGGCACGCGTCCCGCGGACGCACCGCTCGGTCACTACGTGCAGGACGGCGGGTATCCCGGATTGCTCGAGTGGTTCACCGAGCTCGCACCGCCGACCGGGATCGTTCGCCGGGGAGCCAGTCTCGCGGTTGCGCGGCTGCGCCAGAAGCTGACGGGTGCCCCGCCCATCAACGTGAGCAAGAAGATCGCCGTGCTGCTCAACGAGGGACGCCAGTCCGCGAACATCATGCCGCTGCTCGCGATGGGCCGCGACGCTCCGGACACGACGCTGAAGCTGAAACGAGGCTTCCTGGACCTTGAGCAGGGACCGGGAAGTGCGGAGTACGTGCGCCAGGTGCGGATCACCTTGAAGGGGCTCGCCGCCGCGCTCGGTGCGAACTATCACGACTACATGAGCACCGCCTTCAGCCGGTTCATCACCGTCCATCCGCTCGGTGGAGCAGCGATGGCTGCCTCCCCCGACCTCGGCGTTGTCGACGAGTTCGGTCGAGTCTTCGGCTACGAGCATGATCATCTTCTGGTGATGGACGGATCGATCATGCCGGGGCCGGTGGGTCCGAATCCGTCGCTCACCATCGCGGCGCTGGCGGATCGGTGCACTGATCAGCTCATTGCCGACCTGTCTTCGCCCGCAGGCCACGACTAGGGCCGAAAGGATCTCACCATGGCTCGATCACTCAGGTTTCCGGAGGTCCTCGTCGGAAGCGTCAGATTCCCTGAGTCGAAGACGAGCGAGGCAGGTCTTCGGGCATACCCGTTCACGATGCGGCTGCGCTGGGACATTCCCGACCTCGACGCCTTCATCGAGGATCCACGGCACACCGTCACGGTGACCGGGCGCATCGTGTGCGAACCACTCGGCGGTGACCTGCCGGTCGCGAACGGTCTGGTCGAACTGTTCGCCGTGGACGCGGGACGGGTGGTGATGAACTACCTGCTGCGATTCGACGCAGACAACGGCCAACGACTGGAACTACGCGGAGCCAAACAGATCGTGCATGATCGCGCGAAGGACCTCTGGCCGGACACGACCACCCTCCCGGTCGAGATCCGACAGACCACCGGCGACCAGCGTCTCGTCGTCGCCGGACAGGTGCGGCTCACTCTTCCTCGGGTGATGCAGGCGATCATCACCATGCGGGCCCCCGGCACCGCACGGGTGAAGATCGGCACCATCCTCGCCTTCGACCGCTTCTTCGTGGCAGAACTGGCCCACGTCTACCTGGCCGCCGTCCGCCCGACCGATCGGCGGCGTTCCAGCGCAGGTTCCTGAACCCGGGTCGCCGCTACGACTCGTTGATCAACTGCCGCCGCCGATCAGCGCTCGGCAGGTTCCACTTCGACCAGCCGCGGCAGGCCGTCCTCCCAGCCGACTTCGACCCGGGAGAGATACCAGGTCCTGCCATCGTCGTTGTTGCCCTGGAAGAACAGGTGAGTCCGCCCGTCGCCGTCGTCGTCGACAAAGACGTACGGATGGCCGGACTCACTCGAGTTCCAACTGCCCGGCTCACCGTTGGACAGGAACGGCCGGTCGAACAGCCGGGTCCAGCTGATCCCGTCGTCGCTGATCGCGCAGCCGATCTGTTGCGGCTCGTTGTTGTACCCGCCGGCATAGAACAGGTAGAGCCGACCGTCGTGCTCACAGGTTGCGGCGGCCTCGATGCATTGGCGCTCCCAGTCCAGCTCCGGCGCCAGGATCGGCGCCTGGCAAGCCTGCGTCCAGGCATCCCTGCCGAAATCGGACGTCAGCGGCGCCGTCGCCACCCCCTGCAACTGTTCAACGCCGCGTGGGTCCCGGGTGGCGAAGTAGAGGAACAGTCGGCCGTCCCAGGCGAGCAGGTCGGCGTCGATCGCGCGACCGTTGTTCCAGTCGCCGGTGGGCGAGACCACCGGGTTGCTGGGGTCCTTGGTGAAGGTCGTGCCGTCGTCGGAGACGGCGTGACAGATCGCATCGTCGGCGCCGTTGCCGTAGGTCTGGTAGAAGACGTGGACCCGTCCGTCGAGCACGATCGCTCCCGGCGCACAGATGCCGTTCCGCTCGCAGTGCTGGCTGATCGGAATCTCGCCGATGATCGTCCACTCGTCCAGGTCGGTGCTCTCGGCAATCCCGATGCTCCAGCCGTCGGAGCCCGTGAGCGGCGGACGGGAGTAGTACAGCAGGTACCGATCGCCGAACCGGACGACAGCAGGGTCCTTGGCGAACGGCACACCACTGGACGAATCGGAGAACATCATCGCTACAAACCTCATGGTCTGGTCGTCGGGTTTCCTGATCAGTCGCCCCGCTGTAGGCGAGGTCCTCGAGCTGCCGGCGTCATCGGTCTCGACAACGCCTGGTTACTCACCGACCGGCAGCAAAGGCTCGACGCCAGACGGTGATGCCGGCGGCCTCGGCGTACTGGTCGATGGTTTCGAGCTCCTCGTCGGTGAAGTCGAGGTTCTCGGTGGCGGCGACGTTCGCTTCGAGCTGGGCGACGCTGGACGCACCCACCAAGACCGAGGTGACTCGGTCATCGCGCAGAGCCCAGGCGAGGGCCAGCTGGGCCAGCGACTGACCGCGGCCTCGGGCGAGGTCGTTGAGCGAACGGATGTGCCGCATCGCCCCGTCGGTGAACGCGGCCGGATCAAGGGATTTCCCTTGTGCAGCACGGGATCCCTCCGGGATGCCGTTGAGGTAACGGTCGGTCAGCATGCCCTGGGCCAACGGTGAGAACGCGATGCAGCCGGCGCCGCTCTGGCCCAGGACATCGAGCAGATCCTCCTCGATCCAGCGGTTGATCATCGAGTACGACGGCTGATGGATCAACAGTGGCGTACCAAGATCACGAAGGATCTGCACCGCCTCCCGGGTGCGTGCGCCGGTGTAGGAGGAGATGCCGACGTACAGCGCCTTGCCCTGACGAACCGCCGTATCGAGGGCGCCCATCGTCTCCTCCAACGGTGTCGTCTCGTCGAAGCGGTGGCTGTAGAAGATGTCGACGTACTCCAGCCCCATCCGCTGCAGTGACTGATCAAGCGACGCAAGGAGATACTTCCGGGAGCCGCCACCTTGCCCGTACGGACCCGGCCACATGTCGTAACCGGCCTTGGTCGAGATGATCAACTCGTCCCGGTAGCGACGGAAGTCCTTGTCCAGATGACCACCGAAATTCCGCTCGGCGGCGCCGTACGGCGGGCCGTAGTTGTTCGCCAGATCGAAGTGGTTCACGCCGAGGTCGAAGGCGCGGCGCAGGATCGCGCGCTGCCGATCGAGTGGGGTGTCGTCACCGAAGTTGTGCCACAGGCCCAGCGAGACGGCCGGTAGATCGAGACCGCTGACTCCGCAGCGGCGGTAGGGCATCGAGTCGTTACGGGAGCGGTCGGCCGTGTAGTCATCGGCGTGCAACGTCATGCCCTTCATCTTGCCGGGAGCGGGCCCGGTGATTTCAGGTGGGCCGATTCTCTTGCGGAAGGGCAGCAGTCGCGTCTGATCCGCGGGTTTCGCTGCGGCGGCCGACCCAACACGATTAGATAGTTCTGTTCGCACTCCACCCCATCGCGAACACCGGCCGGCGCAGGCCCCCCGCCTGCGTTGGTCCGACTTCGCGGCCGGGCGAACGTCTCGGCCCGCGACGGGCCGTCAAGCCTCACCCATGACTCGTGCGCCATCCCAGGTGGACAGGCAGAACGGATGCCCGGCGGGATCGGCGTAGACGAAGCAGTGGTCGGAGTTCGGCTGGAATCCGAATCGCATCGCGCCGGCCGCCAGCACCCGTTCCTCGGTCGCAGCAAGGTCGTCGACGAAGAAGTCGAGGTGCATCTGCATCGGTATGCCGCCCGCCGGCCAATCGGGCGGGCGAAACCCCTCGACCTGCTGAAAGCCGATCTCTGCGTTCGGTCCGGTGACGATCGCCCAGTGCGCGTCCCCGGTCGCCATGCCACCGGTGATCTCGGCGTAGAACCGTGCCAGGGCGATGGCATCGGGCGCGTTCACCGTGGTGCCGCTGAGCCTGATCCTGTCCGACATCAGTCCACTCCCAGCCGCTGATAAGCCGGCGTGAGCTCGGTCCACCGATCCTGCCAGACCGACGGCTCCCCTGCCAGGGACCGATCGAGATCCTCGAGATGGGCCTGCCAGCCGGAGCCGTAGAAGTGCAGCTTGGGCAGTGGCAGGCCGCGTTCCTCGACCACCAGCAGCGTCTGTGAACCCTCCTCGGTGAGCCACGCCTCGACCTGGGTCTCGTCGTCGGTGCCGGGCTCCATCGTGAGCAGCAGGTGTCGGGGAGCCTCGCACTCTTCAACCCGTCCCGGTCCCGTCCAACTGCTGGTCCAGGAAGCGTGGATCGTGCCACCCGGGCGAAGATCGCCGGAAACCTCGCCGATCCAGCGCGACAGCCGCTCTGGCGTCGTGCAGGCTTGCCACAAGTCGTCGATGTCGGTGTCGTAGCGGTCCTCGACCCGCACCGCGCCGCGGGTCTCGTCGAGCCGGCGCATGGTCCCGATGATGTTCACTTCCGTGCCTTCTTTCCTCGAGCAATCTCGGTGTGGAGGGCAGCGAGTCGGTGCTGCCACAGTGCGCGGTAGCTCTCCAGCCACTGATCCACTTCGATCAGCGCCTCCGGACGGAGGCTGTAGATGCGCCGCTGGGCGTCCTGTTGTACGTCCACCAGCCCGGCTTCGCGGAGGACCCGCAGGTGCCGAGAGACTCCCGGCCGGGCAATGGGCAGTTCCGCCGCGAGCTCGCCGGCGGTCGCCGGGTGATCTCGAAGGATCTCCAGCACTGTGCGTCGACTCCCGTCTGCCAGCGCCTGCAACACAGCGTCCATGACAGCCAACCGTAACTGATCAGTTACGTAACCACAATGGTACGCAAGACCCCGCTCGGCCATCGGGCTTGTTCGACGGAAGTGACGTTGCGAACCGACAATCGCGGTCGTCCCGGCGCTCGCGCATCCCGCACGACTCCGCTTTTCCTGCAGACATCTCGCCGACAGCTCTGGCAAAGTCCTCGCTATGCATACCTCGCGGACGCAGGCCCCCGACCTCCAGGAATCACTACTGCCAAGCAGTGAGGACGTCCAGTCCTACCGCGATCATGGCTTCTGGATCTCGCCGATGATCATTCCCGGAGAAATCCTCGATGCAGCCGAGCTCGGCATGCGCCGGTACTACGACGGTGATCTTGACAGCACCGGTGTCCATCCCCCGGAGTGGAGACCGGCACCGGGTGACGGGCTTCGCAAGGATGACTATTCATCGTTCTGCGTGGACGAGCTGGCACAACTCGTCCGATACCCGATGATCGGTGCCACGGCCGCCAGGCTTTCATCGGCCTCCGGCATCCGGCTGTGGCATGATCAACTTCTGTACAAGCCCGTCGACGGCCCCGGCACGCAAGCCAACGTGGGTTGGCACACCGATCGTCAGTACTGGACATGCTGCTCGTCGACGGAGATGCTCACCGCCTGGGTGGCCTTCCATGACGTAGCACCAGAGGGCGGGTCGGTCTCCTTCTTTGATCGAAGCCACACCTGGGACATCTCCGACTTGGACTTCTTCAGCCAGGACCTTGACGGAATGGAGTCCTCCGCCAGGGCGCAGGGCTTCTCGGTCACCATCAGGCCCACCACCATGAAACGCGGGCAGGTGAGCTTCCATCACTGCCGAACCGTGCACGGCAGCGGCCCGAATCGCAGCACGGAACCTCGACGCTCCATCGCCATCCACCTCCAGCCGACGACCAATCACGTTCAGGTGAACACAGACGGAACCATCGCCCCGCACAGAAACAACACGCTGGCCCGCCGAGCCGGCGCAGTGCCCGACTACGCCGACGAACGCATCTTTCCCCTGTTATGGGGCCGGCCGTGAGCGGTCAGAGTGCCGAATGCACTCGCGATCCGTCTGCGAGGGGCAGCGGGTTCCTGGCCGGCAGTTCCGAACGCTTCAACGCCGGGCGCCGGCGACATCCGCGTTAGAGGCTGTGCGCTGCGCCGTAACGGCTGGCCTGGTACCGACCCGGGGTGCTGCCGATGACGTTCGCAAAGGCAGTGATGAAGCTGCTCGGATTGGCCCATCCACAGGCATAAGCGGTTTCGGTGATGTCGTAGCCGTCTGCCAGCAACACGAGCGCGTGGTAGATGCGTAGCTGGGTGCGCCACTCGTAGAACGTCATTCCGAGCTCGTCACGCATAAGCCGACTGATGGTTCGGGGACTGGCGCCGACCGCCTTGCCGAGTTCGGCCATCGTCGTGTTGTCGTGCGGGTTGTCCGACAGCATCCGGGCAAGGGCCTGCAAGCGATCGTCCTGCGGCTCCGGCAGGTACAGCGGTTGCTCCTGGGCCTCACGGAGTTCATCAACAAGAACACGCAGCAGACGCGAGCGGGCAGAACTGCTGTAGCCCGGCTCGTCGCCGTCATAGTTGCGTGGCCCGGTCAGGGCGAGCAGGATCTCGCGCGCCAGGCCAGTGGCAAGGAATACCGCCGGGCGGTCCGGTATGCGCTGCGCCAGGGACGGCGGAAGGAAGACGATCCGCATGTCCGTGTCGCCATGAGCGCGGTGCCGATGGGTGCGTCCGGCGGGAGTCCACGCGACTCTGTTGGCAGGGACGACGGAGGTGCCGCCGTCGGTGTGGACCGTCAAGACGCCGGTCGCCGCATACACCAGATGCCCGCGGGCATGCGACTGCTCCGAACTGGAGCCACCGGAACGCCACAGATGCCGTCCGCCGGACGGCCACACTCGCGACGTCACGGCCCTGCGTCCGGATACTTGGCGGCGAATGGGCATCGGGAGGCATCTTATCGGTAGTGAGCCACGCCAACTGGTGGTGACATAGGGCCCTCGCTTCCGACCCAACAAGGAGATCCGCCATGGCAACCTTCGTCCTCGTGCCCGGGGCGTGGCACGGCTCCTGGACCTTTGAGGCGGTGACACCACTCCTCGAGGACGCCGGACACACCGTCCACGCCCTGACCCTGACCGGACTGCGGCCCGAAGATGACGAGGCAACGGTCGCGCGCACCAACCTCGACACTCACGCCGACGACGTCGTGCGAGTCCTGGAGCGTGCCCGGCTCACCGACGCGACGCTGGTCGGCCACAGCTACGCCGGGATGGTGATCGCGGCTGCTGCCGACCGCGCGGCCGGCCGTGTCTCGCGTCTGGTTCATCTCGACGCCTTCGTTCCGCGGGACGGCGAGTCCTGGTGGACCTTGACCACCGAGGCCTACCGGCAGTCAGCCGTCGACGGTTCGGCAGACACGGGCTACGCCGTACGTCCGCCCTTCCGAGCTCCGCATGGCGGCGATCCGCGCCGGCGCCCTCACCCGCTGGCCTCGTTCATGCAAAGGATTCGGCTCACCGGAGCCGTCGATCGTGTCCCCCGGCGGGATTTCATCTACTGCTCCGGATGGGAAGACGGCACTCCCTTCTCCGGACTCCGCACCCGGCTCCAAGCCGACCCGGGATGGCACGTCCATGACATCCCTACCGCCCACAACGCGATGAGAGAAGCCCCAAAGGCAGTAGCCGAACTGCTGCTCTGAGCAACCAGGCGCCGACCCAGCGGCAGCCGAATGCGCCCGAAGGACCCGCCGGTCACTCGCCGGCTCACCTGCGGTCAAGCGCTCCCGGTCGCAGTGGTCCGTGCGCTTCCGAACTTCTCAACCAGGATTGGATCACCATGGGACTTCCTGACCTTCAAGATCAACGTGACCGACGAGGCGTCCGCCTGGACGCGGTCGGGGTTGCCGGCGTGCGGTATCCCGTCAGGTTCGACGACGGAGACACCAGCGGCCACGGCGTGGCAGAGATCGACATCACGGTCGCTCTTGGGGCCCAGCGACGTGGAACGCACATGAGTCGCATGATCGAGATCATCCATGATCAACTTCAGGTCGTCGACCCCCGAGGATTCCCGCAGTTGCTCAAGGCTGCCGCGTACCGGCTGGACGTGGAGGCGGTGAAGTTGCAGGTCGCAATGCCGCTGTCCTTCACCGTCGTTGCACCCGAGTCTCAGCGCGAGTCGTACGAGACCTGCGATGTGGCGATCGCGGGTTCCTTACATGCCGGAGTCACAGATGTCGTCACGACGCTGTCGACCCAGGTGATGAGCCTGTGCCCTTGCAGCAAGGCGATCAGTGACTACGGCGCCCACAACCAACGCAGCGTCGTGAGACTCTCCGCCGAGGGGTCCGGAGACGACAGCTATCCGCTTCCGGTCCGGGCGGCGTTCGACCTGATTCGAAGCACCGGGTCATCGCCCGTGTATCCGATCATCAAGCGGATCGACGAGCGCAACCTGACCATGCACGCACATGACCACCCGGCCTTCGTCGAGGACATGGCGCGCGACCTCTCGCTTGGCTGCCGATCGCGCGGAGTCGGACACGAGATACAGGTCAGGAACCTCGAGAGCATTCACAGCCATGACGCGATCGCCACTGTCGCCTGGAAGACGCCTTAGGGTCACCGGTTGTGCAGACGACGCGCTTGGACACGGCCCGAATCCGGGCAGCTCGCGAGGCAATCGATCCCGTCTTCCTCGACACACCGCTCTACCGGTGCGAACCGTTGGGGTCCTGGCTGGGGTGCGCCATCAGCCTGAAGCTCGAGACGGCAAACCCGATCCGCAGTTTCAAGGGTCGAGGGACAGAACTGTTCGCCAGCCGACTTTCCGCAAGCGGCGACCGAGCCGTGGTGTGCGCCAGTGCCGGCAACCTGGGTCAGGCACTCGCCTGGTCCGGACGCCGCCGGGGCCTGGACGTCACCGTGGTCGCGTCTCAGTTCGCGACCCGGCTGAAACTTGATCGGATCCGAGCATTGGGGGCCGAGCTGGAGCTGGTGGACGGCGATCACGAGCTCGCGCGCGAGCGGGCGTCGGAGATTGCTCGCAGCCAAGGAATCCGGCTGCTGGAAGACAGTCTGGACATCGAGACCTGTGAGGGCGCTGCGACGATCGGCCTGGAGTTGATCGGTCCGCCGCAGCCGGATGCGGTCCTGGTGGCACTTGGGGGTGGGGCGCTGGCCACCGGCGTCGGCCATGTCCTGAAGGAGCTTGCCCCCAACGTCGAGGTGATCTGCGTCCAGCCCGAAGGTGCACCGGCGCTGACCTGGTCCTGGCGCGAACGACGCGTCATCAGCACCGCGACCACTGACACGATCGCCGACGGGGTTGCCGGGCGCTTTCCGATCCCCCAGGTCCTCGATGATCTTCTGCTGGTCGCCGACGACGCGGTTCTCGTCCAGGAAGCGTCGATCCTGCGCGCCCTGGCGATGCTCTTCGAGGCCGCGGGCCTGGTCGTCGAACCGTCGGCGGCCCTGGGTGTGGCGGCGATCTTGGAGGATCCGGAACGGTTCGCCGGCCGACAGGTCGTGACCGTCATCTGCGGCAGCAACGTTGACCTTGACGCCTATCGGCGCTGGATCACGTGATTCCAGCAACGGGCGCACCAACGGGTCTCGGTCCCGCACGACCTGACGCACCGACCGGATGACTCAGCGATCATCCCGAATCCAACACGGTTGAGCCGTGATGGTGCGCCGCGACTGGGTAACTCGGCTATAGGTCGTGTCGGTGTCCTAGGGTCCGAACACGATCGAGACCCGGCGGGTGCAAACCACGTGGCCCGCCGGGTCGCCCTCTGCAGGCGGTCAGCACCGAGTCATCCCATCAGCCGCTCCCTGTCCACGATCGAAGCACGCCGACGGATCTCGCGGGAGCATCACCGCGGAACCGTCTGCCACGCCGCGCGATCGAGTCGCACACCCTCGACCCAGATGTCCAGAACGGCGACGTGACGGCGACCTTGCAGGTGACGGCGCGGATGGAATCTCCTACGGATTGACGAGCGAATCGGTACCCGACGGGTGGGCTCCAACGGCATTGTCGGGGTTGCCTTCGGTCGGAGCAGCTACCAGCAGAATGCTGTCCAGGTCGGGATCCGCCGAGGACAACCCACCAGCAGCGACCAGGTTCGCCGCGATCGTTCGAAGTTTCAGGTTATGGTCCTGGGAATATCGGCGCAGCAGCTCGAACGACGCGTCCAAGCTCAGCCCGAACCGCTGCATCAGGATCCCCTGAGCCACCCCGATGATCTGCCGCGAGCGGACCGCGGTCCGCAGCCCGTCCTGAACACGTACGGCTCCCAGCGCGACGCCCGCATGCCGAGCGAAGATGCTGGCAATCGCAAGATCAGTCGGATCGAACGCGTACGCCTGCCGGGCGTACAAATTGAGCGCAGCGTCAGCCTGCCCCTGGGGCGGATCCAGTTTCAGGCTGAGGATCGAACCGATCCCGCGTAGCGCTACTTGGGCCGACCACCGCGGCCACCGGGAATCGACCGCCGTGTTGGCGATCGGTCGGGTATCGAGCTCCCAGACCGTGTCGAGGAATGGCCCATCGTCGAGCTGGCCGTGCAAGTCATCGATCTCGGGAACGACCGGATCGGAGCCCGCAGCGCAGCTGACCGTGCCGTCGGCATCACGCAACGAGACACCGCAGTAGTCGCAGGCATCGATCGTCTCGACCGCCAGTTCGACGATCCGTTCCAACGTCGGCTGCTCACCTGAGGGCCGACCCAACTCCTCGGCCAGACGAGCGAACTCCTCCGCCTGCCGCAGACCCGCAGCCACACCGCCATGGTCCACGTCATCGATCAGTCCCATCCCCAACCCCCAGCGTCTCAGCGAGGCTCGAACGAAGCCAACCAAAGTGATGGGCGAACTCTAGCGCGACACATCTGCCCATTCGAGTGCGATTCGACGTTGTTGATCTTGCGCTACAGGTCGACCTGTCGGCCGATGATGATCGAACGGGCCCGCGGCAGCTGAAGTTGTTCGATCCGGTCGGTTGTCAGTCGACTCAAGGTCAGAAAGAGCCGCTGCTGCCATCTGGGCATCGCGCCGTGTCTGGACAGCCGAGGTATGGCCTCCGAAACACAGTAGGTGGCCTCATCGGGATCGATGCCGCCGAGAATCTCAGGCTCCTTCTCGATCGCCCGTTGCAGGACGTGGTTGACGTCCAGCCGCTCCCGGTAACCGAGGACAACGTCGACGCCGACCAATCCGAAGTCGTGTTGATCCGACTCTTGAGGGCCGAACCGAGTGACGCTGACCGAGGCCTCGCGCGCCATCGAGGAGGGATTGTCCTCGACTCGCCAGCTCAGCAGGACGATCTGTTCGGGCAGCGTATGCATCCGTTCGGCCAGCGTGCGCAGGGCGGCCGGAGCCACATCCGTGTCCTCGGTCAGGAAGACACCGCACCCCGGCACACGTCGCACCGAATGCTGATCTTGGTCGCCGGCTGGACTGGAGAGTTCGTTGAGTACGTCTGCCGCATCGCCCTCCTCGTCTTGCCGCGCCGCAACCCGCAGTCGTTCTCGGCCGTTCCTCCAGGCGGTCATGATCACGAAG
>DATCVL010000041.1:0-1804 GCA_036566865.1 Microlunatus sp.
TCAGGTCAGGGCTGGCGTTCGGAACCCAGCTGTGGTTGGAAAACGATCGGGAGGCCGACCCGGGGCAGCAGCGGCAGGAAGGGAGCTAGGGCAGGGCGCCATCCAACCTGTCGTAACCTACGGATGCCCGTCGAGCGCCCAGGCGTGAGGCCGGCTCCGGAGCGCAGCGACGGGGCCGCGTGGTACCGATTCGTGGACGCACCCACGACCGGGTCCGGTGACGCAACCGGGCCGCCAAGAGACCGCGGCTGTCGCAGGAAGGAACGCTAATCGCGCATGTCGGAGCTTGTCTTCTTCACCGGGCCGATGGACTGCGGCAAGTCGACGCTGGCGTTGCAGTTGGACTACACCCACGGCAGTACCGGACGTCTCGGGCGGCTGTTCACCAGCCGTGATCGCGCCGGCGAAGCGATCATCTCGTCCCGGCTCGGATTACGCCGCCCTGCCATCGAGGTGGCGGCCGACCTCGACTTCTGGGCGTACGTGGTGGGACAGCTGACCAGTGGCAAACGGATCGACTACCTGATCTGTGACGAGGCGCAGTTCTACCAGCCGGAGCAGATTGATCAACTCGCCCGGATCGCTGACGAGCTGCAGATCGACGTTTTCACGTTCGGCATCCTGACCGACTTCCAGACCAAGATCTTTCCGGGGTCGAGGCGACTGGTCGAGCTGTGCGACCGGATCGAAACTCTTCAGGTACGAGCGTTGTGCTGGTGCGGTGAACGCGCCACCCACAACGCACGGACACTCAACGGCGAGATGATCACCGAGGGTGATCAGGTCGTGGTCGGCGACACCGAGGAGACCGAACCGGGGGAGGAGATCTCCTACGAGGTGCTGTGCCGTCGCCATCACCGTCGCCGGGTCACCCGGGCGGTGGCCAAGGCGACCCTGTCCGATCCACTGCCCTTCGGCACAGACGAAGATCAACTCTGGTCCAATCAACCCTGAGCACGCCGGAGCAGATCAAGATCAAGACGGCCGACCGAGAGCAAGCTGGTCGACCAAGATCAGGTCGCCGGCCGAGATCATGATCATGGGTCGGTGATGGCGATACGCACCACGATCGGTTTGCTGTCGAGCAGCCGGATCGACGCCTGCAGGGCCCGGGCGTCGAATCGACGCAGCCAGCCGAAGTGGGACAGGATGTAAGCCAGCCGGCGATCCGGGTCGTCGTCGGGCAGGACCTCGGCCGACCCATTCAGCCAACGCCGGCCAATCTTGATCCGTACGGTCGGCTTCGCCCGCAGGTTGGCGACGTAGTGCGCGGTCAGACCGCGGGCCGCGATCAGCCAGAACGTGTCGCCGATCAGTCCGTTGCCGACCGGCGTCGTGCGCAGTTCACCGGTACGCCGTCCCGTGGTTTCCAACAGGGCAAAGGCCTTGGGGGCAAGGCCGAGTCGCAGCAGCAGCCGAGTGAACTTCTTGATCACCCGATCGTCGAACCAGCGGAGTGCTTCTGCGACCGGACCCAGTTGCCCCGTCACGCCGCAGCCTGACGGCGGTAGTGCTCGGCAAACTCCGCCACGCCCTCGCGATAGGTCGGATGGTTGGGCGTCCAGCCGAGTTCGTCGCGGGCCTTGGCATTGCTGACCCGCAACCCACCGGTCATCACCGCCTTCGCGTACGGCATCGCGGTCAACACCCAGGTCGGAACCACCATCGGACGTGGGGCGCCGATCGCTTCGGCGATCGCGATCATCAGGTCGGACAGACTCACCGGCTCGTCGTCGGCGATGTTGTACGCGGCTCCGGCAGCTCCGCGGTCGAGCGCGGCCACCGTCGCATCGGCGGCATCGTC
>DATCVL010000042.1:0-8374 GCA_036566865.1 Microlunatus sp.
AGCTTCTTCGGCAATGTCGCCATCGGCCGGGACCTGACGGTCGAGGAACTGCGGGGCGTCACCGATGCGGTGATCTACGCGTACGGCGCCGCCAGCGACCGGCATCTGGAGGTGCCGGGGGAGGAATTGGCCGGCAGCATCGCCGCGCCCGAACTGGTTGCCTGGTACTGCGGCAATCCCGACGTCCATCCCGAGACCGGCCGTGATCGTGCCGCCGTGCACAATCCGGTCGAGGACTTGATCACCGACGCCGGGCAGGCGGTGGTGGTCGGCGCCGGCAACGTCGCCCTGGACGTGGTTCGGGTGTTGATCAAGAACGTGGACGAACTGGACAGCACCGACATGGCCGACGAGGTCCTCGGCGTGCTGGCCAAGAAGTCGATCACCGACGTCCACCTGCTGGCCCGCCGCGGACCGGCCTGGACCGCCTTCACCACCAAGGAACTGCGCGAGCTGGGCAAACTGGACGAGGTCGATCTGATCTTGGACCCGGCCGATTTCGAGCTCGACCCGGCCAGCCAGGAAAAGCTCGCCGAGGACAAGGTCGCCACCCGCAACCTGGCCGCCATGCAGGACTGGCTGCAGCGGCCGACGCGCGGTGCCGAGCGGCGGATCCATCTACATTTCTGGACCCGGCCGACCAAGATCATCGGCACCGACCGGGTGCAGCGGGTCGAACGGGAGCGAACCGTGTTGGCTGCCGACGGCCGGCTGGCCGCGGCCGGTCCGTTGCCGCCGATCGATGCCCAGCTGGTGGTCCGGTCGGTGGGTTACCGCGGCACCCAACTGGACACGGTGCCGTACGAGCCGGGGACGGGCCGGGTGCCGCACGCCGGCGGACATGTGATCCGGGACGGTTCCTTCTCCCCGGACGAGTACGTGACCGGCTGGATCAAACGCGGACCGACCGGTGTGATCGGGACCAACAAATCCGATGCGGTGGAGACCGTGCACGCGTTGCTCCGGGATGTGGCCGACGAGGCGTTGGCTGCTGATCATGACATCGCCGAGCTCAGGGAACTGCTCGCCTCCCGTGGGGTGACGCCGCTGGATCTTGTTGCCTGGCACCGGATCGACGCCGCCGAAGTGACGCGTGGACAGGGCCACGGCCGCGACCGGACCACCATCGTGCACCACTCCGAACTGCTCGCCGCTGCAGAAGAATCCGATCACTGAGCCGGTCAGGGACGAACGCGGTCGGCGAGCAGGGCGAGGCAGGCTGCGACAAAGGCGGCGGTGTGCAGCGCCGCCCGGATCACGTTGGCCCGATTCCACGGCGCCTCGAAGCGTTCGCGAGCGGCCGCCAGGGTATCGGGATCAGCAGTCGCCGCGACCGTTGCCAGGGCATTGTTCAGCGGGATGTTGATCACCGAGGTGACGACCACGGCAGCCAGGAAGAGGACCGCGGAGGCGATCGCCCAGGGGAGTGCAGCAACGTTCCGGGAGACCAGGACCATGATCACCGAGACCACCGCGAACACCAGCCCGCCGCCGAAGCAGAATCCGAACCAGCCGTTCTGGATCACGATGTTGATCTTGATCATCACCGTCACGAAGATCTTGTCGTCGACCGTTCGCATGGCCCGCATCACCGAGTAGGCATAGCCCCAGAACAGGCCGGCCGTCAGCCCGGAGGTGATCGCGGCCAGCAGCAAGCTGATCTTGGTCGCGGTGCTCATCGTGACTCCTCGGCCCAGACACCGGTTGCAGCGGTACGGGTTGCGTAGTCGGCAAAGCTGGTTGCATCCCGACCTAGCGCCTCTCGTACGCCATCGGCCGGTCGGGCGTTGCGGCCGTCCAGTACGGTACCGAACAGGTAGCCGAGCAGCTGCGCCACGTCATCGGGTACACCGTACTCGGCCAGCCGACCGAGATAGTCGGCCAAATCGACTTCGACGAAGTTGATCTTGCGGTCGGTGGCCCGGGCGATCTGTCGCACTGCCTCGGCGAACTCGATCGAGTCCGGCCCGGACAGCTCGTACAACCTGCCGACGTGGCCGTCCTCGAGCAGAGCCGCGGCCGCGACGTCGGCGATGTCCTCGGCGTCAACGAACGGCTCCGGTACCTCGGTCACCGGCAGCACCACCTCGCCGGACAGCACCCCGTCCAGCAGGTAGTCCTCGCTGAAGTTCTGCATGAACCAGCTGCATCGCAGGATCGTGTGTTCCAGGTCGGCAGCCTCGACGATCTGCTCACAGGCCCGGGCCTCCGGCTCACCGCGGCCGGACAGCAGCACGATCCGGCGGACACCGGCGGCCGTCGCGTGGCGGCAGAATTCGGCGATGTCGGCATCCGAACCCGGTACGGCCACGTCGGGCTGGTAGCTGAGGTAGACGGCATCGCAACCGGCAAGTGCCGCGGCCCAACCCGACGGATCGGTCCAGTCGAAGGGCGGTTCGGCCCTGCGCGACCCGACGCGGACGATCAGGTCGTCCTGGCGGCGAAGCCGATCGGCGACCCGGCGGCCGGTCTTGCCGGTGCCGCCGAGCACCAGGACGGCGCGAATCGTGGTCGTTGTGGTGGTTGCTGTGTTGTTCGTCATGGCAATAGCCAATCAGGACAGTGAGCGTTGCGACATGGTTGTGACGCTCATCTTCATCATCGAAACGCTCGTCGTGGGCTAGTGTTGTCTGCGTGGATGCCTTGAGCAGTTTGTTGAACGGCCCGCGGGCCAGGGGTGCATTTCTGTTGCGGTCGATGATGAGCGCGCCCTGGTCGATGCGGATCGAGGACGAGGCGCCGTTGACCGTGGTGGTACTTCTCGCCGGTTCGGCCTGGATCACGCCGGAGGACGGCGAACCGGTCTGCCTGGAGCAGGGCGACGCGGTCGTCGCGCTCGGGCCGGCTCCGTACCTGGTGAGCGATCGGCCGGACCGCGGGCCGCAGGTGAAGATCCTTCCCGGGCAGCGCTGTGTCACGTTGGCGGGCGAGGATCTGGCCGAGCAGCTGAGCCGGGGCATCCGGAGTTGGGGCAACAGTGCCGACCCGGAAACGATCATGATCACCGGCACCTACACCAGTGCCGGTGAGGTGAGTCGCCGGTTGCTGGAAGCGCTGCCGCGGGTGGTGGTGTTGCCTCGGCCGCAGTCACCGAGTCCGATCGTCGACGTACTGTCTGCGGAGATGATCAAGGAACTGCCTGGACAGGAAGCAGTTCTCGATCGCTTGCTGGATCTGTTGTTGATCGAGGTGTTGCGGAGTTGGTTCACCGCGCAGCAAGATCACGCCCCGGGCTGGTATCGGGCGGCCGATGATCCACAGCTGGGCCGGGTGCTCGGCTTGATCCATGATCATCCGGCCGAACCGTGGACGGTGCCCGCGCTGGCGGCCGAGGCCGGCATCTCCCGAGCCGCGCTGGCCCGGCGATTCACTGCCCTGATTGGGGAATCGCCGATGAGTTACCTGAGCGGGTGGCGGCTGGCGCTGGCCGCCGATCTGCTGCAGGAGTCCGACCGGACCTTGGAATCGATCGCCCGCGAGGTCGGCTACGGCAGCGCGTTCGCCCTCAGTACGGCCTTCAAGCGCCGCCACGGGGTGAGCCCACGGCAGTATCGCGGACAGGCTGCCTGATCAGCGGCGGTCCAGCGGCGGATCGGGAGCCAGCGTTCCGTCCGGGGCGATGTGTTCGAAGATCTGCTCGACCATGGTGATGACGTGCGGATCGTCGACGGTGTAGATCTGGCGCCGTCCATCCCGTTTGCCGCTGACCACGCCGGCGAGCCGCAGCTTGGACAGGTGCTGGCTGGCCGTCGCGATGGATACGCCGACCCTTTCGGACAGGGTGCCGACGTCGTACTCGCCCTTGGAGGCCAGGGCAACCAGATGCAGGCGTACCGGCGCCGACAACAGCGCGAAGGTACGCGCTGCGGTGTCGAGCTGCGGGCCGGTCGGGTCGGGGATCACGGCGTCATTCTCTCCCGATCGCGCCCGGTCCGGAGCCTGGGTCGTACCGTGTCCGCCGTTTCGACACTTCCTCATTTGCGTAACTGACGAAATGACGGCAGGATTGCGCCCGTGCAACGTGCTCTTCGTCCGGTCCTGATCTGTCTCGCGGTCGCCGCTCCTGCGGTGATCGCACGCCTGCTCGGGCTGGACATTCCGGCGCCGCTGGCGCTGGTGCTCTTCGGTGCCGCGGTGGTCGGCGCCTCTTTCATGTTGGCCTGGGCCGCGGAGGCGGCCGAGCATGACATCTCCGGTGGACTCGCGATCGCCATCCTGGCCGTGATCGTGGTGTTGCCCGAGTACGCGGTGGATCTCTACTTCGCCTACACCGCCGGCAGCAACCCCGCCCACGTCGCCTACGCGGCGGCCAACATGACCGGCTCGAATCGGTTGCTGCTCGGGGTCGGCTGGGCGGTGGTGGTGATCGTCGCACTGGCGGTCGCGACCAAGCGGACCGGCCGACCGGTGCGCGCGGTGATCCTGGACGTCGGCTACCGGCTGGAGCTCGGATTCCTGCTGATCGCCTCACTGCTGTCGCTGATGATCCCGATCAGTGGGGAGATCAACCTGCTGCTCGGCATCGTGCTGCTCGCGCTCTTCGTCTACTACCTGGTCCGGGTCGCCCAGGGTGACAGCGGCGACGAGCCCGACCTGATCGGCCCGGCCGCACGGATCGGCGACCTGCCGACCCGGCAGCGCCGGCCGCTGGTGATCGGCTTGTTCGTGATCGCGGCCGGATTGATCCTGTTCTGTGCCGAGCCGTTCGCGACCGCGCTGGTGCAGACCGGAACCGTGCTCGGCATCGACCAGTTCCTGTTGGTGCAATGGCTGGCGCCGCTGGCATCCGAGGCACCCGAGCTGATCGTGGCCGTGATCTTCGCCGTACGAGGCAAGGCCGGCCCGGCGATCGGGATGCTGATCTCGGCCAAGGTGAACCAGTGGACGCTGCTGGTCGGCAGCCTGCCGATCGCCTACCTGGCTGGCGGCGGCTCGACAGCGCTGCCGATGGACGGTCGGCAGATCGAGGAATTCCTGCTGACGGCCGCCCAGACTCTGCTCGGGATCGCCGCGCTGCTGGACCTGAAGTTCTCCCGCTGGCTGGCCTGGACGCTGCTCGGCCTGTTCGCGGTGCAGTTCGTGGTCCCCGGCACCGAGGGCCGGTTGATCCTGGCTGCGGCCTATGCCGCACTGGCGATCGGCGCGATGATCTACAACCGTCGGCAGTTGCTGCCAACGCTGGTGGCGCCGTTCCGCCGGTACGCGGTGATCACCGCGTCGGACACCGAACGTTCTCGCCAGCTCGCCAGTCGGTGAGCGCGGCCTGCCAGCCATCGAGGTCTGCCAGCACCTTGGCCGCAACCGGGAATTCGGCCGCCGCGGAACGTGCATGCGATCGAGCTTGATCATCGTCGAGGCTGAGCACCCAGCGACCCACTGACCAGGCCGGCTGCCGGGCGATCGCCAGTGGCAGCGCAAGGCGCTCGGCCTCGGTCAGCGGTCGGTCCGTGCCGGAGTCGTAGGCGTCGACGAAGGTCCTGACCTGTTGTTGATCTTGCTCATCCGGCAGCTCGCGTCCGGGCTCCAGCAGCCAGAAGTAGATCGTCAAGGCAAGATCATCGATCCGCCACCGGGATGCCATGAAGTCGAAGTCGATCACCGCCGCCAGCCGATCACCGGCGAACAGCACGTTGTTGTCCCAGAAATCGCCGTGGACGAGCTGGACAATCTGATCATCGGCCAGTTCGGCTTCTCGCGCGGTCACCTGATCGATGTGCCGGACGACGTCGTCGGCGAACCGATGAAGGCCGTAATCCTGCCACCAGTGGATCCTGTCGGCGCCCAGCCGGGTCAGCTCGGACGCCATCGGGGAGTGCACGTGATTGGCGTACCGGGCCGAAGCTGCGGCCTCCGGGATCGGAGCCGTACGCAACACGTCGTGGATCCGGCCGAGCACCGGAAACCCGATCCGGAACAGCTCCGGCGTCTTCATCCGGGTATCCCAACGGACGTAGGGTTCGAGCTCCACCAGCCGATCCTTGCCCACGGTGGCCGCGGTCAGGCCCTGATGATCATGGATCGGGAGCACGGTCGGCACGCCTGCCGCGTGGACAGCCGAACGGGTCGCCTGCAGCGCATCCAGTCGCTCGGCCGAGGTCCAATGTCGATGGATCCGGGCAACCAGGACCTCGTCGGCGGTGTCGATCCGGATGTTGGTGGTCCAGCTGCCGCCGAGCTCCGTCCAGGTCGCCACCTCGCCGAGCTGGTAGTGCGCGGCGATCTCGGCGACCAGCTCGTCGGTCGGAGTGCAGCGCTCGTACGGATCGTCGATCATGAAACCGGACCCTACGGACGCAGCCCGGGATCGGCCACCGAATTCGGCCGTCGATGCTGCCCTACTCGAGTGGCAGCACCAGCCGGCTCATCAGTTGATCAAGAGTGGAGGCCGGGTCGGCGGTCAGTCCGACATGGACAGGGGAGGGCTGCAGCACCGTGCTGCGCGGGGCGGTGAGCATGCCGAACCGGGTGACCAGTCCGCGGTTCTCCCGGTTGCTGCCGACCGGCTGCCGGCAGGCCTCCGACACTGCCCGGGCCGCGTGCTCGATCAACTCGATGTTGGCACCATGATCAACAGCGCGGATCCGATCGGCATCGACGTGTACGGCGGCTCGGAGGAAATCCAGGTCCTGGCAGTAGATGATCACGCCGACGTTGACGAACTCGCCGCGCTCCACCCGGGGCACCGCACGGAGCACCGCATAGCTGTACGGGTACAGGGTCATGGCAACCACTCCGCGGCGGCCTGCAGCCGGGCCAGCAGGTACTCCCGGTAGGCGATTCTGGCTGCTGCCGCGTCGGCCGGCGCGGCCGGATCAGGGCGATGGACGTCCGGCGCCAGCCACTCATCGGGCACCAGCGCAGTGATCGAATCGAGCAGCGCGTCGGTGACCAGGCCGGCCAGTTGATCATGGACCGTCCGCGGGTCGCCGATCCCGGACAGCACATGATCCTCGTACCGGTAGGCGGACCGAGCGAAGCGCTCCGGATCCCCCCAGGCGTGGTGGAAGCGCAGGCAGGCGCCATGATCAATCGCCCACAGATCCCGGTGCCAGATCAGCAGGTTGGTGTTCCGAGCACTGCGATCGACGTTGGCGACCAGGGCGTCCATCCAGACGATCCGGGCCGCTTCGTCGGCTGGCACCGGATAGCTCGGGTCGAACCCGGCCGACCCGGGCAGGAAGTCGACCGCGAGATTCATCCCGGCGCTGGCCAGCACCAACTCCTGCACCTCGAAGTCCGGTTCGGAGCGGCCGAGCTCGCCGGCCACCTCGATCAGGGCCAAATCGGGCGTCCGGATGCCCAGTGCACGGGCGAGTTCGCCGACGATGATCTCGGCGACCAGGGCTCTGGCTCCCTGACCTGCACCGGTGAACTTCACCACGTAGGTGCCGAGGTCGTCGGCCTCGACGATTGCCGGCAGCGATCCCCCCTCGCGCAGCGGCGTCAGATAGGTGATCGCCCGAATGCTCGGCAGTGACGACTGGACCGTCAACTGGCTGGCAGGATTCACCCGCACAGCCTAACGGTCAGCAGCTGTCGGACCACGCTACGCACTCTGTCTGATGATCAACTCCCACGGCACCGGTAGCGTACGGGTCCGCAGCTCGGGTTGATCAATCCGCGTGATCAGTCTTTCGAACAAGGGCCGGAAGGCGCTGATCTCGCTGCCGACCGTGGTCAGCGCCGGACTCAGTGCCGCACCTTCAGGGATGTTGCCGGCGCCGATCACCTTGAGCTCGTCCGGGATGGAGATGCCCAGTTGGGTCGCCGCCCAGATCACCGAGATCGCGGCCCGGTCCGAGTGCGCCATGATCGCGTCCGGCCGCTTCCGCCGAGACCGGTCGAGCAGCCGAGTGGCCACGTGTCGTGCGTCCAGGAAGCCGGCGAAAAGTTGATCATCGTCCTCGGCGATCATGATCGAATCTCGGTCGAGGCCATGATCGACGAAGGCGGACACGAAGCCCTCCAGGCGAGGTTGTCGACGGCTCGGGCTGTGCCCGTGCAGCAGGAAAGCGGGGCGGCGAACGCCGAGCTTGATCAGATGCTCGGCGGCCAGCCGGGACGCCGCCTCCTCGTGCTGCACCATCACGTCGAAGCCGCGCGGCCGGATCTCGTCGGACATCGCCAGCAACGGGATCCGTCGGCCGATCCGATGCAGCCGGGCCGTGCCCAGACTGGACGCGGCGATCACCACGGCCGCGTCGGCCAGGCCCTCGGTCAGATGACTCTCGATCCGTTCACCGGAGCCGGTGGACGGTCGGTGATGCTGGATCACCACGCCCAGTTGATGATGGGCGGCGACTTGCTCCAATTCGCCGATCACCCGATAGGCCCAGGGGTTGAAGGGGCCGCCGGCGACCACCGCGATCAGCCC
>DATCVL010000043.1:0-1541 GCA_036566865.1 Microlunatus sp.
CGGATCGGCGTCGGTGGAGCCGGCCTGGTCGGTCGTGGAGCTGCTCACCCGGCCATTATTCACGGCCCGGTCGGCAGCCGCCGCTCCCGTGCCGACCGGACCCGTTCTCCCTGTCGGCATCGAGGGCCATGCGGGCGCCGAACCCGACCTCGACGGAGGCGGTCCGACCGGTACGCAGCGGACCGGACCGGCCGCGTACGAGCTTGTGCCAGCCGGCGGACCGAACCGTCGATCCGTGCCCGAGAAGGTCGATGGTGACGCCGCCTCAAGGCTCGTCGATGGTGATACCGACCGCGGCCGCGAGCGATTCGGCCAGCTGCAGCAGGTCGGCGCGATCGATGCTCGCTCCGGCCAGGCCGGCGACTCCGCCGATCCGGACCAGGCGACACCGCTCGAACCGCACCCTGGTCAGCGACGCATTACTGAACTCGGTCTCGGTCAGATCGCAATCGGCGAAGACCACATCGGTCAACTGACTGGAACCGAAGTCGGTGCCGACCAGGGTGCAGTTCTCGAACCGGACCCGTTCCGCCTGCAGAAAACGCAGATTAGCCAAGTTGATCATGGTGTCGGCGATGATCACGTTCTTCCAGCGACAACCCGCGACGTGCAGTCCGAGCATCCGACTGCGCCGCAGCTCGACCCGCTGCCAGCCGGACTCGATGAACTCTGCGTTCGCCAGGTCGCAGCCGGTGAAGCTGCAATCGGCGATGGCCGCATGCCGCCAGACCGACGAGGCCATCACAACCTCACCGAACCGGGAGCCGGACGCCTCCGCATAATCCGACTCCAACCCAGCAAGATCAACTCCGGTCAGCCAAACCGAGTTCATGATCAGATCCCGCCCGCCGGTAGGCAGGGTTGAGGTCGGCTGTGCCTTGGTGTTGCGCGGGGGCAGCGGCGGCCGTGCGGTCTGATCCGGGCCAGGGCTGTTGATCATGAACCGTCGAGGATCTCGCCGGTCGCGGTGTTGATCGCCTCGGTCTTCGGCTTCTGATCCAGGGCCGCCTTCACGGCGGCCGCCGTCCGATCGCCGAACCCCGGCACCGCAGCGATGTCCTCGACCCGCGCCTCCCGCAGCTTCTTCAGCGAGCCGAAGTGGGAGAGCAGCGCCTTGCGTCGTACCTCGCCCAGACCGGGCACCTGATCCAGTACGGACTCCACCATCGACTTGCTGCGTCGGGAGCGGTGGTGGGTGATCGCGAACCGGTGAGCTTCGTCGCGAACCCGTTGCAACAGGTACAACCCCTCCGAGGTACGCGGCAGGATCAACGGATCCTCCTCGTCCGGCAGCCACACCTCCTCCAGCCGCTTGGCCAGACCGCAGAGCGCGACATCGGTGACGCCGAGTTCGTTCATCGCCGCGTCCGCGGCCGCCACCTGCGGCGGGCCGCCGTCGACCACCACCAGCGCCGGCGCGTAGGCGAATTTCCGTGGCGCACCGGTGGTCGGGTCCACCAGCAGCGGGCCTTCCCCGGTCGCCGCATCTCCCGGCGCCCGCATCGACTGCTGCTCGTCCTGCAGGCGCTTGAAACGGCGGG
>DATCVL010000044.1:0-14730 GCA_036566865.1 Microlunatus sp.
TCGATGTTGGCCTTGGTCGGTCCGCCGCCGTGATTGCCGACGCCGTAGAACACCATCATCGGGCTGAAGCCTCGGTCCAGTTGCCCGAGCGCCTTTTCTGCCTGTCCGGCGATGTCGCCCGGCGGCGAGCAGTACTCGAACGGGATCCTGGACGCCAACACCCGTGAGCCGTCCGGGGCCTGCCACCAGAACGGAGTGTCGAAGAGATCGGCCTCGTGCGGCCCGGGCCGCAGGAAGGTGTAGCTGTCCATTCCCTGGCCCCGCAGAATCGCCGGGATCATCGCGTTGTGACCGAACGGGTCGACATTCATCCCGACGGTTGCCGCCTTGCCGAACTCCGCCAGCAGGAACCGCTGACCGTAGAGACCCTGGCGGACAAAGGATTCACCCATCGGCGTATTGCAGTCAGGCTCCACCCACCAGCCGCCGACGTTCACCCATCGCCCCTCGGCAGCCCGCTCGCGGATCCTCGCGAACAGCACCGGATCGGACTCCTTGACCCAGGCCAGCAGCACGATCTGATCGCAGCTGAAGATGAAGTCCTCGTACTCGTCCATGCGCTCTATGGCCGAGGCGAATGTCGCCCGCGCTTCGGCGTACCCCTCCTGCCAGGGCCACAGCCAGACCGGATCGAGATGTGCGTTGCCGATCAGGTGGATCCGGTACGAGGCCGCGGCTCGCGGTGGTTCGGCCGGCGGCCCGGGCGCCGGCTGGTTCTGATCGCGATCGACTCCGGCGCCTCCGCTCGGCGGCTGTCCGGCGTCGGCGGCGGACGGGCGGCGGGGTGCTCGGTTCACCTTGCTCCTCCTCTGTCGCGGCGGGTCGCGGCGATGCTGCCAGCCGGGCAGATCGATCTCGACCTCGTCGGCGCGGTTGGCGATCGCGGCCATCGTTACCCGGATCGTAGACGGCCGACCAGGGTCGGGGTTGGAGGTGTATTCGACCAGGGTGTGGTGGTCAGTCGGCCCGCACCGCGCGCTCGGCCAGCGTCACCCGGCTGACCAACGGCTGACTCAGCCGGACCGCACCCATCACCATCGCCACCGAGACCACGATCCCGCCGAGGAACATGATCGGGCCCAGCGTGGACAGTCCGATCAGCACCAACCCGAACGGTGCGACCATGATCAACGCGACGATGGAGGCGATCAGCACCGAGGAGATCAGCGGCAGCCAGGTCTCCCGCAACCGCGCCTGTTCCAGGACCGAGATGTCGGTGCCGGCCAGGTGCAGCATCCGGTATTGATCACGCTGGTCGTAAACCCGGGCGGCCTGGTTGACGCCGCTGGAGACTGCGGCCAGCAGGGCGGCGATCACCAGGGTCACGGTGGCACCGGTCATCAGATCCACCGGCAGGTGTTGCAACGCGCCACGATTTGCCTCCGGCTGGGACTCGGCGATCGCCGGAGCGATGCTCAGCACGCCGGCGACGAACGTCGCCAGGGTCACGCCGGCGACCGTACGCCAGGCGCTCCTCGGATCGTCGATCAACCGACGCGCGGCCAGCAGCTTCGGCACCGAGGCCGCCCGCCGGGCGCTGATCTTGCCGATCAACGCCAGCACGAACGGCCCGATCAGATTCAGCACGGCGAAGCAGGCCGCGAAGACCACCATGATCACCGTGATCTGGGCGGCCGAGTGCACGCTCTGCATCAGCGGGATCCAGACCGCCAACACGGCAGCGCCGACCACGACTCGCACCCAGGTGACCCGTCCGGGAGAGGTACGCCGGGCGACACCGAGCGGACTGACGATGATCTTGGCCAAGCTGATCGCGGCCGAGACCGCGGCAAGCAGCACCACGGCCGCCACGGCTCCGATCAAGATCAACGGACCGACCCACAGCTCCGACCAGGCGAACGGACGCCCCTGGAAGTTGATCATGGCAATGCCCGGGAGAGCGATCAGATACAGCGCCACTCCGAGCACCGCGCCGGCCAAGGCCTGCGCGGCCGCGTCGATGATCGCGATCACCGACACCTGGCCGCTGGTGGCGCCGGCCAGACGCAGGGCCGCCAACCGTTCGTCCCGCCGGGAGACCGACAGCCGGGCAGCGGCACCTCCCACCGTGAAGACCGGGATCACCAAGATCACCGTCGCGACCTGTGCCAGCAGCACATAGGTCTGATCACCACCGCGCTCGGTGAAGGCGTGCAGCCCGCCGAGCACCGTCAACAACGCGCCCGTTGCCGTACCGAACGCGATCAGCGCCAGCGCGATCGTCAGCCGCTGCGCATCCTGTCGACGCAGCAATCGCCACCACAGTCGCAGCGCGATCACCGGACAACCCCGGCCGGTTGCATCGGACGTTCCTGCGGACGACCGGCCGGGGCGTGATGTTCGGCGACGATTCGGCCGTCGCGCATCACGATGGTGCGATCACAATTCCGCGCGACGCCTGGGTCGTGGGTGACCACCACCAACGCGGCACCGGCGCGAGCGGTGGCACCGACCAGCACGCCCATCACGTCCTGCCCGGTCTGCTGATCCAGTGCACCGGTCGGCTCGTCGGCGAATACCACCGCCGGTTCGGCCACCAAGGCACGCGCGATCGCGACTCGCTGGGCCTGACCGCCGGAGAGTTCGCCTGGGCGGCGGATCTCCATCCCGGCCAGTCCGATCATCCGCAGGTACGTGTCCGCCCGCGTGATCGCCTGCTGGTGTTTCATCCCGTCCAACATCAACGGCAGCGCGACATTCTCGTTCGCCGGCAGTTCGGCGAGCAGCTGACCGGACTGGAAGACGAAGCCGAAATCCCTGCGCCGCAAGGCCGTACGCTCCCGATCCGACATCGCCGACAGTTGCTGCCCGTGCAGGGTGACCGTGCCGCCGGTCGGCCGGACGATGCCGGCCAGGCAGTGCAACAAGGTTGTCTTGCCGGAGCCGGACGGACCCATGATCGCCAACGAACCGGCCTCGATGTCCAGGTCGACCCCGGCCAAGGCGTGCGCGGCGATCCCTCCGGTGCCGTAGGTCATGCTGAGCTGGCGAGCGGAAATGATCATGGTGATCAGTGTTCCGATCCATCGCAGACCGGGCATCGGGCTGCAGTGATCATTACCGGAGGTGCCGCTCTGCCTGCGGGCTGACGGCGATGGTCGTCAGTCGTACTCGCACCCGATGCCCGAGATGCTCGGGCAGGACCGGGCTCAGCGACGCCGGGCGCTGAACGCCGCTGCGCTGTGGTTCGTGTCGCCCGAACGGTTGGAGGTGGACCTGCGCCGACTGCGGCCCTTGGAACTGGAGGCGGACCGGGAATCCTGCTGGCTCTGCCGCTCCGACGTCGGGGTGGTGCCTGGGGCAGTGCTCCGGCCCCGGTTCGACCCGCCTCGGCGGCGACCGCCGCTGGTGTTCGGACGCCTGGAGCCGGACCGTTCGCCGCCGCTGCGCGGCTTCTGCGGAGCCGGAGAGGCTTCGAGTGCCACCGGAGCCGATCGTTCCCGAGCTCCCGGTGCGATCTCGGCCAGGACCGCGTCCTGAACCGACGTCACCCGGGTTGTGGTCGGGCGAATCCCGGCTGCCCGGGTCAACTGCTTGACCTGTTGGGCCTGATCGGGAGTGGCAAGGGTCACCACAGTGCCCGAGTTGCCGGCGCGCGCGGTCCGACCGGATCGGTGCAAGTAGGCCTTGTGCTCGACCGGCGGATCGGCGTGAATCACCAGCGCCACATCGTCGACGTGGATGCCGCGTGCGGCGATGTCGGTGGCGACCAGCGTCGATGCCTGACCGCCGTGGAATGCCTCCAAGTTGCGGATCCGGGCGTTCTGGCTGAGATTGCCGTGCAGTTCGACTGCCGGCACGCCGCTGCGATTGAGCTGCCGGGCCAGACCCTTGGCGCCGTACTTGGTCCGGGTGAACACGACCGTCCGACCGGGCGAGCTGGTCAGGTCCACCAGTACCGGCAGCCGGTTGTCCCGACTCAGCTCCAGTACGTGATGGGTCATCGTGCTGACCGGCGACTGGGCCGAGTCGGCCTGGTGCACCTGAGGGTCGGTGAGGAACTGTCGGACCAGCGTGTCGATGGCGCGGTCCAGGGTCGCCGAGAACAGCATCCGTTGGCCGCGCTTCGGGGTCTGCTCGAGCAGCCGGCGTACGGCCGGGAGGAAGCCGAGGTCGGCCATGTGATCGGCTTCGTCCAGCACCGTGATCTCGATGTCGGACAGCGAGCAGTGGCGTTGCTCGATCAGGTCTTCGAGGCGACCGGGGCAGGCCACGAGGATGTCGACGCCGCGCTTGAGCGCCGCCACCTGCGGCTGCTGGCCGACGCCGCCGAAGACGGTCCGCGAGGTCAGTCCGGCCGATTGCGCGAGTGGCTGCAGGGCCTCGTCGATCTGGGCGACCAGCTCGCGGGTCGGCGCCAGGATGAGCGCCCGGGGAGCACGGGTCCTGGCCCGCTTCCCGCCGGTCAGCCGGGCAACCAGGGGCAACAGGAAGGCCAGCGTCTTGCCCGAGCCGGTACGCCCGCGGCCGAGGACGTCGCGGCCGGCGAGTGCGTCGGGCAGGGTTGCCTGCTGGATCGGTGTGGCTGTTTGGAATCCGAGATCGGTGAGAACGTCGGCCAGGCGTGCGGGCACGCCGAGTTGAGCAAAGGAGGTCAAGAGGAATCCGCTGTCTGTGATCTGTCCCACCGACGACAACCGGCCGACAGGATTCGACGGGTTGCACGCGGAGCAGCTGCGACTGCTACGACGCGAGGACAACCCGCGGCGGGAGCTTGACGAGTTGCATAGGTGAGCATAGCGGCTGGTGGCACCAAGACCTCAATCGGCGCGCTGACCCGGACCTGGAACAGGGCTTGCGCAGGACAACGCATTACCGTACGGTAAAGCTTACCAATCGGTAATACGTCAGGAGTTGATCATGCCGCAAGTGACCAGCACGCTCGAGATCGCTGCTCCGCCGAGCAAGGTCTGGCAGTGGTTCGCCAGCCAGGAGAAGTTGCGCCAGTGGATCGCACCGACCATCGAGATCGACCTCCGGGTCGGTGGGAGCTATCGGCTGGCCGGGCCGGACGGGACCCCGATCAGCGGCGTCGTCCTGGAGTACGTACCCGAAGGCCGGCTGGTGTTGTCCTGGATGGAGGAGGATGCCGACTGGATCCATCCCGGCCGGCTGGTGATCGAACTCGCCGCAACCCCGTCCGGGACCCGGATGACCCTGGTGCACGACGGGTTCGCGGGCATCGGCAAGGCTGGTTGGGAATCCACCATGGCCGCGTACGAACGCGGTGTCGAGCGACATCAGGTGCTGCAGCAGCTGGCGGATGCCGTGATCGGCCGTGGATGATCAGCAGGATCCGTTCCGGGTCCTCGCCGACCCGACCCGGCGCAGGATGCTCGACCTGCTCGCCGATCGCGGCAGTCTGACCGTCGGTGAGTTGGCTGCCGAGTTTCCTGATCTTGTGTCCTCGGGGATCTCCAAGCATCTGATGGCGCTGCGTGGGGCCGGTCTGGTGGTCGCGGAGAAGAGGGGTCGGCATCAGGTCTATCGGATCGACGGCCAGGGATTCCGTCGCGCCTTCGGTCCCTGGGTGGCTCGGTACGAGTCCTACTGGGCAGCCTCTCTGGGACGTCTGCGCGCGTTGGCCGAGGACGATTCGGACGACCGGGCCTGAGCCGGGATTCGTTACCTGGTTGGCTTACCCGCCGGGTCCGACCCGGTCAGCCGACGTGCCGGTGATGCCGTGCCGGATACCAGCTGTCACCGACCGGTTCGCCGGCCATGTTCCAGCTCCAGGACTGGGTCGGCACGATCCGCAGGAAGAATCCCGGACCGGTGATGCCGACCCGTTCGATCGGGCCCTCGGCGCGGCCGTAGATCCTGATCCCGCGCGCCACGAACGGGTCGAAGGACGGCAGGTCGTCGAAGACCAGCGCCACCTTGTCCTGCCCATCGCCGACGTTGTGGAATTTGCGGGTCGACTTCACGGTCTCGCCGCCGCCGACCCAGAACACCTCACCGTCGTACTCGCACGCCAGCGGTACGACATCGGGTTGCCCATCCGGATCGACCGTGGCCAGCCGAACCAAGGGCTGCGACCGCATGAAAGCGACCTCGTCGTCGTCGAACATCGTCGAACTCATCCTTCCGTTCGTGCCCGGTTGTTGCCCTGGCGCGGAGCCGATCGGGACGTCGCGCCGAGGCGCGGAGGCCGTTCCCTAGACTCGCGGTCGTGGACTTCTACAGCTCCTACGCCCACGGTTACGCCCGGATCGCTGCCTGTACGGTGCCGATCGCCATCGCCGATCCGCGCAGCAACGTGCAAGCCGTACTGGAGCAGGCACGAGCCTGCCACGCCGAGGCGGTCGCCGTCGCGGTCTTCAGCGAGATGGTGCTGACCGGCTACGCCACCGATGACCTCTTCCTGCAGGACACGCTGCTGGATTCGGTCGAGGAAGCGATCGGCGAACTGGTCGCGGCCTCCGTCGACCTGATGCCGGTGCTGATCATCGGGGCTCCGCTGGTGTACGGCAACCGGGTGATCAACGCGGCCGTGGTGATCCATCGCGGCCGCATCCTCGGGGTGGCTCCGAAGTCCTATCTACCCACCTACCGGGAGTTCTACGACGGCCGCTGGTTCGCCGCCGGAGACGAGATCCGCGGCACCCTGCGGCTGGTCGGCCAGCAGGTGCCGGTCGGTCCCGATCTGCTGTTCGCGGCCACCGATGTCCGCGGCCTGGTGCTGCATGTCGAGGTCTGCGAGGACATGTGGATCCCGGTGCCGCCGAGTTCGGAAGCGGCGTTGGCCGGCGCAACAGTGCTGGCCAACATCTCCGGCAGTCCGATCACCGTCGGCAGGGCAGAGGACCGGCAGTTGCTGGTGCGGGCGTCATCGGCTCGCGGGCTGGCTGCCTACGCCTTTGCGGCGGCCGGGCAGGGCGAGTCCAGCACGGATCTGTCCTGGGACGGTCAGACCATGATCTACGAATGCGGCGAGCTGCTGGCCGAGTCCGAGCGCTTCCCGGCCGGCGCACGCCGTTCGGTCGCCGATGTTGATCTTGATCGGATCCGGATGGACCGGATCCGGATGGGCACCTTCGACGACAACGCCCGCAGTATCGCCCGGCGGATGGACGGGCCGGGGTTCCGGACCGTCGAATTCGCACTGCAGCCACCGGCTGGCGACGTCGGGCTGCGGCGAACGATCGCGCGTTTCCCCTTTGTCCCCGACGATGCCGAGCGGCTCGCGCTCGACTGCTACGAGGCGTACAACATCCAGGTCTCGGCGCTGGAGCAGCGGTTGCGGGCGATCGGCCGAGGAGGCGGGACGGGGCCCAAGGTGGTGATCGGCATCTCCGGCGGCCTGGACTCGACCCATGCGCTGATCGTCGCCGCGAATGCGATGGATCGGCTGGGTCGTCCGCGCAGCGACGTGCTCGCCTTCACCATGCCGGGCTTCGCCACCAGTGATGACACCAAGTCGAACGCGATCGCGCTGATGCAGGCGCTCGGCACAACGTACGAGACCCTGGACATCCGGCCGGCCGCCGAGCAGATGCTCCGTGATCTTGGTCATCCGTTCGCCGACGGCAAGCCGGTCTACGACGTCACCTTCGAGAATGTCCAGGCCGGCATGCGCTACGACTACCTGTTCCGGTTGGCCAACCAGCGCGGTGGAATCGTGCTCGGTACCGGGGACCTGTCCGAGCTGGCGCTGGGCTGGTGCACCTACGGGGTGGGTGATCAGATGTCGCACTACGCGATCAACACCGGCGTGCCGAAGACGTTGATTCAACATCTGATCCGCTGGGTGATCAGCACCGAGGCCTTCGATCCCGAGACCGATCAGGTGCTGCAACGGATCCTCGAGCAGGAGATCAGCCCGGAGCTGGTGCCGGCCGAAGAGGGGGAGAAGCCGCAGAGTACGGAGGCCGCGATCGGCCCGTACGCCTTGCAGGACTTCACCCTGTTCCACGTGCTGCGCTACGGCTTCGTCCCGAGCAAGATCGCCTTCCTGGCCTGGCATGCCTGGCATGATCCCGACGCCGGTGCCTGGCCGCCGGGATTCCCCGACCGGAACAAGATCAACTACGAGCTGCCCGAGATCCGGCACTGGCTGGAGGTCTTCATCCGCCGGTTCTTCGCCAACCAGTTCAAGCGCTCCGCGATCCCGAACGGTCCGAAGGTCAGCTTCGGTGGCACGCTCTCTCCGCGTGGTGATTGGCGGATGCCTTCTGATGCCAGCGCGGCAACCTGGCTTGCCGAACTGGAGAACGTACCGGAATGATCAACGTCGCTGCGCCACGGCCAGCATCGCTGTACTGATCAGGATTTCGGCGGTGCGGTCGAGCCGCGGATGATCAAGGACGTACCCAGGATGACCGGTTCGTCGGGATCGGCGTACGGGTCGAAATCGCCGGTCACGTGGGCCAGGCCGGCCTTCACCGCCTCCCGGCCGATCGCCTCGGTCGGGACCCGTACCGTGGTCAGCTGGGGATCGAGCACCCGCGCCAGCGGCACGTCGTCGTAGCCGACGACCGACAGATCCTCCGGGATGCGCAGGCCGCGCTCCTTGGCGGCGAGGTACACACCGGCAGCCACCAGGTCATTGCCACCGAAGACGGCCGTGAACTCCGGTTGTTGCTCGAGAATCTCCTTCATCTGTTGGTATCCCCAGTGTTGGGTGAAGGGGCCGGTGATGATCAAGTCCGGATCGATGTCGAGGCCGCGGGTCCGATGGGCTCGCTCGAAACCGGCGATCCGGGTCCTGGTGGTGGACAGGGCGGGCGGCCCACCCAGATACAAGATGCGCTGGTGCCCGATCGTCAGGAGATGATCCGTGACAGCGAAGGCACCCTGCTCGTTGTCGAACTGGATTCCGATCGTGTCCGGTTCGCTCAGCGGCGGCCGGCCGCAATGTGCCAGTCGGCACCCGGTGCTGGCCAGCCGCCGAGCCCTGATCCGGTTGGTCTGCTGGTACCGCTCGTCGGTCGTCGCGCCACCGACGACGACCACCAGGTCGGCCCGGTGTTCAAGCAGCAGGTCGAAGAAGCTCTCCTCCATGTCCGGGTTCCCTTGTGTGTTGCAAACCAGGCTGAGTCGACCGTGGGCCGTCGCCTCGAGTTGGGCGCCACGAGCGATGCTGGCGAAATACGGATCGCCGAGTTCTTCGATCAGGATGCCGATCAACTGCCGACCGGAGCCGGCGAGTGCACGGGCGTGGGCGTTGGTGACGTAGCCGAGCTTCTGCATCGCCGCCTCGACCCGGGTCCGGGTCGTCGCGCTGACCGGGTAGTTGCCGTTGACCACCCGGGAGACCGTCGCGGTGGACACCCCGGCCTCGTGCGCCACGTCGTAGATCGTCAGACCCGGCTCGTCCCGGCGCGATTTGCTCCGGCCGCCCGTTCGCTCTGCCATCGCTCGCATCATCCCTTCGGTCTTCAGGAGGCCGTCAGTTCGCCCGTGACGGCTCGGCCTGCAGGCAACAGTAGTGATCGACGCGGCTGTGCCGAGGGTTTCGGCGGGGCGTTCGCGACTCGTCGCGGTGATGACCCGAACTGGTCGGTGAAATAGTAAGCGATTACAGCAGCGATTCCGAGCGCTGACGACGAGAGACCCCCAGCCCGCCTCACATCGCTATTGACAAAGGACTGGTAGGCGCAGCATGCTCCTCCAGTCGGATAGTAAGCGCTTGCTAGTACGAAGTGGAGTAGGTCAGTGACGACGGACACCGTGGCGCGCAGCGCGCGCGGAACCAAGCGGGTGGCAGCCAACGGGGCCGCCCGGGACGATGGCCGCAGATCACTGCTCAGCCGGATCCGGCGGGACCGGGCGATGCTGCTGCTGGCCCTTCCCGGCTTCTGCTTCTTCGTGCTGTTCCACTACGTGCCGCTGCTCGGCAACCTGATCGCCTTCAAGGACTACCAGTCCTATCTCGGCTTCCTCGGCTCCCCCTGGGTCGGCCTGCAGAATTTCGCCGTACTCGCCGAACCGGACTTCCTGCATGCATTGCTGAACACGCTGAAGTTCTCCTTCCTGCAGTTGGCGCTGTTCTTCCCTGCACCGATCGCGCTGGCCCTGTTGTTGAACAGCATCGTCAGTTCCAAGATCAGAAGGTTCGTGCAGAGCGTGGTCTACCTGCCGCACTTCATCGGCTGGGTGATCTTGGTGTCGATCTGTCAGCAGTTGATCGGCGGCACTGGCCTGCTGCCGCATCTGCTCGGATCGCTCGGGCTACCGCGCATCGACCTGATGACCAACGGATCCTTCTTCCCGTTCCTGATCACCTTCCAGACGATCTGGAAGGACACCGGATGGGGCACGATCATCTACCTCGCCGCGCTGCTCAGCATCGACACCGAGCAGTACGAGGCGGCAGCCATCGACGGTGCCGGTGGTCGGCAGCGGCTGTGGCACATCACCATCCCGGCGATCATGCCGGTCACCATCCTGTTGTTGATCTTGCAACTGGGCAGCATCCTCTCGGTCGGCTTCGAGCAGATCCTGTTGCAGCGGGACGCGGTCGGCGCGGACGCGGCCGAGGTGCTCGACACCTACGTCTATTTCCACGGTGTGGTGGACGGCGACTTCGGCACCAGCACGGCGGTCGGCCTGGTCAAGGGCGTGGTCGGGCTGATCCTCATCCTCGGCGCCAACAAACTCGCCCACGTCTTCGGGCAGGAAGGGGTCTACTCCCGATGACGACCGTTGCACCCGACGCCCAGCAGCTCGGCTCCCAGACCGCCGCTGAGAAGGCCTACTTCCGGGACAGCCAACGTCCGCCGTGGATGGAGAAGCCGCCGATCTGGCTGTCGATCTGCAAGGGGATCGCGCTGGTGCTGGTCTGCCTCGCGGTGATCTATCCGTTCTGGAACATCATTGCGACCAGCTTCGCCACCGAGCACGAGATCACCCAGAACGGTGGCCTGATCGCGCTCTTCCCGAAGGCGCCGACGCTGGCCGCGTACAAGACGATCTTCGCCGGCGGTACGGTCACCCGGGCGATGTTGATCAGCATCGGTATCACCGTCGTCGGCACCGCCCTGAACGTGATCTTCACTGCGTCGTTGGCCTACGCTCTCAGCCGGCCCATCGTCGGCGGCCGGTTCATCCTCACCACGGTGCTGTTGACCATGCTCTTCGGTGCCGGCATCATCCCGAACTTCTTGTTGATCAACGCCCTCGGTCTCTACGACAACCTGGCCGCGTTGATCTTGCCGGGGTTGATCAGCGCCTTCAACTTCCTGGTCATGCGCAACTTCTTCCAGTCCATCCCCGGTGAGCTGCTGGACTCGGCCCGGGTCGACGGTGCCGGTGATCTTTCGATCTTCATCAGGATCGTGATGCCGCTGTCGAAGGCGGTCACCGCGGTGGTCGCGTTGTTCTACGCCGTCGGCCACTGGAACGCCTACTTCAACGCCCTGCTCTACCTGCAGGACCAGAACAAATGGCCGCTGCCGCTGGTGCTCCGGCTCTACGTCCTACAGGGCCAGCCGGTCGGCAGCACCGGCGCCAGTGCGGTCACCGATGCCATCCCGTCGATCCAGGCGATCCAGATGGCGGTGGTGGTCGTCGCACTCGTCCCGATCCTGGTCGTCTACCCGTTCCTCCAGCGCTACTTCACCAAGGGCGTCCTGACCGGCGCCATCAAGGGCTGAGCCGTGGCCCGACACAGCACCGCTGCCAGCACTTCTTGATCATCATCCGGCGTGATCAACAGCGATCAGCCGAAGCAGAAAGGTTTGACCCAGAATGTCATCGAATGCCAGAAGCGCCGGCGATGTTGCGGCAGGAATCAGCGGCTTCTCTGCAAGTCGGCCCTCCGTCAGTAGACGTGGATTGCTCCGCGGAGTGGTTGGGGCCGGGGCGCTGGCCGCCGTCGGTTCGCCGCTGCTCGCCGCCTGCTCGACGGGGGCCAAGGTCTCCACCTCGAAACCGGCGGTGAATTCGGTCAAGCTGCCGACCTACGTGGCGTTCGAGGGGCCGACCCCGCAGTATCCGTCCAGCCTGCCGGGCGCACCGTCCGGCTTCACCACGTACCCAGCCGATGCGGCCAAGACCGTAACCAAGGCGCCGCTGTCGGAACCGATGTCCGCGATGGTCGGCATCTTCAGTCCGTTGCCCACGGCACGGGCGAAGAATGCCGCCTGGCAAGAGGTGGAGAGCCGGCTGGGCGCACAACTCGACCTGACGATCGTGCCGAACAGCGACTACCTGACGAAGTTCCAGACCGCAGTCGCCGGCAAGAAGCTGCCCGACGTCACGCTGTACGCGGCTGTTGATCATCCGGCGCAGTTCTTCAACGCGATGGCGGTCGACCTGACACCGCACCTGTCTGGCGACGCGGTCAAGGAATATCCCAACCTGGCAGCGATTCCGACGCTGGCCTGGAAGGACTGCATCGTCGACAACAAGCTCTTCAAGCTGCCGATCCCCCGGGGCGGCTGTGCCGGCGCGGGCTTCTACAACCAGGCGTTGCTCGACAAGGCCGGCATCAAGCAGCTGCCGACCAACACCGACGAGTACTACGACGCGTTGGTCGAACTGACCCGACCGCAGGACGGTCACTGGGGCTTCATCAACTCGACCGGCAACACCTACTTCCAGATCATCACGATGATGTTCGGTGTGCCGTACGGCTGGCGCAACGACAACGGCAACCTGACCGCCGACGTCGAGACCGACGAGTACGCCGCCGCCATCGAGTTCATGACCAAGATGGTCAAGAACAAGCTGCAGGTGCCGGGCTCCGACGGTATCGACGGCACCGCTCGGACCAACGGTTTCAAGGCCGGCAAGGCGGCATTCATCCAGGACGGTCTGCCGGGCTACCTGGGTTACTGGAGCGAGATGCCGGAAGGCAAGCCGTTGCCGTACATCCCGGTCGGCCTGCCGGGCAAGAAGGCGGTCACCTACTACGACAACGTCACCTTCGGGACGACCTTCATCAACAACAAGAACAACGAGGCCAGGGTCAAGGAAATCCTTGGTGCGTTGAACTTCTTTGCTGCGCCGTTCGGCTCGGACGAGTACACGCTGCTGCATTACGGCGTGCAGGGCAAGGAATACACCCTGGACAGGAACGGGTCGCCCGTGCTCACCGACCAGGGCACCCGGGACATGACTGTGCCATGGGGCTACCTGGTCGGCCCGGGGCTGACGATCTCCAACTCCGATCCGGAGTTCGTGAAGCTCTACATCGAGGCCAACGCGACGGTCGACAAGAGCGCGATCGAGAATCCGTGCAAGAACCTGATCTCGCCGACCGCCAACGAAAAGGGCAGCCAGCTCGGCACCGACATCGGCGACGTCCGCAACGACATCATCGCCGGCCGGAAGAAGATGACGGCCTGGAAGCAGGCCGTCGAGAAGTGGCGCAAGGACGGCGGCGACAAGATCCGCCAGGAGTACCAGTCGGTGCTCTGAACCACCGTTGATCTCGGGGACTCAAAGGAGAGGAATCCTGATGAAGCTTGACCTCAATCGCCGCACCGTGCTCGGGCTCGGCGCTGCGGCCGCGGCCGGCATCGCGTTGCCAGCCGTGGTCGGATCAACCGCCGGCGCTGTCACCCGGCTGGCACCGGATCACAAGATCCCAGGCAACTACCTGGCCGGAGTCACGGCGGACAGCACGTCGATCTTGAAGAATCCCTTGTCTGGTTGGGTTCTGTACGGCAGCACCGGCGTCGCCGACGACTACTGGGAGTCGCTGGACGCGTTGGCGGCTCCGGTGCAGATCCAGCAGTACGCCCACACGCTCTACATGCGGATCGCCTGGTCGGTTCTCAACCCCGCTGAGGATGTCTACGGCTGGGACACCGACGAGAAGCTGAAGTCCTTGATCAACACCGCGCGCCGGCGAGGCATGAAGCTGGCATTCCGGGTGGTCACCGACAGCCGGGACAAGACCTACAACTTCACCCCCGACTACGTTCGCGATGCGGGCGCGCAGGGATACGAGACGAAGACCGGCAGCTACACCGTCTGGACCGCGTACCCGGATGACCCGATCTTCCAGGCCAAGTACGAGAAGTTCATGGCTGCGTTCGGGGCGAAGTTCAATGATCCCGACCTGGTCGACTTCATGGATGGCTACGGACTCGGCAAGTGGGGCGAGGGCCACTCGTTGATCTACCTCGACGACGCCAACCGCGAGCCGGTCTTCCACTGGAGCATCGACCTGTGGCTCGAGTCGTTTTCCAAGGTGCCGGTGGCGGTCAACTATCACCGGTTCATCGGCTGGCACAAGCCGGGCGATCCGCCGACGGTCTCCACCGCCTGGGGAAGCCCGGCGCCCGGAAGTGCCGATCTGCTCAATTCCGCGTACGAGAAGGGCTGCATCCTGCGCCACGATGCGTTCGGGATGACCGGCTACTACCAGCAGTGGGAGAAGGACATCGCTGCCGCGTGGCGCGACCGACGGCCGGTGCTGATGGAGGGCGGCTGGATCGTCGGATCGATGAACTACACCGTCGATCCGCGGGGTTATCAGACGATCCATGACGTCCGGCAGGGTGAGTTCGACGACTCGGCCGAGGCCCACGTCAACACGATGGACTTCCGGATCGGCAACGAGACGGCGACCTGGTTCAACGACGCGCACGACCTGATCGATGCGTTCGTGGCCGAGGGGTCGTACCGCCTCTACCCGGACACGGTCTCGCTGCCGCGGGTGGCCCACGCAAACACGCCGGTCACCATCACCCATCAGTGGACGAACGACGGTTGGGGCTATCTCCCCAACAATCTCCCCGCCTGGAGCAACAAGTACAGACCGGCATTCGCCTTGCT
>DATCVL010000045.1:0-3855 GCA_036566865.1 Microlunatus sp.
ACGCCGTCCTCTCCGCCGAGCGGTGGGCGGTGATCGCCGACGTTCTCGGTGCGCGCGAGAACCCGGCCCTGACCTATCCACGAGATGATCTTGGTCGGGCCTGGAAGCAGGTGCTGTTCAACCAGTTCCATGACGTGTTGCCCGGCTCCGCGATCGAATCGGGCTACCACGATGCGCGGGATCAACTCGGCGAGGCGGTGTCGATCAGCAAGCGGATCACGGTTCGCGCGCACAATGTCATCGCCCGGCAGATCGACATCCCGATGATCGAGAACACGCAGCCGCTGGTGGTGTTCAACCCACATCCTTGGCCGGTGACCGCGCCGGTCGAGATCAACTACGGCGGCCAACCGACCGGTGCCCATGTCCGCGCTGCCGACGACACCAAGATCAACTCGCAGCCCGTGCAGCCGATGTCCACCACCAACGACCGGTCCCGCGGCGCGCTGCTCTTCGATGCCGAACTGCCGGCACTGGGCTACCGGCTGTATCGGATCCATCCCGGCTCGTACGCTGCTACCACAGAGCTGTATGTCGAGGCCGCCGACGACGGTCGGCTGATCATGAGCAATCGACTGCTGCGTGTCGAGATCGATCCGCAGACCGGCTGGCTGAGCTCGCTGGTGGACCGGCGGACCGGTGTCGAATTGGCCGGCAGCGGCCCACATCTGCAGCTGTGCAGCGATCCGACCGATACCTGGGGCCACCGGGTGGTCTCGTACGCGTGGCCCGGTGACGACATGCCGGTCGACCGGATCCGCGTCGTCGAAAGCGGTCCGCTGCGGGCAGCGGTCCGGGTCGAACGCAGCTGGGGCCGTTCCAGGATGACCGAGACCTTCGTCCTCGGTTCGGACAGCGATGCGCTCGAACTGCGGTACGCGATCGACTGGTGCGAGCCGGGACACCTGCTGAAGATCCGGTTCCCGGTGCCGGTTGCCGATCCGCAGGCGACCTACGAGATCCCGTTCGCCACTCTGCAGCGCCCGGTCGACGGCGCCGAGGAGCCGGCCCAGTCGTGGGTCGACCTGACCGGCACGGTCGGCAGCGGCCGGCAGCAACAGCAGGCCGGACTGGTGGTGATCAACAACGCCAAGCACGGCTACGACGTGTCGCCGGCGGACTCGCCGGTGCCGGACAGCGACGCCAGTATCGGCATCACCGCGGTCCGTAGCCCGGTGTACGCGTGGCACGACCCGAAGGAACTGGATCCAGACGGCGTCTACAGCTACCAGTCACAGGGACATCAGGAGTTCGGCTGTCTGCTGGTGCCACACGGCGGTAACTGGCGTACGGTGCAGCCGACCCGCCGAGCCGCCGAACTCGGCCTCGCGCCCCGGGCGATGCTGGAGACCTTCCATGACGGCCCGTTGCCGCCGACGCTGACCTTCGCCGAAGTGATCACCACCGAAGGCAACGGCCAGGTGCTGGCGACGGCGATCAAGGGGGCCGAGGATGCCGCTGCCGACGGCCGGTGCGATCTGATCGTACGGATCTCGGAGACGGCAGGGCATCCGGCCGCTGCCGAGGTACGGCTGCCAGTCGTCGGTCGGACGATCCGGTGCGAGTTGACCCCGTACCAAATACGAACTTTCCGGATCCCGGTCGAGGGCCGGCGGAGAATCACCGAGGTCAACCTGCTCGAGTTGGACGACAAGATCAACAACGCCGAGCAGCCGTTCCGACAGGGACGCAGCTGATCATCGGCGCCGTTGAATGTCCGCGCCTTGCGGTTCGGTGGCCGCGCGATGCGCCGCCCGACGACCGGCCGGCGGACGCCCTGCGAGAGAATGCCCGAGTGTTGCGCATTGCCTCGCTGAACGTGAACGGGATCCGGGCCGCTGTCCGCCGCGGCTTCGATGTCTGGTTGAAGGACCGCGAGCCGGACGTGGTCGGCCTGCAGGAGATGCGCTGCCCGCTTGATCAATTGCCGGTGCTGGACGGCTACCACCTCAGCTGTCACCCCGGCAATCTCGCCGGCCGCAACGGCGTCGCCGTACTGACTCGACAGCCGCCGATCGCAGTCCGGGAGGGCTTCGGCAGCCGCCGCTTCGACGCCGAGGGACGCTACCTCGAAGTTGATCTTGAACCGGCCGGTGGTCACCCGGGACTGACGATCGCCTCGCTCTACCTGCCCAAGGGTGACCGGCCGACCGACGGTCCGGCTGCGGAAGCCAAGCACAGTAGGAAACTGAGCTTCATGGCGTCGCTGCGCAATTACCTGCCGAAGGCACGGAAGCAAGCGCAGGCGGCGGGCCGCGAATTCGTGATCATGGGCGACTTCAACATCGCGCACACCGAACTCGATCTTCGCAACTGGCGGAGCAACCGGAGGAATTCCGGCTTCCTGCCGGACGAGCGGGAGTGGTTCGGCTCCATCCTCGGGCCGCGCACCCTGGTCGACGTCGTCCGTTCCCTGCACGGCGACCAGTCCGGCCCGTACTCCTGGTGGACCTGGCGCGGCAAGGCCTTCGACCAGGACACCGGTTGGCGAATCGACTACCAGCTCGCCACACCGGGCTTGGCCTGCAGCGCGGTCAGCGGCGGAACCGATCGTGAGCCCGACTACGCCTCCCGGATGAGTGATCACTCACCGGTCGTGGTGGACTACCGGACCTGATCGCACCGCGGACGTCCTGCCGGCGTTGATTCCATGATCAACTTCGCCGCGCTACCAGTCCTCGACCCCGAAGAGCTTGCGGCCGAGATCACCCATCGCCGCAAGCTGAGCCTCGTCGTACCGGCCCGGGGCGGGTTTGGCACCGGCACCCCAGGTCTGGTCCTCGCGGACCCAACGGACGAAGTAGGCGACCCGCGCGGTCGGGTTGCGATTGTGCGATGCACCGTGCGGCATCAGATGGTGCAGCAGCGCGAAGTCGCCGGCCTCACCCGTCACCTCGACACTCTCCAGATGCTCGATCTGCTTCCAGTCCCGATGCAGGTGGCGACCTCCGCCGCCGGCGGCTCGCGCCTCTGCCTCGACGATCTTGTGACCACCCGGTACGACGTGGATGCCGCCACCGTTCGGCTCGACGTCGGTCAGGTAATAGCAGCCACCGATCTGCAGCTCGGGCAGCGCGAAGGTGAAATCGTCGGCCGTCGTCGGCACCGAGGCATCCAGATGCAAGGTCTGGCTGAGCGGGTGATCATGATGCCCGTCGTTGCGCAGGGTGATCCCGACGGATCCGTCCATCACCCGCAGCGCGTCAGACTGCAACACCTCACCGGCCGCCCGGTAGAGCCGTTCGTTGGTCATCAGAGGCAGCAGCTCAGGCGTGTCGAAGGTCTGGTTGTCCGGCCCGACCATCGGCTTGATCCGGCCGTCGTGCGAGCCCCAGTGCGGAGGGATCTCCAAGCTCGGCGGCACCATCGACAAGATCAACTGCCGGTACGCTTCGGCATCCTCACGACTCAACGCCCCCTTGATGATCACATAGCCCTGTTCATCGAATTGGGCGAGTTGGTCTTCGGACAGCACGGCCTGCGACGTCGACGATGAGGTCATGGTCAATGACCGTAGCGAGCCCGCGATCGCCACGGCAAGGGTTTGCCGTCGAGGCCGGGAATGGGTCTTGATCAGCCGACCCGCCGGCACGGTCCTGATCCGCCGCACCACCGCTGGACAGAGATCCGGCGACGGCCGGTAAGGTCCGTGCTGAAGCGCCACCCGGATCCGCTCTACCGAGGTGAGGAGTATCTGTGCCCCCAGCCGCTGTCCCCCAGCCGGTGTTGACCGGACTCACGTCCGCCGCGATCTTCATCACCGCCGACATCGCTGCCGGCGGCGAGGCTGCGGTCCGCGATGCGCTGGCCGACTTCAGCGGGCTGACCCGCGCGGTCGGATTCCGCAGACCGGGT
>DATCVL010000046.1:0-7447 GCA_036566865.1 Microlunatus sp.
CCGCCATGACCGCCCTCATCGACGTGCCCGTGGTCGGTCACCGCGATCACCGTCCACTCCTCGTCGGTCCGCGCTGCGATCGCCGCCAGCAACCGTCCGACCCGGGCATCGGAGGCCTTGATCGCCTCCTCGTACTCGGCACCGGCGCCTTCGGAGTGTGCGACCTCGTCCGGCGAGCCGAGGTAGCAGACGACCAGGCTGCCCTGCTCGCTGTCGTGTTCGCCGATGAACCGGATGGCCTCGCTGGTGACCTGCTCGTCCAGCGCGTCCCAGGCGCCCTCGCCGATCTCGAGATCGGGAACGTAGCCACCATCGGCGAACATCGGACCACCACTGAGCTCACTGACCAGTGGCAACCAGGCCGCGCCGACGAAGGCAGGCAGGCCGGGCCGCTGGGTCTGGGCCAACCGGATCAGATCCGGGAACTCCTCCAGCCGGTGGCCGGCGAAATCGTTGTTCATGATCAGATGCCGGTCGGCCAGCACGCCGGTGAACACCGTCGCCCAGCTCGGCCCCGAGATCGTCGGGCCGGCCTCGTTCACCCGCACCGGTGCCAGGAAGCCACCGTCGGCGATGGCGTCGATTCCGGGCGTCGGCAGTCGCCGCAGGGTGTCGTACCGGACGCCGTCGATGCCGATCACCAGCACATGTTGTGTGCTGGCCGACTGCTCGGGCCGGGTGGTGGTGGCGGTCGCGTCGGTGCGGTCCGACGAGGCTGAATTCACGATGCTGTCCTTTGCTGACTGGGTGTCGATTGCTGGCTGTTGTCGATCGGTCGGTGCGAATCGGGGGATGGAGGATCGGGGGACGGTGCCTGGGGCGCGGTCAGCGATCGTCGCCGATCACCTCGTGTGCGATCTCGAAGACGGTACGGACGGGCTGCCGATCCCGACGGTCCTTGGCACAGGCCAGGTACTGGGTCAGCGAAAGATCGACACCGGTGATCGGCATCGCGACGATGCGTGGGTCGTCCGGGATCTCGCGTACGGCGCCGACTCCGACGCCGAGGCCCTCCCGCACCGCGACGTGGACGGCCTCCCGGCTGTCCACCGTGACCAGAGCGGAGAGCTGCAGGTCCGCCTCGGCGATGGCCTGGGTGAAGCGCCGGCGGGTCATCGACTGCGGCTCGCGCAGGATCAGCCGCTCGCCGACCAACTCCTCGGCCGACACACTCCGTCGGCTGGCGAAGCGATGATCGGCCGGGACGATCGCGACCAGGTCGTTGCGCATCAGCGGTTCCGCGTGCACACCGGGATGGGAGCCGGGATCGGCGGTGATGGCGACATCGGCCTGCTGATCCAGCAGATCGGCCATCACCTGCTCGGAGTTGCCCGAGCTGAGGCTCACCCGCAGACCAGGGTGGCGACGCTCGAGCTCGGCGAAGAGCGGGACCGCATGCACCGGAGCGTCGGCGGCGATCCGCAGTTCGCCCGCCCGGAGATCGGCCGAGTCGGTGAGCAGCCGCTCGGCGGCGGCTTCGACCCGGGCCAGCCGATCGGTGACCTCGTACAACTCCCGCCCCAACCGGGTCAGCCGGATGGTGCGTCCGCTGCGGTCGAACAGGGTCACCTGGTAGCGACTCTCCAACGCCCGGACCTGCTCGGACAGGGTCGGCTGGCTGATCGCCAGGCTGCGTGCCGCAGCCGTGAAGCTGCCGGCGGCGGCGACCGCGTGGAATGCGCGCAGATGCGCCAGATTGATCATCGGGATGATCTATGAGTCAGATCGAGAAGTCGATAATCCCTATACACGACGAGATCCTAGCGGTTGCCGCACCGGGGTCAAGCCCGCGCTCCAGTCGGTGGTCGGGGGACCTCGTCGCCGGCTGTTCATGGGGCCGAGGCCTGTCATTCGACGATCGATCTCCGCGCGTCGCTTGCCAGTGCAACCACGCTGAGTAAGCTCATCTGCGTTCAACCGCGAGGCCCACCTCGGCGGCCGGTTTCACGACTCGGCCCGAGCGGTTCTGGCGTCGTGTGCCCGGCCGGGTTTACAATCCGCCGCCTGCGTTGTAGTCTGTCATTTCGCCCATGCATTTCGTCGACCCGTTTCACTTGACTCGGGTCGTTTGTCGTGCGTAGGTACGGGCTCCTGAGCCGCTGTTGGAGCGGGCGCCCAGCAGCGTTTGGCCCTGATCAGACGCGTACTCAAGTGAATAGACGCAAACAACGGAACCGCCCGCGAGCCCTCGGAAGGACCACTCTTGGCCGCCTCGCGCACTGCCTCATCCCACTCCAAGAAGTCGCCAATTTCGGCTTCCGGCCGCATCTCATTCGCCAAGATCGACGAACCGCTCGAAGTTCCGAATCTGCTGGATCTGCAGACCCGGTCCTTCGACTGGCTGGTCGGAAACGACGTGTGGAAGGCACGCGTCGAGGCAGATCTGGCCGCAGGACGCACTGACGTCAACACCAAGTCCGGACTCGAAGAGGTCTTCGAGGAGCTGTCCCCGATCGAGGACTTCTCCCAGACCATGTCGCTGTCTTTCCGCGACTACCGCTTCGAGCCGCCGAAGTACTCGGTGGAGGAGTGCAAGGAGCGCGACGTCAACTACGCCGCATCCCTCTTCGTGACCGCCGAGTTCATGAACAACGAGACCGGTGAGATCAAGAGCCAGACCGTCTTCATCGGGGACTTCCCGCTGATGACGGACAAGGGCACCTTCATCGTCAACGGCACCGAGCGTGTCGTGGTGTCCCAGCTCGTCCGGTCCCCGGGTGTCTACTTCGAGCAGACCCCGGACAAGACCTCCGACAAGGAGATCTTCACCGCCAAGATCATCCCGTCCCGGGGTGCCTGGCTGGAGTTCGAGATCGACAAGCGGGACACCGTCGGTGTTCGTCTGGATCGCAAGCGCAAGCAGAACGTGACCGTGCTGCTGAAGGCGCTCGGCTGGACCGACGCGCAGATCCTGGAAGAGTTCGGCGAGTACGAGTCCATGCGACTCACCCTGGAGAAGGACCACACCTCCACCCAGGACGAGGCGCTGCTGGACATCTACCGCAAGCTCCGTCCGGGTGAGCCGCCGACTCGTGAGGCCGCCCAGACCCTGCTGGAGAACTACTACTTCAACCCGAAGCGGTACGACCTGGCCAAGGTCGGTCGGTACAAGATCAACAAGAAGCTGGGCGTCGGGCTGCCGTTCGACCAGCAGGTGCTGACCATCGACGACATCGTCGCCACCATCCGGTTCGTGGTCGCGCTGCACGAGGGCAAGGAGAGTCTGCCCGCCGCCGACGGCAGCGAGCTCGTGGTCGAAGAGGACGACATCGACCACTTCGGCAACCGCCGGCTGCGGACCGTCGGCGAGCTGGTGCAGAACCAGCTGCGTACCGGTCTGTCCCGGATGGAGCGTGTTGTCCGTGACCGGATGACCACCCAGGACGTCGAGGCCATCACCCCGCAGACGTTGATCAACGTCCGCCCGGTGACCGCAGCGCTGCGCGAGTTCTTCGGCACCTCGCAGCTGTCCCAGTTCATGGACGACACCAACCCGCTGGCCGGGTTGACCCACAAGCGCCGGTTGTCGGCGCTGGGTCCGGGTGGTCTGTCCCGTGACCGGGCCGGCATGGAAGTCCGTGACGTGCACACCTCGCACTACGGCCGGATGTGTCCGATCGAGACCCCTGAGGGACCGAACATCGGCCTGATCGGCTCGCTCGCGTCCTTTGCCCGGGTGAATGCCTTCGGCTTCATCGAGACCCCGTACCGCAAGGTCGTCGACGGTGTCGTGACCGACCAGATCGATTACCTGACCGCCGACGAGGAAGATCGTTTCGACGTCGCCCAGGCCAACGCGAAGGTCGACGACAACGGCAAGTTCGTCGAGGAGCGGGTGCTGGTCCGCAAGCGGCACGGCGACACCGACGAGATCAAGGCCGACGAGGTCGACTACATCGACGTCTCGCCGCGACAGATGGTCTCCGTGGCGACCGCGATGATCCCGTTCCTGGAGCACGACGACGCGTCCCGTGCACTGATGGGATCCAACATGCAGCGCCAGGCGGTGCCGCTGGTCAAGTCCGAGGCGCCGTTCGTCGGCACCGGGATGGAGTACCGCGGTGCGGTCGACGCGGCCGACGTCACCACGGCCAAGGCTGCCGGCGTGGTCCAGTCCGTCACCGCCGACCTGGTCGAGGTCGCTCAGGACGACGGCAACTACCGGGTCTACAAGCTGGAGAAGTTCCAGCGTTCCAACCACGGCACCTGCATCAACCAGCGTCCGCTGGTCTCCGCCGGTCAGCGGGTCGAGGTCGGTACGCCGATCGCCGACGGCCCCTGCACCGACGGCGCTGAGATGTCGCTGGGTCGCAACCTGCTGGTCGCGTTCATGCCCTGGGAGGGCCTGAACTACGAGGACGCGATCATCCTCAACCAGCGGCTGGTCCAAGACGACGTCCTCACCTCGATCCACATCGAGGAGCACGAGGTCGATGCCCGCGACACCAAGCTCGGTGCCGAGGAGATCACCCGCGACATCCCCAACGTCAGCGAAGAGATGCTGGCCGACCTGGATGAGCGCGGCATCGTCCGGATCGGTGCCGAGGTCGGCACCGGCGACATCCTGGTCGGCAAGGTCACCCCGAAGGGCGAGACCGAGCTGACCCCGGAGGAGCGGCTGCTGCGGGCGATCTTCGGTGAGAAGGCCCGTGAGGTCCGCGACACCTCGCTGAAGGTCCCGCACGGCGAGTCCGGCACCGTCATCGGTGTCCGGGTCTTCGACCGCGAGTCCGACGACGAGCTGTCCCCAGGTGTCAACCAGCTGGTCCGGGTGTACGTGGCCCAGAAGCGGAAGATCCAGGACGGCGACAAGCTCGCCGGCCGGCACGGCAACAAGGGCGTCATCTCCAAGATCCTGCCGGCCGAGGACATGCCGTTCCTGGAGGACGGCACCCCGGTCGACATCATCCTGAACCCGATGGGCGTACCGAGCCGGATGAATGTCGGTCAGGTGCTGGAGACCCACCTCGGTTGGGTCGGCAAGCAGGGCTGGGACGTCGAAGGCGTCGACGAGCCCTGGGCCGAGCGGTTGCGTTCGGTCGGGCTGACCCACGTCGACGGTGACTCCCGCCTGGCCACGCCGGTGTTCGACGGTGCGACCGAGGGTGAGATCACCGGCCTGCTCGGTCACACCCTGCCGAACCAGGACGGCCAGCGGATGGTCAACTCCGACGGCAAGGCGCGGCTGTTCGACGGTCGCTCCGGTGAGCCGTTCCCGGATCCGGTCGGTGTCGGCTACATCTACATGTTGAAGCTGCACCACTTGGTCGACGACAAGATCCACGCTCGCTCCACCGGCCCGTACTCGATGATCACCCAGCAGCCGCTCGGTGGTAAGGCGCAGTTCGGTGGCCAGCGGTTCGGCGAGATGGAGGTGTGGGCACTGGAGGCCTACGGCGCCGCTTGGGCGCTGCAGGAGTTGCTCACCATCAAGTCCGACGACATCCCGGGCCGGGTCAAGGTGTACGAGGCCATCGTCAAGGGCGAGAACATCCCCGAGCCGGGCATCCCGGAGTCGTTCAAGGTTCTGGTCAAGGAGATGAAGTCGCTCTGCCTGAATGTCGAGGTGTTGTCCAGCGACGGCACCGAGGTCGAGCTGCGGGATTCCGATGAGGACACCTACCGGGCCTCCGACGAGTTCGGTATCGACCTGTCGCGCCGTCCCGGCGCCGACCTCGGAGTCGAAGAAGTCTGACCCACCGCCGACTTGTCGGTCGCTGGTGAGGCTGTAGCCGAACCACGTACCGACAAGTCGGGCGGGGTCAGTCCCAAGAGCCAACAACTTCCTCAGCAGTTAAGAGATAAGAGAGACAGACACTGTGCTCGATGTGAACTTCTTCGACACGATCCGGATCGGTCTGGCCAGCGCCGACGAGATCCGGGCCTGGTCGTTCGGCGAGGTCAAGAAGCCGGAGACCATCAACTACCGGACCCTGAAGCCGGAACGTGACGGCCTGTTCTGCGAGAAGATCTTCGGTCCCACCCGGGACTGGGAGTGCTACTGCGGCAAGTACAAGCGGGTCCGCTTCAAGGGCATCATCTGTGAGCGCTGCGGCGTCGAGGTGACCCGGTCCAAGGTCCGCCGCGAGCGGATGGGCCACATCGAACTGGCCGCCCCGGTCACCCACATCTGGTACTTCAAGGGTGTCCCGAGCCGGCTCGGCTACCTGCTCGACATCGCGCCGAAGGACCTGGAGAAGGTCATCTACTTCGCCGCGTACATGATCACCTCCGTCGACGAGGAGGCGCGTCACCGCGACCTGTCCTCGTTGGAGGCGAAGATCGACACCGAGCGCAAGCAGCTCGAGGGCCGCCGGGACTCCGACATCGAGAACCGGATGAAGAAGCTCGAGGAGGACATGGCGCAGCTCGAGTCCGAGGGCGCCAAGTCCGATGCCAAGCGCAAGGTCCGCGATGGCGCCGAGCGTGAGGTCAAGCAGCTGCGCGACCGGGCCCAGCGTGAGCTGGACCGGCTGGATGCGGTCTGGAACCGGTTCAAGAACCTCAAGGTCCAGGACCTCGAGGGCGACGAGATTTTGTACCGGGAGATGAAGAACCGGTTCGGCAAGTACTTCGCCGGTTCGATGGGTGCTGACGCGATCCAGAAGCGTCTGCAGACCTTCGACCTGAAGGCCGAGTCCGCCAACCTGCGGGACACGATCCAGAACGGCAAGGGTCAGCGCAAGACCCGCGCCCTGAAGCGACTCAAGGTCGTGTCGGCGTTCCTGCACACCCGCAATGCGGCCGACGCGATGGTGCTGGACGCCGTACCGGTCATCCCGCCGGACCTGCGGCCGATGGTCCAGCTCGACGGTGGCCGGTTCGCCACCTCCGACCTGAACGACCTGTACCGCCGGGTGATCAACCGGAACAACCGGCTGAAGCGGCTTCTTGATCTTGGTGCGCCGGAGATCATCGTCAACAACGAGAAGCGGATGCTGCAGGAGGCCGTCGACTCGCTGTTCGACAACGGACGCCGCGGCCGTCCGGTCACCGGACCGGGCAACCGTCCGCTGAAGTCGATCTCCGACATGCTCAAGGGCAAGCAGGGCCGGTTCCGTCAGAACCTGCTCGGTAAGCGCGTCGACTACTCCGGTCGTTCGGTGATCGTGGTCGGTCCGCAGCTGAAGCTGCACCAGTGCGGTCTGCCGAAGGCGATGGCGCTGGAGCTGTTCAAGCCGTTCGTGATGAAGCGGCTGGACGACCTGAACCACGCCCAGAACATCAAGTCCGCCAAGCGGATGGTGGAGCGTCAGCGTCCGGTCGTCTGGGACGTCCTGGAAGAGGTCATCGCCGAGCATCCGGTGCTGCTGAACCGCGCACCGACCCTGCACCGGCTGGGCATCCAGGCATTCGAGCCGCAGCTGATCGAGGGCAAGGCCATCCAGATCCACCCGTTGGTGTGTACGGCGTTCAACGCTGACTTCGACGGCGACCAGATGGCCGT
>DATCVL010000047.1:0-2282 GCA_036566865.1 Microlunatus sp.
CAGGGAACGGATCTGGCGGCTCAGCACCGGTTGAGCGATGAACAGCTGCTCGGCGGCACGGCCGAAGTGCCGGAACTCGGCAACGGCCTGGAAGTAGCGGAGCTTGCGTAGATCAAGATCCATGCCCTCAGGGTATCAATCTGTGGCAAGAGGTATTGGACTCCGAGCTGATCCGGGGCGACGGTGGAGACCATGATCGTTATCACCGCACCGACCGGACAGATCGGTCGTCAATTGGTCAGCAATCTCCTGGACTCCGGCGAAAGCCTCCGACTGATCGCTCGGGATGCGTCCCGGCTGCCGGACTCGGTGGCTCGTCATGCCGAGATCATCGAAGGTTCGCACGGCGATCCTGCCGTTGTGGACAAGGCTTTCAGCGGAGCCGACGCCGTCTTCTGGCTCTATCCCAGCGATCCGCAGGCACCCGATGCTCGCTCCGCGGTGCTTGACTTCACCCGACCGGCCGCCGACGCGATCGCCGTTCACGGCGTACCCCGGGTGGTCGCCGTCTCGGCCGTCGGCCGCGGCTTCACCGAGCATGCCGGCCTGGTCTCGCTGGCCTGGGAGATGACGGACCTGCTGGCCAGCAGCGGAGCGCACGTACGTGAGCTGGCCATGCCTACCTTCATGGACAACCTGCTGCGGCAGGTCGGGCCGATCGCCGAGCAGGGTGTCTTCTTCGAACCGACCAGTGGCTCGGTTCCGCACCCGATCTCTGCCACCCGCGACATCGCCGCGGCGGCGGCCGAGCTGCTGCGTGATCACAGCTGGACCGGCCGGTCGATCCGTCCTGTCCTCGGCCCGCAGGACCTCAGCCTGGAGCAGTTGGCGATGATCATGTCCGAGGAACTCGGCCGGCCGGTCCGCTTCCAGCAGGTCCCGATGGAGGCCTACCGCCGGCAGCTCGCCGAAGGCGGCACCAGCGACTCGATGGTCGACGCCATGGTCGAGATGATGATCGCCAAGAACGACGGCTTGGACACCCAGCAGCCCCGGACGGCTGAGTCCAGCACAACGACCAGCTTCCGCACCTGGTGCGCCGAGGTGCTCAAGCCGGCTGTCCGTCACCATGATCAACAACGGAACTGATCGTTGACGCCGGGTTGCCGGTAGCCGGGTCGGGCCGGTGCCCGACCAGCTACCGGACAGGTCGGTGGGTCAGGCAGCGACCTCATGCAGCAGGCCGGTGTCGACGTCGAAGACGAAGCCGCGGACATCGTTGCGATGCGGCAGGAAAGGCGAGGTGCGGATCCGTTCCAGGGCGGCTCGGATGTTGTCTTCCTGCGGCCCGAAGGGACGTGGCCCCCACGGCGGACGGACTCCGGTTTCGGACTCCAACTCCGCGCGGAACTCCTCATCACTGAAGGTCGACAGACCGCACCTGGTGTGCTGGATGATCATGATCGAGGTGGTGCCGAGTTTGTGCTGGCTGATCGACAGCGAGCGGATTGTGTCCTCGACCACCAGGCCACCGGCATTGCGGATCACGTTGGCGTCGCCGACGTTGATGCCGAGCGCGCGGACCGGATCGATCCGGCAGTCCATACACGTCACGACAGCGATATGACGAGCCGGTGCGCCGGGCAGCCCGCCGCTGCGCTCCAGGGCATAGGCACGATTGGCTTGAACCAGGGGATCGATCTCTGACACGGCGGCCATGCTAGTGAGCCGGTCCCGACCGGCCGGAGCCAGGTCAGGAATTGATCGAGCCCGGACATATCGATCAGGATTCGAGAAGCAGCAGCGGCCTCGCGCCGCTAGCGTGATCGTCATGGACATCATCATCCAATCGAGCATGCTGCCGCATGAGGACGCGGAGGCGTCGCTGACGTTCTACCGCGACACCCTCGGCTTCGAACTGCAGAACGACGTCGAGTACGGCGGGATGCACTGGCTGACCCTGGCTCCGCCGAACCAGTCCGACACCGCGATCGTGCTCTATCCGGTGGCGACGATTCCCGGCCTGACCGACGACGAGCGCCGCACCATCGGCGACATGATGGCGAAGGGCACCTACGCCAGCATCAATCTCGCCACCAAGGATCTCGACCGCACCTTCGAAAAGGTCCAGGCCGGCGACGTCGAGGTGGTCCAGGAGCCGACCGATCAGCCGTACGGCGTTCGTGACTGCTCGGTCCGCGATCCCGCCGGCAACCTGATCCGGATCAAGCAACTCGACTGAAGTCCCGGCACCGGCTGCGGGCGGGCACGGCCCGTCCGCAACCGGTTGGGAAGTCGCGCCCGACGTGGCACGATCTGGGACGTGTCCAGTCGTCGATCGT
>DATCVL010000048.1:0-7800 GCA_036566865.1 Microlunatus sp.
TTGGCCAACCGGTCGCCGAGATTCGAGCCGAGGGAGAAGACGACCTTACGCAGCGGCTTCATCCCACTCAGGGTGTCGGCATCGATCGCGTGGGGGTTGGGGCTAGTCACGGGTTCTGCTCCTTGTCAGCGTCACGGCCACATCGGCCACCTCTGCAGTAATCGGCGCGTCGGGCTTGTGCACGGTGATTTGCACCGACTCGACCCTCGACGACTCCAAGCAGGTACGGGCGACGCGAAGCGCCAGTGCTTCGATCAGATTCACCGGCTCGCCCTCGATGTCGGCCACCACCGCTTGGGTGAGTGCGCCGTAGTCGAGGGTGTCGGCAAGATCGTCGCTGGCGGACGCGGCGCTCAGATCGAGCCAGCAGGTGACGTCGACGATGAATCGCTGTCCCTGCTCCCGCTCGAAATCGAAGACCCCGTGATGTCCGTACCCGGAGATGCCATGCAGGCTGATCCGATCCAGCTCCGCTGAGGTCGTGTTATCGGGTCGTACACCGTGCAAAGACTGCTCGCTCGAATTCCGTTCACGTGAATCGGCCGCGACCCCGGCTGACCGTACATTGTGGTCGACCTGCGCAGGGTTGCCTGTCATGTCACCTCCTTCGCTCGCGAGTGCAGCCTAGTCAGTGGATCCCAACCAGGCACTCGGTGGAGTCTTCCATATCGGATGCGCAGTCCGGTCAGTGGCCGCTGTCGTGAGACTTGGTCTGGCACCCCAGCTTCGGCGCGGCGACCCCGGTTTCCCCGCCGTGGTTGCAGCTACATTTTGGGTCGCCGCATGGCCTCGGGAGGGCCTCGGGGATCAGGCCTGCGGCGGGATTCGGCCCAGCCGGGTGAGGACGTCGATGGCGTCGCGGCTCGGCCGGACGATGTGTACGCGGACACCCCAGACGCCGTGGATGGCGGCCCAGCCGGTGAGGGTGGCGCTGGCGTCGTCGCGATCCTTGGCCGGGCGCGGGGTGCCGTCGTCGGCGGCCAACAGGGTGCCCAGGAAGCGTTTACGGGAGACCCCGAAGAGCAGCGGGTGGCCGAGGGCGGTGATCACGTCGAGATGCTGCAGCAACTCCCAGTTGTGTTCGCCGGTCTTGGCGAATCCGAAGCCGGGGTCCAGAATCAGCCGATCCTGCGAGATGCCGGCGGCCATCGCCTGATCGGCCTGCCTGGCCAGCTCATCGCGTACCTCGGCGGCGACATCGGTGTAGTGCGCCCGGCTCTGCATGTCGACCGAATGCCCGCGCCAGTGCATCAGTACGTAGGCACAACCCAGCTCGGCGGCCGTCGGGATCATCGCCTGATCGGCCTGCCCGCCGGAGATGTCGTTGATCAACTTCGCGCCCGCGGCGACCGCCTGTCCGGCGACCTGCGACCGCATGGTGTCCACGCTGATCGCGACCCGGCCATCGCGAACCGCGGGCTCTGCGGCCAACTCGGTGATCACCGGGATCACCCGCCGCAACTCCTCGTCCTGGTCCACCCGCAGGGCTCCGGGCCGGGTCGACTCGCCACCGATGTCGACGATGTCGGCGCCCTGCGCGATCAGGTCCCGGCCGTGCTGCACCGCCGCCGAGGTGGCGAACCAGTCCCCACCGTCGGAGAACGAATCCGGCGTCACATTGACCACACCCATCACCACGGTGCGCCCCGGCGCAGGCAGACCGGCAACGGCTGGAAGCTCACTCACGCCGACACCCTATTGGTCGCCAACGATCGCGGCCATGATCATCACGACCGCTTCGGTAACCCCGCTGCCGCGGAGATGGCCCGGTCGACATCAGGCGCGAGCGTCCTGGAGTAGGTCCGGCTGATGTGATTCCCGTCGATGTAGACCAGCACGTCGCCGATCACCGCCGGGCAGACCGTCGTGCTGCAGAACCGGTCCGTCATGGTCAGCACCGTGACTCCGGCGACACCGCGCGCGGCGGGCTGCAGGATGCCGCGCCCCTTGATCGCGTCGCTGCGCCGATTCGAGCAGCCCTGCGGATGTCGGTAGTGCTCGGACACACAGGCCAGTACGTCCTTGCGCGGCGCCGGCGAATCCTGGATCGCCACGACCCGGATGCCGTCATCGGTCAGTTCCCGCCAGGCCGCGCCCAACCCCGCAGTGCCGGCCCATTGACGGCCGTCGTCGACGAACCGTGACCCGGCGAAGAAGGCGGTCACCACAACATCGGGGTGGAGCTTCTTCAGCCGCTGCGCGGTTGACCGGTTCGAGGCCAGACAGCTCTCGGCGTCGGGGAAGATGCGGGCGGTGTGCGAGTAGGGGCAGGAATTGCGGATGTACGTCACCACCCGCCAGCCGTGTCGGTGTGCGGCCGCCAGCACCGCCGGCGTGTACATCCGGGCGTGTGAATCGCCGACGACGGCGACGGTGATCTTGCCCTGCGGCTCCCCGAAGTCGCAGCGACGCGCCAATGGGTCGGTTCGTTTCGGTTCGCAGCGGCCCTCGACGGTGTCCAGGAACTGATCCTTCGTCTTGGCCGTGATCGGATTCGGCAACATCGCCCGATCGGCTCCGATGAAGGCCCGGTACTTCCCGTCGCGAGTGAGGGCAGCACCCACCGGCGAGCCGTCCTGGATCCTCGCCTGCACTCGACTCGAGGCGCTGTCCCAGGTCTGTTCCTGATCCGAGGAACGGATCCAGAACAAGGAGGTGGTGCTGGCGACCAGCAGCATCGTCAGCCCTGCGGCGATCAACGCCCGGGGATCGCTGCGCCGAGCCCAGGGCGCAGTCCTGATCGGCCGTTCCAGCCAGTAGTACGAACCGGCCGCGCCGACGATCATGATCATCACCAGCCCCAGCGACTCCAGCCCGGTCGGTCGGCGACCGGCAAGATCGGTGAAGTAGACGGCGACCGGAAAGTGCCACAGATACAGCGAGTAGGAGATGTTGCCGACCCATTGCACCGGCGCCCAGCCGAAGGCTCGGTCCCAACCGATCGGCCCGCTGGTCCGACCGGCGATGATCACCCCGGCTGCACCGAGCGTCGGCAGCAGCGCGGCCGGGCCCGGGAACGGAGTCGAAGCAGTGAACGCGAAGGCGCCGATGCCGATCGCGACCAGCCCGGCCGACGCCAGCGCCGACCGCAGCAATCGCAACCGGTCGGTGTAGCGCAAAAGGATCGCCAGAATCCCACCGACGCCCAGCTCCCAGAGCCGCGTGGTGGTGACGAAGTACGCCGCCGCATCAGCGGTGGCGACCTGATACCAACTGTCGACGAACGATCCGATCACCAGGACGCCGAACAGCACCAGCAGATTCCGGCGGAGCACCGGCCAGGACGCCCTGGCAGGGCGGCGCTGCAGGACCTGGCTTCGCGATCGCCTGAGCCGCAACGCCCACTGGGCCGCGATCACGACCAGCAACGGCCACAGCAGGTAGAACTGTTCCTCCACGGCCAGCGACCAGAAGTGCTGGAACGGGGTCGCTGCATTGTCCGAGTTCGAGTAGTCAACCGACTGCGCAGCCAACACCCAGTTCTGCAGGTAGAAGACCGACGCGATGGCCTGTTGGCCGAGGTCGTGCCACTCGGTCACCGGCACCACGAAGGTCGCGGTGAGCACGATCAGCAAGATCACCAACAGCCCGGCGGGCAGGATCCGGCGGGCACGATTGGCCCAGAAATGCAGCAACCGGAGCCGGCCGGTCTCCTGCACCTCGCGGAGCATCTGCCGAGTGATCAGATAACCGGAGATGACGAAGAACACGTCCACCCCGATGAAGCCGCCAGGGACGAGATCGGGACGCAGGTGGTAGGCGATCACCAACAACACGGCGAGCGCTCGCAGAGCCTGGATCTCGGGCAGGAACCGGCGTTCGGAACCAGCGTCGGGAGCGACGCCGCCGGTTCCGGCTACGGCTTTGGTCGGCGTGGTCAGCACGGCCTGCTCGAGCATCGGTCTCCACCAGTAGAGCGGGCAGGCGCTCGCTCAAGGGACACCGGATCCGGAGCGCGCGCCTGCAAATGACCGACAAATTGTCACCAATCACGGCCGGGCCGGCAGCGTACGAGCCGGGAGTTCACTCAGCCGCCGATCAAGGTTCGCCGGAGCGCCACGTCAAGATCATCCGGCCGGGGCGAAACCCAGCCGGGCAGCACGATGAGCAGCGGACCGACCGGGTCAGCCGGTGATCAAACTCATCGCCTCGGCTCGGGTCACCGTGTCACGCATGCTGCCGCGGACGGCGCTGGTGATGGTCTTCGAGCCGGGCTTGCGGACACCGCGCATGGTCATGCACTGGTGCTCGCATTCGAGTACGACGATCACACCGCGAGGGCGGAGGGTGTTGACCAACTCGTCGGCGATCTGGGTGGTCAACCGTTCCTGGACCTGCGGCCGTTTGGCGTACACATCCACCAGTCGGGCCAGTTTGGAAAGCCCGGTGATCTGCCCGTTCTCGCCCGGGATGTAGCCGACATGGGCGACCCCGGTGAACGGCAGCAGGTGGTGTTCGCAGACGCTCCAGACCTCGATGTCCTTGACCAACACCATCTCGTCATGATCAAGATCAAAGGTGGTCGAGAGCACCTCGGCCGGCTGCTGATGCAGCCCGGCGAAGAGTTCGGCATAGGCCCGGGCCACCCGTTGCGGGGTGTCCTGCAGCCCGTCCCGATCCGGGTCCTCTCCGATGCCGATCAGCAGTTCGCGGACGGCGCGGGCAATTCGATCATGGTCGAACGGGGCCGAATGGCCGGGACCCAGCAGGGCGCCATGACTGACGTCGACTGCCTCGGCCCGGCCGTTCGTGCTGGCGACCTGGTTGTCAACCACGACTACTGATCACGCCCGGTCTGGTTCGGCTGGTCGCCGCGACCATCGGGATTGCGGTACGGCTGTTCCGGCTGATCCTGCTGCTGACCGTACGGCGCGTCCTGCTGGTAGCCAGGATTCTGCGGCGGGGCGAACGAGTCCGGGTTGTACTGACCCTGCGGGTCGGACTGACCGTACGGTGCTTGCCCGTACTGACCCTGCCCCGGCGCCTGACCGTATTGATCTTGACCCGGCTGCTGACCGTATTGATTCTGCCCGTACTGCTGCTGGTACTGGTTCGGGCCGTAGGGACCGCCCTGGCCGCCGTACCCGGGCGTGCTGGGAATGTCGGCTCCCGGTTCCCCGTGCCCGTCGCCGTGGTGCCCCGGTCCCCCACCGGGAAGCCCCGGCGGCGTCGGCTGATGCCCCGGCGGCACTCCGTCGACCCCCGGCATCGAGCTGGGGATGCCCGGCTGCTGGCCGTTCGGGTTCGGCGGCGGCGTCACCGGTGGCAGCGACGACGGCTTGCGGAGCGGCGATCCGGTCCACGGCGGACGCGCCGGACGGACCTTCAACGGCTTGAAGACCTCTTCCACCTGGCGGCGGTCCAGGGACTCCTTCTCGAACAGCGCGCGGACCAGAGCGTCCAGAACCTCGCGGTTCTCGTTCAGGATGTCGAAGGCTTCCTGATGCGCGGTGTTGATCAGCAACGACACCTCGGAGTCAACCACTCCGGCTACCTCTTCGGAGTAGTCACGGCCGTTGCCGTAGTCCCTGCCCAGGAAGGGTTCTGAGTCACCCGATCCGTACTTGACCGCGCCGAGTCGCTCGGTCATGCCGTACTGGGTGACCATCGCGCGGGCCAGGTTGCTGGCCTTCTCGATGTCGTTGCTGGCACCGGTGGTGGGGTTGTGCAGCACGAGTTCCTCGGCCGCACGACCGCCCAGCATGTAGGCGAGTTGATCAAGAAGCTCGGCGCGGGAGTTGGAGTACTTGTCCTGCTCGGGCAGCACCATGGTGTAGCCCAGCGCGCGACCGCGCGGAAGGATGGTGACCTTCTGCACCGGGTCGGTGCCCGGCAACGCCGCCGCCACCAGAGCGTGCCCGCCCTCGTGGTACGCGGTGATCAACTTCTCCTTCTCGTCCATCAACCGGCTGCGCTTCTGCGGGCCGGCGACGACGCGGTCGATCGCCTCGTCCAGGAAGCTGTTGGTGATCACCTGCACGTTGGAACGGGCAGTCAGCAGAGCGGCCTCGTTCAACACGTTGGCCAGGTCCGCACCGGTGAATCCGGGAGTACGCCGGGCAACGGTCGCGAGATCGACGCTGGGGTCCATCGGCTTGCCTTGCCCATGCACCTTGAGGATCTCGTAGCGACCCTTCAGGTCGGGCGCCTCGACGGAAATCTGCCGATCGAAACGACCGGGCCGCAGCAACGCAGGATCCAGCACGTCCGGCCGGTTGGTGGCCGCGATCAGGATCACACCACCGCGGACGTCGAAGCCGTCCATCTCGACCAGCAACTGGTTCAGGGTCTGCTCGCGTTCGTCGTGGCCACCGCCCATGCCGGCGCCACGGTGTCGGCCGACGGCGTCGATCTCGTCGATGAAGACGATCGCGGGAGCGTTCTCCTTCGCCTGCTCGAACAGGTCGCGAACACGCGAGGCGCCGACGCCGACGAACATCTCCACGAAGTCCGAACCGGAGATCGAGTAGAACGGCACCCCTGCCTCACCGGCCACCGCACGAGCCAGCAGCGTTTTGCCGGTACCGGGCGGTCCGTACAAGAGGACGCCCTTGGGGATCTTGGCGCCGACGGCCTGGAATTTGGCCGGCTCGGCGAGGAACTCCTTGATCTCCTCCAGTTCCTCGATTGCCTCGTCCACACCGGCGACATCACCGAAGGTCGTCTTCGGCGTGTCCTTGGTCGCCATCTTGGCTTTGGACTTGCCGAACTGCATCACGCCGCGGCCGCCGCCGCCCTGCATCGAGTTGATGAAGAAGAAGAAGAGGACGCCCAGCAACAGGAACGGGATCAGCGTGCCGAGCATGCTGGACAGGAATCCCGGCGTCGGGTTACGGCCGACCCAGTTGTCCAGGGTCTTCGCGTCGATCCGCTTCTGCAGGTCTGCCGCCAGTGTGGTCCCCTGGTCGCCGACCCAGACGGCCTCGACCTTGCTGTCGTCGTTCTTGACGATCTGGATCTTCTGATCGCCGTCGACGAGGGTCACCTGCTTGAGGTGCTCGGTGCCTTGGATGAGGGCTACGGCCTCGGAGGTTGGCACCTCTTTGTAGCCGTCGCTGCGGTTCACGACCTCGACGATGATGGCGATGCCGATGATGACCACGACGAACCACAACAAGGGGCCGCGGAGGATGCGCTTGACGTTCATGACCTGCCTTGTCGGTTCTTAATCGGGCGTCCTGCTCGTACCATCGCGGCCGAGTCCATGTGCAGCTGCTCCGGCTCCGCCGGTGGACCCGACCGGTCAGAAGACATGAATCCGCCTGGATTGCGAATCATCCGACCGTACACGGTGCCTAAGGCTAGCCGGTTGCGCCAAGTCGACTGTGGGACAGTCACCGGGCACTTCCGATCAGCTGTAGATGTGCGGGGAGAGCGTGCCGACGGAGGTCAGGTTGCGGTAGCGGCCGTCGTAATCCAGCCCGTAGCCGACCACGAACTCGTTCGGGATGTCGAAACCGACCCACTTGACGTCCACATCGCTCCTGGCCGCCTCCGGCTTGCGGAACATGGTCATGATGTTCAGGCTCGCGGGTCCGCGGGAGCGGAGGTTGCTGACCAGGTAGGACAGGGTCAGCCCGGTGTCGATGATGTCCTCGACGATCAGCACGTGCCGGTCGACGATGTCGGTGTTCAGGTCCTTGAGGATGCGGACCACGCCGGAGGACTGAGTGCCGGAGCCGTAGGACGAGATCGCCATCCAGTCCATCTCGCAGTGGATGGTCAGCGCTCGGGACAGGTCGGCCATCACCATCACTGCGCCGCTCAGCACTCCGACCAGGAGCAGGTCCTTGTCCTTGT
>DATCVL010000049.1:0-6102 GCA_036566865.1 Microlunatus sp.
CGCGGGCTGCGGTTCTCCGTGATCTACCTGCTGGTGGCGGTGGTGATCGTCGTACTGCTCACCGTCTTCCCCGGTGCACCGTTGCGCAATCCGGAAACCGGCGAGATCTTCGGTACCTCACCGTTCATGAGCAGCCTGCTCTTCATCATCTCGATCTTGTTCCTGGCCGCCGGACTGGGGTACGGCCGCGGCTCGAAGTCGTTGATCGGATCGACCAAGGTGATCGGCGCGATCGAGAAGACGTACGCCGGCTTGGGTTCGTTGATCTTCCTGATGTTGATCATCGCCCAGTTCATTGCCTACTTCAATTACTCCAATATCGCGCAGATCGCGGCGGTCGGGCTCGCCGATCTGCTGGAGCAGGCGAATGTCGGTCCGCTGCTGTTGCTGGTCGGCTTCATCCTGCTGGTCGTGGTCGTCGACCTGATCATGCCCGGAGTCATTCCGAAGTGGGCCATTCTGGCGCCGATCTTCATCCCGCTCTTCTACCGGCTCGGGATCGCGCCGCAGACCGTGGTCGCGGCCTACCGGGTCGGTGACGGACCGATGAACGTGATCACCCCGCTGATGGTCTACCTGCCGTTCATCGTGCTGACCTGCCAGCGCTACCAGAAGAAGGCCGGCATGGGCACCGTGGTGTCGATGATGCTGCCGTACACCGGAATCGTGCTGGTCACCTGGACGATCTTCTTCGTGATCTGGTACCTGATCGGCATCCCCTGGGGACCGGGTGCACCGGTGCATCTGCCCTGAGTGGGCTGATCGCGCTGCCGGATGACCATCACTCACCTTCCCCCGGTCTCGACCGTCCACACCACCGATTGACAGGAGTGATCATGACCACCCCGACTCCGACCGACGTGACACCATCCCGACGTAGGTCCGGCCGGCTCCGAGTCGAGGCGACGAGCCCGGCGGACTCGACTGCCGCGGCGGTCGGTGTGCTGGTCTTCGCCGAGGGCACGGTGCCGGCTGATCTTGGTCTGGACCGGGCGGCTCTGCAGCGCTGTGGGTTCACCGGGCACATCGGTCAGACCTTCACCGTGGCCCGGTCATCCGGTGCGCCGCTGATCGCCGTCGGTGCCGGCACACTCGATCGGCTGTCGCCGGCGACCTTGCGGGATGCGGCAGCGGCGTTCGCGCTGTCAGTACCGGAGCAGACCGATCTCGCGCTGACCGCGCCCGACCGGGGTCCGCTGGATGCGGCCTCCGCGGCCCAAGCACTGGTCGAAGGCGCCTTGTTGTCCCGCTATCGATTCGATCTTCGTTCGGACCGGACCGCAGCCCCGCTGCCGCTCGACGCGTTCACTCTGTTGATCACCGACGAACGCCAGGCGGACAGCCAGGCAGGCCTCGATCGGGGCGCGATCCTGGCCGCCGCCGCGGCGCTCAGCCGAGATCTCGCCACCTGCCCGCCGAGCATGCTCACCGCCGAACGGATGGCCGAGGCGGCGCAGGAGATCGCCGCAGACGCCGGCCTGACGGTTGAGATCTTCGATCGGGCAGCCCTGCAGGAGTTGGGCTGCGGCGGTCTGCTCGGCGTCAATCGGGGCAGCCGGGACGAGCCGAGGATGATCAAGATCAACTACCCCGGCAGCGGCGACGGCGGCCGGCTCACCCTGGTCGGAAAGGGCATCATGTACGACTCCGGCGGCATCAGCCTGAAGCCGAGCGATGCCGTCCACGCCACGATGAAGAACGACATGTCGGGCGCCGGAGCCATCCTGGCTGCGATGTCGGTGCTGTCCGCGCTGGCCTGCCCGACCGCTGTCACCGGCTATCTGATGTGCACCGACAACATGCCGTCGGGTTCGGCGCTCAAGCTCGGTGATGTGATCACGATGCGCGGTGGCAAGACCGTCGAGGTGCTGAACACCGACGCCGAGGGCCGACTGGTGATGGCCGACGCGTTGGTGCTGGCGACCGAGGAGCCGACCGACGCGATCGTCGACATCGCCACCCTGACCGGAGCCACCATGAGGGCCCTCGGGGTCGAGATCGCCGGTCTGATGGGCAACAATCAACCCCTGATCGACCAGCTGAAGGCCGCCGCCGACGACACCGATGAACAGGTTTGGCAGTTCCCGCTGGCGCGGCGCTACCGGGGCGAGCTGAATTCGCCGATCGCCGATCTGACCAACATGGGTGGGCCGAACGCGGGCGGGATCACTGCTGCGCTGTTCCTGGAGGAGTTCGTCGCCGAACGGCCGTGGGCGCATCTCGACATCGCCGGCACCGCTCAGGCGGATCAGCCCAAAGGCTGGCGGACCAAGGGCCCGACCGGATTCGGCGCCCGACTCCTGGTCGAGCTCGCACTGAACTTCCAGGCTCCCGGCCCGACGGCATAGCCGTTCGCGCCGAGTTCGTCGGTGTCGTCGGCATGATCAGGTCAACCTCGTCCGGTTGCGGTGTGTCACGATCGTGCTGATATGACTACCTTCGACATCTGGGGTATCGCGCTGCTTGCCGGGCACGTGCTGGTGATCTTGTTCACCGCGTTCTCGGTCTCGGCCAACCGGAAACCGTCCTCGGCGATCGCCTGGTTGCTGGTGGTGATCTTCCTGCCCCTGGTCGGCGTGAGTCTTTACCTGCTGATCGGTACCGCGAAACTGCCGAAGAGTCGGCGGGACAAGCAGCGGTTCGTCACCAAGCGGCTGCTCGAACGCTCCGATGATGATCTTGATCATGCCGGTCGCAGTTCGGAGTGGCCGGATTGGCTGCCGACGATGGTGACCCTGAATCGCACCCTGGGTGCGTTACCGATGCTGCCGAACACTCAGGCCGAGTTGATCACTGACTACGACGCCATGATCAAGCGGATGGCGACCGACATCGACGCCGCCGAACGGTATGTGCACGTGGAGTTCTTCATCCTGGTGTACGACGACACCACCGCCCCGTTCTTCGAGGCGCTGGCCCGGGCCCGTGAGCGTGGTGTCGCGGTCCGGATGCTGGCCGACCACCTCTCGTTGATCATGTACCCGAACCGGAAGAAGACCGAACAGGCATTGAAGGAGATGGGAGCCGAGCTGCGGGCGATGCTGCCAATCCGGCCGATCACCGATCCGCGTCGACGGATGGATCTACGCAACCATCGCAAGCTGGTCGTGATCGACGGCAGGGTCGGGCACACCGGTTCGATGAACATGATCGCCGAGCACTACCACAAGAAGAAGGCGATCCGGCAGGGGCTGCACTGGCACGAGCTGATGATGCGGCTGGAGGGTCCGGTGGTCCGCGAACTGGACGCCGTCTTCGTCACCGACTGGTACAGCGAGACCGACACCTTGCTGCCGCTGGACTATCCGCCGTTGCCGGCCACCGAGCCGCACCGGCTGGACGCGCAGATTCTGCCCAGCGGCCCGAGCTTCGACAACGACAACAACCTGAAGTTGTTTGCCGCCAGTATCCAGAACGCCCGCCGACGGGTGAGTGTGACCAGCCCGTACTACGTACCGGACGAGACCATCCAGAAGGCGTTGGTGACGGCCGGTGCGCGCGGGCTGGACGTCGAACTGTTCGTCTCCGAGATCAGTGATCAGTTCATGGTCTTCCACGCCCAGCGCTCCTACTACGAGGAACTGCTCCGGGCCGGGGTCAAGATCTTTCTCTACCGGGCTCCGACCGTGCTGCACGCCAAGCATCTCAGCATCGACGACGACGTCGCGATCATCGGCACCAGCAACATGGACATCCGATCACTGAGCCTGCACATGGAACTGATGGTGATGCTGTCCGGCCGCAGTCTGGTCTCGGAGCTGCGGCTGGTGGAGGACGACTACCGATCCAAGAGCCGACAGCTCACCTTGGACGAGTGGCTGCGTCGACCGCGCCGGCAGCAGGCGTTGGACAATGTGATGCGGCTGACCTCTGCGCTGATGTGAGCCCTGACTACTCGAACAGGGTCGGATCGCCGGCCCCACGCCGTACCACCTCGGGTTGCGGCGAACGGAAGTCGATCACCGTGGTCGGATCCGGACCGCAGTCGCCTGAGTCGATCACCGCATCGACCTGATGATCAAGGACCTCCTTGATCTCCCAACCCTGGGTCAACGGTTCTTCGTAACCCGGCAACAGCAGGGTCGAGGACAGCAGCGGCTCCCCCAGCTCGGCCAACAGTGCCTGCACCACCGGATGGTCGGGGATCCGGGCACCGACGGTCTTCTTCTTCGGATGCAGCATCCGTCGCGGCACCTCTTTGGTCGCAGGCAGGATGAAGGTGTAGCTGCCCGGGGTTGCAGCCTTGATGCTGCGGAAGATCGAGTTGTCGATCTGGACGAATTGCCCCAGCTGGGAGAAGTCCCGGCAGACCAGGGTGAAGTGGTGCTTGTCGTCGAGCTTGCGGATCTCTCGGATCCGGTCCAGCCCTTCCTTGTTGCCCAGTTGACATCCGAGCGCGTAACAGGAGTCGGTCGGGTAGGCGATGAGGCCGTCCTCCTTGATCAACTCGACGACCTGGGTGATGCTCCGGCGCTGCGGATTCTGCGGGTGTACGTCGAAATATCTCGCCATTGCTAGACCCTAGCCGCGCAACCCCGACCGAGGCCAGCGCCGCTGCTGGGATGTCGTCCCGTCCTGCGGAACGCGATTGCGGCGATCCTTAGCCCGACGATACGGTTCCGCCCATGCAATCGCAGGGCAGCCCTTTGACGTCGCCTGTCGGGCAGGCGCGTCGCGAGTCGATGCCGAAGGTGGCGGCAGCCAGTTTCATCGGCACCACGATCGAGTTCTTCGACTTCTACGCCTACGGCCTGGCCGCGGCGCTGGTGCTCAACCAGGCGTTCTTCCCCGAGCTCGACGACGTGGCCGGCACCCTGGCGGCCTTCTCCACCTACGCCGTGGCCTTCGTCGCTCGCCCGCTCGGCGCAGCCATCTTCGGGCATTTCGGCGACCGGGTCGGACGCAAGTCGATCTTGATCATCTCGTTGTTGATGATGGGTCTGAGTACGGCGCTGGTCGGCGTGCTGCCCGGTTACCACCAGATCGGCGTGCTGGCACCGATCCTGCTGGTGATCTTGAGGGTGTTGCAGGGCATCGGCCTGGGCGGAGAGTGGGGCGGTGCGGCGCTGTTGGCGACCGAGCACGCGCCGGCCGGCAAGCGCGCCCGGTGGGCGATGTTCCCCCAGCTCGGCCCGGCCATCGGCTTCATCCTGGCCAACGCGTCCTTCCTGCTGGCCCGGGTAGCGGCGCCGGATTCCTTTGCCACCTTCGGCTGGCGGATTCCCTTCCTGGTCAGCTTCCTGCTGGTTCTGGTCGGTCTCTGGGTCCGGCTGACTATCGCCGAGACGCCGGTCTTTCGGGAGGCGATGCAGGCGGACAAGCTGTCCCGCAGGCCGTTCCTGGAGTTGCTGCAGAACCAGTGGAAGCGGCTGTTGCTCGGCGCCGGCGTGATGATGATCCAGTACGCGTTGTTCTACACCGCAACCACCTACTGCCTCAGCTATGCCACCAAGGTGCTCGGCGTCGGTCAGACTCCGATGCTGATCGTGGTGATGCTCGCGGTGATCATGCTCGGCCTGGCCACCGTGGTCAGTGCCACCCTGGCCGATCGCGTCGGTCGCAAGCGGGTGCTGCTGATCGCCTGCTCGATCTCGATCGGCTGGGGCTTGATCATCTTCCCGCTGATGGACACCAAGTCGTATCTGCTGATGTGGCTGGCACTGGCCGGTTGTCTGGCCCTGATGGGACTGAGCTTCGGGCCGATGGGCGCCTTCCTGCCGGAGCTCTTCGACACCCGGTACCGCTACAGCGGTGCCGCCCTGGCCTACAGCCTGGGTGGCGTGCTCGGCGGAGCCTTGCCGCCGCTGGCTGCGGTGCAGTTGCAGGCCGGCATCGGCAGCTTCGCGGTCGGCGTGATGATCTCGTTGATCGCGGTCATCTCGCTGATCTGTGTGACCCGGCTGCCGGAGACCAAGGACGAGGACCTCAGCGAGGTTGCTTCCTGATCCTCAGGTGATGATCACGGACCGATGATCACGGACCGATGATCATGGCCCGATGATCACGGACCGATGATCATGGACTGCTGATCATGGACTGGGCTTCAGCATCCAGTGCAGCGGCCCGGCCAATGCCCCGCCGTCGACCGGCAGGGTGATCCCG
>DATCVL010000050.1:0-24110 GCA_036566865.1 Microlunatus sp.
GAGGTTGCCTCGGTGTGGTGATTCAACCGGCGCGGTCCCCAATAGTCCAAGATCATTCCCAGGTCGAAGTAGTTGGACCCGATCGGGTCCTGATTCGTCTCGTCGTCGGGCTCACGCAGACCCGCCTCGACGCTGGTTCGCTGCCGCACCACGTCAGTCGCCCGATCAGACAATGAAACCGGGGCACTGCCGGACGGTCCGGAAAGGCATTTCTGCAGCCCGGCGGTGACCGCATCGATGCCCCAGCCGTCCATGTCGAACGGGTTCCCGGCCACACTTGCGGTCGCGTCGGTGTAGAGCAGGACCCCGTGTCGATGACAGATCTCGCCGAGTTCCTGCAGCGGCTGATTCATCGTCGTCGAGGTGTCCCCCTGCACGATCGCCAGCACCTTCGGTCGGGTCGCGCGGATGGCAGCCTCGATCGCCGACGGGGTGAAGACCTGACCCCATTCGGTCTCGATCGTGTGGACCTCGGCTCGCGCCCGTGCCGCGATTTCGGTGAGCAGATGACCGAACCGGCCGAACACCGGGATCAGCACCCTGTCTCCGGGGGCCAACAGCGACACCAGCGCCGCCTCGATGCCGGCACGGGAAGTCCCGTCGACCAGCACGGTCGCCTCGTTCGTGGTCCCGAACAGCCGCCGGTAGAGCACCTGGGTCTCGGCCATCGTCGCCGTCATCCATGGGTCGTACTGGCCGACCAGCGGCGTCGCCAACGCCCGCAACACCCGCGGATCGGCGTTGACCGGACCCGGCCCCATCAGGAGTCGGGCGGGTGGGTTGGCTGGCTGCATCGATTGATCCTTCCGTTTCCAGCGGTACGTGCTCATCACCATGTCGGGCGGTGCCGTGAGGTCGCCGACCGGCCGGCGAAGTCGACATCCTGCCCGATCTCCAAGATCGTTTGTGAGTCAGGCACGACGGAGCAACTCCCCTCGAATCTCGGTGACACCTTCGGCAGCCGATGCGATCGGGGCACCGGCCAGCCACGTACTGAGCACGCTTCCTTTGATCTCCAGGCCGTCGTAGGCGGAGATCTTGTTGCGGTGCTCGAGCAGTTCGGCGGATACCACCGCCGTTGCCTCCGGGTCGAAGGTCGTCATATGGGCCACCGCCCCGGGCTCGATCGTGCCCCGATCGGAGAGCCCGACCAGCGAACTCGGTCCGGTGGTGAAAGCCGGCAAGATGCCGTCGATGCCGATCCCGCGGCGGGACGCCTCGGCCCAGACCGCGCCGAAGCCGACCTGCAATCCGGCGATCCCACCCCAGGCGAGCCCGAAGTCGCCGCCGCCACCTCGCTTGAGCTCGATCGTGGACGGGGAGTGATCGGTGACGATGAGGTCGATCGTGCCGTCCAGCACGGCCTGCCACAAGGCGTCCCGATTCGCCGCGTCGCGAATCGGCGGGCAGCATTTGAATTCGGTACGGCCGTCCGGGACCTCCTCTTCGGCGATCGTCAGGTAGTGCGGGCAGGTCTCGACCGTGATCGGCAGCCCTTCCTGCTTGGCGGCCCTGATCATCGGAAGTGCTCCGGCGGCCGACAGGTGCAGGATGTGGGCGCGCGCCCCGGTGGCGCGAACCCCGTCGATGAGACCGGCGATCGCGTCCTCCTCGGCCACCGGTGGCCGGCTGTCGACGAAGTCGCGATAGCGATCACCGAGGGCACCGCCGGCGGTCAGTCGCGCGGGGTCCTCTGCGTGCACGATCAGCAGCGCGTCGAGGGCGGCGATCTCCTCCAGTGCGCGCCGAAGACCGGTGGCGTCGAGATGGCCGAATTCGTCCACACCGGACGGCGCGAGGAAGCACTTGAACCCGAAGGCTCCGGCGTCCCACATGCCGCCCAGCCGTCCGAGGCTCTCCGGCACGGCACCGCCCCAGAATCCGACATCGACCGCGACCTTTCCCTGGGCAACAGCCCGCTTGAGTTCCAGCGCCGGGAGCGACGTCGTCGGTGGAATCGCATTCAGCGGCATGTCCACGATCGTGGTGACACCACCCAGTGCGGCCGCCCGGGTCGCCGATTCAAAGCCTTCCCACTCGGTTCGGCCCGGTTCGTTCACATGAACATGGGTGTCCACCAAGCCTGGCAACAGCAGCGCTCCGTCCGGGACAAGCACCGTTTGTTGTGCGGTCACCGCGGTGTCCTCGGGAAGCACGGCGACGATCCTGCCGGAGCGAACCGTGACCACGGCCGGCCGGAACGAGCCACCGATCCAGGCGCGGGAGGCACGGAACGCCACCTCCACGGCGGTCCTGGAGTTCAACCCGGCATCCGTCATCTCGCCGAGGTCATGCATCAGTGGCCACGTCCTTCCCGAGCCGCCGAAACGTCGGCGGGAACAATGAATCGCGATCGACCGGCCAGGCGCTGCGTTGCAGGTAGCCGTCCGCCATCCGCTGGAAAAGATCTTGAGCCGCAGCCGTCAGCGACTCGACATCGACTCCCTGCAGGACTCCGTCGCGCACGACCACCCGGCCGTTGATCATGGACATGACCAGGTCACGGGCATTGCCGTTCATCAGCAGGGTCCGGACCGGATCGTCGACCACACCGGCCCGCGGGCCGTCCAACCGGAACGCGATCAGGTCCGCCGCACCGCCGGCCACGATCCGGCCAAGATCACTCCGGTCAAGGGATTCGGCGGGCACCAGGGTGCCGGCCCGGAGATAGTCCTCGGCCGTAGCCGCGTCGGGCCTGCCCTCGATCACCTTTGCCACCAGCATGCCGACGTCCATCCCGCGAATCAGATCGGGTGGGAAGGAATCGGTGCCGAGGGCGATCCTGACACCGGCGGCTCGATACCGGTCGAAGCTGCGCAGCGCCGACGCATAGCGCGCCGAGGTCAGCGGACAATGCACCACGGTGACACCGGCGTCGGCCAACACAGCCAGCGGGTCCCCCTCCACCGGGGTCGCGCCCGCGGCCCGGTCAGCGGCGGCGACAGTCGGGTCGTCGTCGAGGTAGATACCGTGCGGCAGCAGCATGTCGGGGCCGAGGGTCTTGGTCCGTTGCAGCAGCCGCAGCGGTGTCTCGCCGCTGGCTTCGGCGGTCCGTTCGCGTTCGGCCATCCCCTGCAGGGCATGCAGACGGAACGGTGTCCCGAGGTCCCGAGCCGCAGCGACCGTGTCCAGCAGGAGTTCCTCGGTGAGCGTCTCGATCCGACAGGGCAGGAGCACACCGTGAATCAGGTCGGAGGGCTGCTTCTGTGCCCACTCCACAAAGCGGATCGCGTCGTCGAGCCCGGCCCGCCCCAGTTGCGGTTCCCAATGCACCCGGCCGAGCCCGTCACGATCGATGACGTTGACGCCGGAGCGGAAGCTCGGCCCTCCATACATCCGGATCCCGACAGCCTCGGCCTCCTCGGCCATGGCCACAGCGTCCTCGTACGACTCGGCCCAGTCGCTGTGCGTCTCGGCCGCGATCGGCATACAGGTGGTGACGCCGTGGAGGGCGAGTTGGGTGAGTGCGTACCGACGGATCAGCCGGCGCTCATCCGCGCTGAACGTATGCCGACGGTGTTTTTGTGCCCAGTCGGCGGACCAGGCCAGCTTGGCCCGAAGGTCGGCCGGTTGCCAGGAGTCGATCAAGGCGTGATCGATGTCGCAGACCGCATCCAGGTCGATCAGCCCGGGCATCACCAGCGAGCGTCCCAGGTCGATCGTTTCATGATCACCGCGGATCGCTTCTCGTACGTCGGCGTCGTGGTCGGTCCCGACGGCAGCGACCGCGCCGCCGTCGACGACGACAACGCCGTCCTCGATCAGGGCATGGTCCTCGGCCCGTGTGTCGTAGCCGAGCACCCATTTCGCCCGTACTGCAGTCACCGTCATGGCAGCAGAATCCCTTCGTCGGCGACCACGCGGCCGGCGTGGATCACGGTTCGATCCGACAGTCGGTCCATCACCGCCGCGGTCGGTGTCTCGCCGGTCAGCAGAACGAAGTCGGCCACGTCCGCGGGGCGGATCGGTCGGTCTCCGACCGGGGCGAAGGTGACCGAGCCGAGGGCCGGATTCATCACGGCTGCGCCGCCGGTGGTCGCCACCGCCAGACAGCACTCGATGTCGGCATCAGCTCGGAAGCCGTTGGACCAGGCAAGCTGCCAGGTGCGGTCCAGCATGTCGGCATTGCCGTACGGCGACCAGTAGTCACGTTGCCCGTCCTGTCCGAGCCCGATCCGGATTCCGCGCTGGACGACGCTCCGCAGCGGCAACGCAGCACGAGAACCCGGCGCGATGGTGGTGAGCGCGATGTCCAACTCGGCGAACTGATCGAGTATGCGTTCAGACTCGGCGGTGCCGTCGGCAAGGGCGAACGCATGGGACACCGTGACCCGGCCCTGGTAGCCGAGTGCGCGGGTCCGATCGATCACCAGCTCCATGCTGAATCGACCAAGATCACCAGGCTCGTGCAGATGTACGTCCACCCCGGCGCCGTGGCGTTGGGCCAGCTCGAAGACGACGTCCAGCTGTGCGCGTGGGTCACGGTCGACCGCGCACGGGTCGAGACCTCCGACAGTGTCGGCGCCTTCCTGCAAGGCGGCGTCCAGCAAGTCCAACGCTCCCGGTTCTCGGATCACCCCAGCCTGCGGGAAGGCGATGATCTCGACCTCGGCACGCGCGCTATGGGTGTCCCGCGCGGCGACGACACCGAACAGCCGCTCGAGCCCGCAATCGGAGTCGATCTGTGCATAGGAGCGCGCCCGGGTCGCGCCGTTCGCGATTGCCATCCCCAGCGTATGGGTGGCCCGTTCGGCCACCGATGCGCCGGCCGTACGCCAATGCCGGCGATCATTGCGCATCTGCTCCAGGACCGTCTTCCCGCCGGTGAACGGACGAAACGGCAGTCCGAGCCGAGTCGAATCGAGATGCACATGGGCGTCGGAGAAGGCAGGCAGCAGCAACCGCCCACGGCCCTCGACGATCGTCTCCCCGATCGGATCCGCTTCGGCCCCGGCGGGCGCCACCGCGACGACCGAGCCGTCGTCGACGAGTACGTCGGACAGGTCGCCGCCCCAGGGGCGCACCTCCCGGATCCGCATCATCCGACCGACTCCGATCCGAGTCCTGCCGTGAGCGCAGCCACCCCGGCGACGAATCGCTCGGGCACCTCGGCCTCTGGTCGATCGTCCGCCGATGTCGCACCGGCGGCCAGAGCCGTGAACTCGAGCACGTTGGCATGCCGGTGATGTGACGGCCAGGCTGGATCGAAGACGGCCACGTCGAACCGGGCACGCAACAGATCCAGAACCACGGACGGCGACGAACCCGGCAGCCCGACGGCCGCCAGAACCCCTTGCCAGTCGACGTTTCCCTGGCCGAGCGGCTCCAGTCGACGGGTGAAGCCACCCGGCGCGCGGAGGAATCGTGCGTCGTCGACGAAGACGGTGGCGACCACGTCGGCCACTCGATGCGCCGCCGCGACCGGGTCCTCCATGCCGACCAGCAAATTGACCGGGGCGAACCCGAGACCAGTCCCGTGCCCTGCCTGGAGCACCATCCGGCGGGTCTCCTCGCTCGACATCTCCTCATGGGTCTTCAGCACGAGCCGACTGCCGTACGGCTCGATCGCCGCTGCCACCGCAGCCACCAGGTCGCCGTTACGCTCCAGCTGCTCGGCCCACGTCGGGGTCGACAGCGTTCGATCCTCCAGCCGGCCGATCGTCGCGTGCAGTTCGGTGATCCCTGCGATCGAGGCGGCCTCGGCCAGCCGGACGGCGCCCCGCACCAGGTCGCCGCCACCGGCCGTTGCCAGTTCGGGGGCACGATCGGGCCAGTACGCGTTCAGCGGCCCGAGTTGTGCGCTCAGCCGGATGCCACGAGCAGCCGCGGCTGCCCCGACCTGCCGCAGTTCTCGATCATCCCGAGTCGGCGACAGTTCGGTGATGGACGGCAACTGCAACGCTGTCGCGCCGTAGCCGACAACGGCGTCCAGCGCAGCCTCCAGATTCCCGTAGGGGTGACCAGGCAGGTCGCGCAGGATCAGTCCGAATTGAGGTTGCGCGCTCATGCGGCCACCACCCTCGGGACCTCCAACGAGATGCCCTGACGCTCTGCGGCAGCCCGTACGTTGTCCCGGCTGATGCGCAGGTAGGTCACTGCTTCGTCGTAGCCGAACGGGGCTGCCGCGTACTCGGAGTAGTTCGGCAGGCCCTGGGCCGTCGCTCGACTCTCGTACTGCTGAACCAGCCCCAGATATGCGGCCAGCTCCTCAACGGTCAGATCCGGATGGCCGGCGAGCCAGGCCGGATCGTAGAGCGAGACCTCGAGCCGCCGCGGCGACCCGCTGCGGACCGCGGGTACGGGCCGGGCGGAGGCCAGCTCGAGGGACAGATTCAAGCCGGGGTTGGCTGCTTCCAAGATCGGCAGGATGGCGTCAAGATCGACTACGCCCTCGCCGTTGGGCCGCATCTGGTAGAGGATTCCGTCCTCGCCGTGGAACAGCGCGGTGTCCTTCAGATGGGTCTGCCGGACATAGCGAGCGACCCGGTGCGCGGACCAGACCGGGTGCTCCGCACGCTGCACCACATTCGCTGTGTCGAAGGTGATCCCGAGGGCATCAGGGCCGACCGCCTCGACCAGGCGGACGAGTTCGAAGGAGGTGATCTCCTCGTGCGTTTCCAGGTTCATGTGGACGCCGAGATCACGGGCGATCGGGGCCAGCAGGGTCAGGAACCGTTCGATCGCAACCAACTGGTCGGCCCAGCGGACGTCGGTCCGGAAGCGGTCGTAGGCGAAGCGTCCCGGGTAGGGCTTGATGTTGGCGGTCGCGACCCAGAGTTCGGTGATGCCGATGTCCGCAGCGGCTTCCATCATCCGACGGAAGCCGAGCACGATGTCGCCGTCGCCGATGGCGCGGAGCTCGGGTGTCTCCCCAGTGCCGTACGGATTGACCTTGCCCAGCCCGGACTCCAGGTACATGCCGTGCTCGTCGGCCCGGCTGCGAATGTCACGCAGTGCGCCGCGGTCGAGCGACGGCGACATCGTCAACATGGTGCAGAAGAACACCCCGGCCAGGCCTTCCTGGGCGATCGCATCCACGATCTCGATCGGAGTCATCATCTCCGCGCCGGGATATTTGAGGGCATCGCTGCCGAGTCTCATCTGGTCTCAGTCCTCCATCGTGCTGGTCGGGGGCAGGGCATATGCGTCGGCTGGACGGAGTCCGGCCTGCTGCGGAATGGCAGCGATCAATTCGCGGGTGTACTCGTGCCGGGGATTGCCGAAGAGCTCGTCCCGGCCGGCCCGTTCGACGATTCGGCCGTGCCGAAGCACGGCGATGTCGGCGCAGACGTAGCGGACGACAGCCAGGTCGTGCGCGACGAACAGCAGTCCGAGCCCGAACTCCTTCTGCATGTCCATCAGGAGATTCAGCACCTGTGCCTGGACCGACACGTCCAGGGCCGAGACCGGCTCGTCGCAGACCAGCATCCGCGGCTCGACCGCCAGCGCTCGGGCGATGGCGATCCGCTGCCGCTGCCCTCCGGAGAACGATTCCGGGAATCGGTCGCGCAGGGCGGGATCCAGCCCGACCCGGCTGAGGAGTTCGTTCGCCCGCTCCGTTCGCGCCCGGCGGCTGCCGAACCGGCGGTGCACGATCATCCCTTCCTCGACCAGGTCGCCGATCGACATCTTCGGGTTCAGGGATCCCATCGGATCCTGGAAGACCATCTGCACGTCTCGCCGGAACGCCGCCAGTCTCTGACCGCGGAGCGAAATCACATCGGTGCCGTCGACTTCGATCCGTCCGCTGGTCGGCCGCTCGAGCCGCATCAGGCAACGCAGCAAGGTCGACTTGCCGGAACCGGACTCTCCGACCATTCCGACCGCGGCGCCGTCGGCGACCTCCAGGGCCACATCCTCCAGGGCCACCACATCCGGTTTGCCGAGGCCCTGGAATCGCTTCGTCAACCCTTCGATCCGGATCACTGCACACGCTCCACGGCTTCAAGGGCCGGTGCGAGGTGACAGGCGACGGCCGCACCCGTCGACGGCTGCGTGCGCAGCATGGGGCGCTCCTCTCGGCAGCGGTCAGTGGCGAAGGAGCACCGCCCGACGAACACACAGCCACTGGGCCGTGCGGCTGGTCGGGGCGGTGCGCCCGGCATCGAGCGCAGCCGCTCCTCGCTGTTCACCCGCGGCACCGCGGCCAGCAGACCGCGGGTGTACGGGTGGGCGGGACGACCGAAGAAGTCGGCGACCGTGCACTGCTCGACGATCTTGCCCGCGTACATCACCACCGTGCGATCCGCGAAGTCCCCGACCACTCCGACGTCGTGGGTGATGAAGAGGACCGCCAGCCGGCGTTCCGCGGCGACCTCGGTCAGCAACTGCATCACCTGCGCTTGCATGCGTACGTCAAGAGCCGTGGTCGGTTCGTCGGCGATCAGCAGACGGGGTTGGCCGACCAGGGCCATGGCCAGCACCACGCGTTGTCGCATGCCGCCGGAGAACTCGTGCGGGTAGGACCGCATGCGACGTCCGGCATCGGCGACTCCGAGCTCATCGAGCGTCCGTACGGCTTCACGCTGCGCGGTCGCCCGCGACGCGCCGCGGGCTCGCAGCGGTTCGGTGATCTGCTGGCCAACGGTCATCAGCGGATTCAGCGCACCGAGTGCGTCCTGGAACACCATCGCGATCTCCTGGCCGCGGACCCTTCGAAGATCACGGCCGGACGCACCGACCAACTCGCGGCCGTCGTAGGTGATCGAACCGTTCAAGATCATCGATTCATCGAGCCCGAGCAATGCCCGTGCCGTGACGGATTTCCCCGATCCGGACTCACCGACCAACGCGACCCGCTCCCCCGGGGCGATGCTCACGTCGATTCCGTCGACGATTCGGACCGGATCCCCTGCCGGGTTGGGCGCATCCACGGTCAGGCCGCGCACCTGCAAGATGTCGGGCGTCATCGGCGCGCTCCCGTCAATCGGTTCAGCCGCAGGTGCAGCATGTCGCCGAGCAGACCGAAGGCGGCCGTGGTCAGTGCGATCGCCAGTCCTGGGAACAGCGCGGCCCACCACGCGGTGGAGACGATCGGCTGCGCCATGCTCACCGTTGCTCCCCACTCCGCCGACGGTGGCTGGGCGCCGGCACCGATGAAGGACAGTCCTCCCAGCACCAGCACGGTGTTGCCGACATCGCCGGCCCACTTCACCCAGAGTGTGGGAAGGGCATTGGGGAGCACGTGACGCCGGATCAACCGGAACCGCGATACGCCGAGAACCCGCGCTCCCTCGATGTACGGCATCGCCGTCACCTCCTTCATGATCCCCTGCAGCAGTCGCGCCGTCATCGGCCAGCCGGTGACGATCAGTGCCAGACACGCGGTCGGCAGGCTCGGGCCGAGAGCCGCGGCGATGCCGAGGGCGAAGACGAGCGAAGGAAACGCGAGCCCGAGATCGATGAACCGGGTGACCAGCTCGTTGAGCCATCTCGGGCCGATCACCGTGAAGGAGGCGATCACCAGGCCCAGCAGCGAATAGCCCGCCACGATGATCACGCTCGCGGCCAGCGAATAGCGGGCACCGACGACCACCCGCCAGAAGACATCCCGGCCCTGCTGATCGGTGCCGAACCAGTGGGCTGCCGACGGCGGCTGCAGGGAGTCCGCGACCGAGGATCGATAGACGTCGGGCGCGAAGAGGGGGCCGACTGTCGCGGTCAGGAGGATGGCCGCGACCATCACCAAAGTCACCACGTCCAGCGGCCGAGACCTCCGCCGCCGATGCGGACGACGCAGCCGCCACCATGGCGTCGCGACGGTCGCACTCGCAGACCCGAGTGCGGCAACGGGCATCCGTTCGCTCATGAGGTAGCCCCCAACTGCTTGGCCCGCACCCTGGGGTCGCGGACGACTTGCACGACATCGACCACCAACGAAGTGATCACGACGATCACCCCGACGGTGAGAACGCCACCGAGAACGGCAGCGGTGTCCTTCTGCGACAGGGCGTTCGTCATGAAGGAACCCAGTCCGTTCCTGCCGAAGACGGACTCGACCAAGATCGCTCCGGCGAACATCCCGCCGAACTCCGCACCGATCACCAACAACGCCGGGCTGACGACCTGCGGCAGCCCATGCCGCCAGAACAGCCTGGAGGAAGAGATGCCGGTGGACCGCGCAACCGTGATGTGTTCGCGGCCGAGCACCCGCAGCAGCTCCGCGCGGACAATCCGGAACAGCTGACCGATGAACGGGATGGAGAGCACAGCGGCCGGCAGCACCAGGTGGGCCAGCACGTCCCTGAACGCGATCGGCGATCCGGACAGCAACGCATCGACGAGCTGGAACCCGGTCACGTCGTTGATCTTGATCCCGACACTGACATCACCGGAGATGGGCAGCAGGTGCCACTGCGAGGCGATCAGGTTCTGCAACATGATCGCCAGCCAGAAGGTGGGCATGCCGGCCGCGACGATCACCAACACCCGCCGCAGCCCGTCCGCCGCCCCCGTCGATCGCACTGCCGACCAGGCAGCCAGCGGAATGGCCACGGTGACCGTGATGATCAGGGCCAGCACGACGAGTTGGGTCGTGCCCGGGAGCACCTGGATGATCGCGTCCGACACCGATCCCTGGGAAGCGCTGCTGGTCCCCAGATCACCGTGCAGGAGGCCTGCCAGATAGTGCACATACTGCGACGACAGCGGCCCGGAGAGGCCGAGCTGGCGCCGCACCTCCTCGACCTGCTCCGGCGTCGCGTCGGCACCGGCTGCGGCCCGCGCTTCGTCTCCTGGAGTCAGCTTGGTCAGGAAGAAGACAATCGTTGCCAGGAAGAAGATTGTCACGACAGCGGTCAGGATCTTCCGCAGCACGAACGATCCGACCTGGATGGCTCGGTTCGACACGGCGTTGCCTCTTACTTGCTCACCGTCAGGGCGGCGATCGCAAGCGAACCGTTCGGCGCAGTCCGGTCCGTACCGGCGACTCCCCCGGTCGAGCCGACCAGTCCGTCCACGCTGTACATCGGCATGATCGCGTTGTCCTGGTCGACGATGGTCTGCACCCGCTGGTAGGTCGTACAGCGTGCCGACTGGCTGGTCTGTCCGGCCGCGGTCGCCAGGAGGGAGTCCACCCTCGGGTTGGAGTAGGCGTCCTTGTTCGTCCCGACGGACTCGGAGGAGAATTCCTGCGTCAGCATGACCCCTGCGTCCGGATACGGCGCAGCATTGGTCGCCAGCATCATCTCCGGCACGGTCGAGAAGCTGCTGAGCATGGTCAGGTAGTCCGCGTAGGCGATCGGCTGCAGCTTCAGGGTGACTCCGATCGAGGCGAGGTTCGACTGCAGCAGCGTCGCCTCCTGGGCTTGCTCGGAGAACGCCGGCTGGAATCGCAGCGTCAGCTTGAGGTCGGAGATGCCCGACTGCTTCAGCACGGCCTTCGCCTCGGCCAGGTCCTGCTTGGCTGTCGGCAGCTCGGGCCGGCACGCGAGCGACTTCGGCAGCGGGCCGTCGGCGATGGTCCCGGCGCCACCGCGGAATTTGTCCAGCCCACCCTGGTAGTCGTAGGCCAGCCGGATGGCCTTGCGCACAGCAGGCTTGGCTGTCATCCCCTTGGTGTTGTTGAAGTACACATATGCGGTCGCGTTCGAGGTCTTCGCGATCTTGATCCCGGCCTTCATTGCGGCCGCCTCCTGGTTCGCCGCCAGCCCTCCGACCTGCACGTCTCCGGCGGCCAGTTCCCGCTGGGTCGTGGTCGGATCATCGATCCGCCGCAGCACCAGGCTCTGCGGGCGATCGCCTTTGAAGGCCCAGTACTTGTCGAACCGGTTGAGTGTGTACGTGCCGTTGGACGCCGAGCCGAGTCGGTACGGCCCCGATCCGGCATCGTGGGACAACAGCCAGGATCGGCCGGCGTCGGAACCGGCGTTCTTCTTCACCAGGTCGGCGTTCAGGATGTAGATCCGACTCAGCGCTCCCAGGAAGAGCGAGTCCGGCCGCTTCAACGAGATGGTCAGCCTATGGGTGCCGTCGACCTTGGCGGAGGAGTACGAGGGGATCTGGCCGGCGATGCCGACACCCAGGGACTTGTACCGATCCAGGGAGTACTTCACGTCTGCGGCCGTGACCGGTGTCCCGTCGTGGAAGGTGGCGTTCTCCCGCAGCGTCACCTCGACGGCCTTGGCACCGTCGACCAGCTTCGCGGAAGCAGCCAGGCTCGGCACGATCTTCCCGTCGGCATCGAAGGCGACCAAGGTGTCGTAGAGACCCTGGTCGACGGTGTCGGTCTGTACGTAGTCGGCGCGAGCTGGGTCGATGGTGGTGACCTCGTTGCGATAGGCGACCACGAGAGAGGTCGGCTGCGCGGCCGCACTGTTGGGATCGGATCCCGCACAGGCCGAGAGACCGAGCGTGGTTGCGACCACGGCAGCGGAGGCGAGTCCGATCTGAAGTCTGCTGAATGTCGGCATGAGCCAGGGGCTCCTTCGGGATGAGAACGGAAGGTTCTGGGGCGGCGCCCGATTTCCGAAACGGTATCCCGAATCGTGTTTCGATCAGGCTAACGGTTGTTAAAGCCGCGTAACTCAGGCGGGAAGGCCCGCTAGTGTGACAATTCGTCAACCGAAACGGTATCCCGAATGGCATTGTGGCTAGCTCAGGGAGCGCCAATCCACACCTCGTTGGAGAGCCTGTGCACGTACTCGTCGTCAACTGCAACACGTCCGAGTCGATGACTGCCGAGATCGCGGCCGTCGCCGAGCTCGCGGCGGCCCCTGGAACCCAGATCGTGGGGGCGCAGCCGAGCTGGGGAGTGTCCTCGGCCGAAGGCTTCTACGACAGTTTCATCTCGGCGGCCGGCGTACTGGACGTCCTCAGCACGTGGAGCGGGCCGGTGGACGCAGTCGTACTGGCCGGATTCGGGGAGCACGGACGGGAGGGGGCCCGCCAACTGCTCGATGTCCCGGTGGTCGACATCACCGAGGCGGCCGCCTACATCGCCAGCCTGGTCAGCCACCGCTTCGGCGTCGTCACCACGATGCGGAGTGCGGTCGAGGCGATCCAGCAGAGCCTCGACACGGCCGGCATCGCCGATCGCTGTGCGGGGATTCGCGCGGCCGAGATCCCGGTCCTCCAGGCCCATCGCGACCCGGCAGCAGCGGCCGATGCGCTGCAACCCATAGCCCAGGGCTTGATCGACTCGGGCGCCGATGGGATCGTGCTGGGCTGCGCCGGTTTCGCCGGCCTGGACGCGGTGCTGCAGGAAAGGCTCGGCGTGCCGGTGGTGGACGGGGTCGCCGCGGCGGTGACCTTATGTGAGGGTCTGGTCAGGCTGGGCAAGACGACCAGCAAGCTCGGACCGTACGCACCACCCTCGGCCGACAAGTCACGACCAGGTTGGCCACCGGCTCGCATCCCGGCCGGCATCTGAACATCGAGGAGGCATCGTGCTCAACCCCCAACGGCTCAACCGAGTCGAAGGAAGCCATCTGGTCAGCGAGATGGACTACGACCCAGAGGTCCAGAATGGCTTCGACTTCCCCACACCGCTCGAATTGATCGACTCGACGATCAGGAAGTCGTTCTTCACCGCCGGCGCCGTCACCAGCGGGGCCGGTTACCAACGAATCGCCGAGGCCCTCGGCGGGCTCGGCATCCGCGTCGAATGCATCAACGTGAACTGGTCGGGATCCCCACAGCCCGCACCGCAGGACCTTGCCGTGCTGCAGGCCGTCACCGCTCACGATTTCGGCTTTGCTGTCAACGTCTACGCCGACGCCCTGCTGGGCAACGGCCAAGACCCGCAGCCGGTGTCGACCCGGCAAGCCATCGAGACGCTGATCGAGGCTGGGGCCCGGGTGCTCGCCCCCGGCATCGTCCAGGCACCGAGCCTGGACGCGGAGAAGCGCCAGTTGGATCAACTGGACGACTACTTCGAACTCGCGGCCGAGTTCGAAGTGACCACCACGATCACCCTCGCCCAGGTCGGGCTTCGCGATTTCGATCGATTGGTCGGTGTCGCCCGACATGCCGTCAGCCGCGGCGCGACCCGGCTCGATCTCATGGACTCGACCAGCAGCATGTCGCCGGAGGCGATGCGGGTGTTCGTCCGACGATTCCGAGAACAGGTCGGCTCCGACGTTGCGATCACGATGCATATGCACGACGAGTTCGGTCTCGCCACCGCTGGTGCGATCGCAGCCGCCACCGCCGGCGCGTCACCCGACGTTGCCGTCAACGGCATGTCCTACCGCTGCGGATTCGCCCCGCTGGAGGAGGTTGTGCTGGCCTTGGAGACGCTGTACGGCGTCGACACCGGCATCGAGTTGGCCAAGATCATGGACGTGTCCCGCGTCGTCGAGCGCGAGACCGGAATCAGCGTCCCCGCCCTCAAGCCGCTGGTCGGCGGCTATGCCTACCTCAAGCACATGCCAGGAGATGCCGCCGCAGCCATCCGCACCGGACAGTCCGCCTTCCCGCCGATCAGCCATGGTTTGACGCCGTCCGCAATGGGACAGCGCGTCAGCTGGGTGTGGGGCGGTCTCAGCTCCGACTCGATGGTGGAAGCGCTCGCCGACCAGCTCGGCGAGCGATTGACCGAGGCTGAGATCGCGACCGTCCGCCGGGCTCTCGATGCCGAGGTCGCGGCCGTATCGGTCTATCCGCGTTGGCTCGACGAGGACGAGGCCGTGCTGAGATTCCGGCAGGCGCTCTCGATCACTCGTGAGGTCGGTACGGATCCCGAGACGATCATCGCCGGACTCGGCGTCGGTCCCGCACTGGCCGACCGGCTCGGCATAGCGTTGAAGGACGTCGACGTCGCAGCGTTCCCGGCCGTCATCGGGAGGACGGTCTCTGAACTCGACCCCGATGCGGCACTCGAGGCACTCGACGCTTTCCGGCCCTTTGATCAACCCGATGCACCGGCGACCGGAACCGCATCGGCGACCGAGGAGGGTGGGATCGAACCTGCGGACCGGCTGCTGATCGCCCAACTGGCACGGCGGTATCAGGACCGGTTCGGCTTCCCGTTCGTGGTGGCCGCCGAGGGCCGGTCAGGGCTCGACGTGCTCTCGACACTTGCGCATCGAATGGGACAGGATCGGTCCACGGAGATCGACATCGCGACTGCCGAGGCTGCAGCCATCCTCCAGCAACGGGCCCGTGCCCTCCTGTGCGCCCGGCTCGGCAGCTGATCATGACCGGCGTCGACGTCGTGCAGCGCCGAAGAAAGGACCGTCCCATGAGTGAGCCCGAGTCGGGGGCGGCGGAGCTGCCCTCGGAGGACCTGCCGTTGTCGGTGATGGCTCGGGACATCATCCGGGAGCGGATCATTCGCGGACAGTACGCCCAGGGGACGCGGCTGCCCGAGGCCAAGCTGGCCGCTGATCTTGCGGTGTCCCGCATCCCCTTGCGTGCTGCGATTCCCCAGCTCGAGGTCGACGGCTTCGTACGAACGCTTCCTCGTCGCAGCGCGATCGTGTTCCAGTGGACCGAGAAGGCAGTGCATGAGCTCTTCGACGTACGGCTGGCGATCGAGGTGTTGGCCGCCCGACACGCGGCCCGCCGGGCAGCCCAGGGAGCCGACGTCGAGCAGCTGCGCGCTGCGATCAGTCGATCCGAGCAATCCATCAGCGACGGGGATCAGTACGGCATCGCCACCACCAGCACGCAGATCCATCAGGAGATCGTGAGCTTGGCCGACAATGAACTGCTGTCCACGTTGATGGGTGCTGTGGCGGGCCGGATCCAGTGGCTCTTCTATCTCACCTCACAGCGTGATCAAGACATCGCCTGCCAGGAGCATCAGGATCTGTGCGAGGTGATCGCTTCCGGCAATGAGGACCTGGCCCAGGCGGTTGCCTTCGCCCATATCGAGAGCGGGCGTTCGGTCTCGGTCACCAACATCCTCGGCCCTACGCCGTAGCGGGATCGGACCGGTCAGCAGCCCGATGGCTCGGGCCGACGGTCCGTTTTCGTTCAGGCGGACGGACCAGCGGCTCTGCGACAACGCCGGTTCAGACCCGGAAGGTCGGGGTCTCACCCACGTCGACGATGACCCCGATGGTGCCGCCACCGGGAGGCCCCTGCTGGACGGCCGATGCGGAAATCCACAGCAGGGTGTCCTGCAACCAGCCCGCGAGCATCCCGGCGACCGCGGTCTTTGTGTCGTAACCGGGGTTCTCGGTGACCTGACGCCGGCCGCGCAGCCCACCTTCGGGGGCGCCGCTGATCTTGACGTAGACCGAGACCACGCGCTTGCGTTGATCTTCGGTGAGTGGTCCGTCAGCAACGTCCAGTCCCGCTGCACGCAAGGCACGCGGGAGAGCATGGACGTCGAGCAGATCCGACATCACTGCGTGCCCCACCCGCAGCCGACCACCCGCACCGACACGATTTCCGAACGCGATGAGCTTGGTGTGTGGACCATCACCGCCCACCGGCTCCCACCCATTGGCCGACACGGCTGAGCGTCCGGTCCACACCGTGACGTCACCGATCGTCGATGGATCCGTGACGTCGAGGCCCTCGGTTGCGACACCAATCCCGAGGCCTGCACTGCCGCTGGTCTTGCGGAAGAGCGCGGCATCGTCGATCTCGGCGATGTCGTGGCCCCGTTCGCGGGCAGCCTGAATCTCTTCCTGCAAAGGGTGATAGGCCTTGCCGACCACATATTCGACCCCAGTCGGATCGATCCCGGCGTCGGCTGCGGCCCGCCGAACGGTGTCGGCGTTGGCTTGTACGACCTGCAACCCGCCGACCCACTCCGGCTGCATGATCGCCGACCGCGCCGTGCCGACGGCGAGGCGGCCCGCCGCGTCGGAGGACGGTTCATCCTGGTAGCGGCTGAAGACCACGATCTGGGGAGTCAGCAGGCCCGCAATGCCGGCAGTGAACACCATCGGGATCTCTTCGATCTCCTGGTTGGTGCGGCTGCCCGTCTCCGCCAGCAGGGCCCGAAGCGACTGGTCGGCGTCTACTCTGCTGTCCTCCACCCGGGTGCTGGAGATCGTCTTTCCGGTGATGGCGATGATCTTGTCCGGATCGATCCGACCATCGGCGATCAGCTTGGCCAGTCCGGCGGTGTCACGGGGGTGATCCAGCGGAATCTGAACCGCATCGACAGCGGGCGACATTTCGGTGGGCATTCGTTCTCCTTGCTCGAGGACGGCGGCGACCGCCGTCGGTGTCAGGCGATGCGGAGCAGGCCGCGGGGCGTGTGGGACATCCACTCCGCTCCCGTGGGCGTGACAACAGCGACGTCACCCGCGCAGACGTGACCGAGGTCGGCCGAGGTGAAGTTCGGGTGGATCTCGTACGTCTGGTTGGGCTCGATCAGGGGTGCCAGATGATCACTGGTGGGGTCGCGATCGGCAGCCAGGAAGGGTGCGGACCACGGTTCGCTGTAGCTGGCACCCAAGGCGTGGCAGGACTGGAAACGGAAGGGATCCTGTGCGCGCGGGTACGGACAGAGCCGATCGATCCTGGCTTCCAGCGCATCGCCGATTCCGGTGACGGGTTCGCCGATCCGCATCGCATCCAACGCCGCGTCCTGGGCCTCGATGAGTTGCTCGGCCATCTCGACCAACTCGGCCGACGGATCGCCGAGCACCCCGATCCGCAGCACTTGGGAGAATCGGCCGCCCCACAGGACGGTGGTGCCGATCTGCAACCGGTCACCCCGCTCCAGCCGCGGAGCGAGCTCGAAGGTTTCGAAGTAGGTTTCCGCCGGCCGGGACCCGAGAGCCAGCCAACAGCCGGCCCGATCGGCACCGAGGCGGCGGCCGGTCACCTCGACCTCGGCCATGATGTCGGTGCCGGTGACGTCTGGCTCGGCAGCAAGCTCCATGGCCCGTGCCACCATCGCGTCGGCAACCTCGGTCGCCGCCCGGTGCAGCTCGACCTCAAGATCGCTGCGCCGGGAGCGCAGGGCGGTGACCACCGGTTCAAGATCGATCGTCGAGTGACCGGCCAGGGTCCGAGTCAGTTCGTTCTGACGTCCCACGGTGAGGTCACACCAGCCGGCACATCCGATCTTCGCGGCGGAGGGAAGCTCGCTGATGAGCTGGGCCAACGATGTGATCAGGTTGCCCGTTTTGATCACCCGGCAGCGATTACCCACCACACCGGCGAATGCCCGCGCCCGGTTCTTGTCCGCGGAGATGAGCGTCGGAACTCCGTCAGCCGGCACGTACAACAACACCTCGGAGGTCGACGGCATCCAACCGGTGAGGTAGCGCACGGTTCCGGAACTCTCACCGGAGCCGGTTGCGTAGGCGAGGTATCCGTCCACCCCGAGCCGACGCAGTTGGTGTTGGAGCGCGGCGATTCGCTCCGGTGTGCCATCGGACAGCGTGGCCATCGGCATCGGGCCGGGCAGGGTTGTTTGGGTCATGATCACCTTCCTAGCAGTGTTGGCTACTTGTTGCCGCTGACGACCAGTCCGCGCACGTAGTACTTCTGCAGGGCAATAGCGAGAACGATCAGCGGCAGCGTGACCGCCGTGGACGCCGCCATCAGCTCGCCGTTCATCGGATGGTTCGGGTTGGCCTGGAAGGTGGCGGCAGCCACCTGTGCGGTCTGCTTGGCGGGGTCCTGAATGATCAACAGCGGCCAGATGTACGCGTTCCAGGCCCAGATGAACTGGACCAAGATCACTGTGATGAACGCCGGCCGCACGTTCGGCACCGCGATCCGGAGGAAACTGGCGGCAATACCTGCTCCGTCCAGAGTCGCCGCCTCGAACATCTCCTCGGGCAACTCCCGAAAGCTCTGTCGCATCAGGAAGATCGCAAAGGGACTGAACATGAAGGGCAGGATCGCGCCGAGATAGCTGTCGTTGAGCCCCAGAGCGAGCACCAGTCGGTACTCCGGCAGCAGGATCGCCTCCATCGGGACGAACGCGCAGGCGAGGCAGAGTCCGAAGAGCAGCCCACTGCCGCGGAAGCGCAGCCGCGCGAACGCGAACCCGGCCAGCGTCGACGTACAGACCGAGCCGACCACCATAGAGATCGTGATCAGTGCCGAATTCGCCAGATTCCGACCGAACCCGAAGTCGGTGAAGATGCTGACGAAATTCTCCAGTGTCGGGCGCGTCGGGATGAAGGTCCGCCAGGTCAGCGGGACCGTCTCGCTGATGATCGCCGGCGTGGACTTCAGCGAAGCCAGCATCATCCAGGACAGCGGTACCGCGAAGATCAGGCCGATGATCACGACGAGTACGGGACGAACGACTCGGGCAACGGCCGTACGGTTTCGATCCGGCTGGTCAGAACCTGCGCCGACCGGGAGTTTCACCAGTGCAGTCATCAGTCGCGCTCCCGGATGGCCAGCCCTTGGATCACGGTAGCCAGGGCTAGCAGCAGCACCAGACAGACCGTCGCTGCGGATCCGACCCCGTAGTCGAGATTTCGAAATCCTTGGATGTAGGCATAGTTGATCAAGTTGGATGAGGCGCCCTTCGGCCCACCGGCCGTCATGATCAGAATCGGCGTGAAGATCCGGGTGGCCGCGATGACCACCATGAAGGTCGCGACCATGGTGCTGCGCCGCAGCAGCGGAACCGTCAGATGGATGAACTGGCGGAAGGGTCCGGCACCGTCGAGCGAGGCGGCGTTGTAGATGTCCTCGTCCAGCGCCTGGAGACCGGCAAGGAAGATCAACACCGGCAGTCCGAGATCCTTCCAGATGCTCACCACCATCACCGAGACCATGGACAGGTGCGGACTGACCAGCCACGGGATGTTGTCGATCCCCAGGATGCCCAGGAATGAGTTCACCAATCCGGTGTGCTGATTCAGGATGGTGAACCACAGCAGGGCTGCCACGGATTCGGAGACGGCGAGCGCGGCGATCACTGCGGATCGGGCAAACCGGGTCCCGGGGACGACAGCATTCAGCAGGACGGCGATCACCAACGCCAACGGGACTTCGACTGCAGTGATCACGACGCCGTACAGCACGGTGTTGCGGGTGGCCTGCCAAAAGGCCGGGTCGCCCAGTACGGTCGCGAAGTTGCTGAAGCCGACGAATCCGTTGGACCGGTGAGTCATCGGGTTGAACGTTTCCATGCTCTCGGTCAGGGCCCACAACAACGGGCCGAGCTGGAAGAGCAACAGTCCGAGCACAGCAGGTGCCACCAGCAGGTAGCCGAATCGACCTTGCCTGATCCTCCAGTCGGTCGGCCGGTTCGACCGGACCGCCGTACCGTCGGAGGTCCGGTGCAGGTCCGCGGTGGCTTCCAGAGTCCGCACGGTCGTCGTCATTTCTTGTACTTCGCCAACTGCTTGTCGATGTCTGACGCCGCCTTGTCCAGGGATGGTTGGACGTCGGCGCCGAGAGCGATGTCGCGCACCGTGGTGTTCATCTGGTTGAAGTACTCGAACCAGCCAGGAGTCTTCGGCGCCCCGACCGTGGCCTTGGCCATGTTCGTGACCATCTGGAACTTCTCCGTCCGGCGGATCTTGCTCGGCATCTGCTTGATCACCGTCTGCTGTGAGGGCAGCGATCCCCAGGTTGTATGCCACTTGACCTTGAGGTCGGTGGTGAAGAGCGCTCCGAGCAGAGCGGCCGCCTCGGCCGGATGTTCACTCGTCCTGCTGATGATCAAGCTGTCGGAGGCGTTGGAGCTGACGACGGACTTGACTCTGGGCAGCGGGGTCAGCCCCCAGTCGAATTCGTCGGTGCCCTTGTTGATGCCGCCGACGTCGACGGCTGCAGTCTGGCTGGTGAACATGTCCGGGGTGTAGTCCGTCGGCGTCCATCGCTGGGTGAAGAGCTTCTGGTAGTTCTTCATGCCGGCCACCGCGAGCGGATTGTTGACATAGCCGTCGACACTCAGGCCGTCGGGGCTGACGCCGGTGAATGCCTTGTACTCATCGGATTCCTTCGGAGCATCCGGTGCGCCCTGCATGCGGATCCAGGTGCTCTCCAGCTGTGCATAGTTCGAGCCGGGGCCGCCGTTGCCGAATCCGGAAGGAGCCAACGGCCACATGCGCTTGTGGCCCGAGTTGTCCATCCAGGTACGCAGCTTGGCGAACGCCGAGAACCATTGCTCCGCTGTCCAGCCGTCGTTCGGATCAGTCGAGTTCGGCGGCAGTGGCACGCCCGCCTTCTTGAAGACGTCCTTGTTGTACGCCAGCAACTGGACCTGATGTTCCCAGGGCAGCGCCCACATATGACCGTCGGCCGTGACGCTGGTCCGGAGCGCGGCGGTGAAATCGGCCCGGAAGGCCTGGGTGAAGTAGTCGCCAACGGGGGCGACGATGTCGCCGTAGCGGTAGGCGGACACGAAGTCGCTGCGACCCATCACGATGTCGGGCACATTGCCGGCCGCGACATAGGTCTGGAGCTTGGTGGAGAGGTCTCCGTACGGCACGAGTTCCTGCTTGACGGTGACGTTCGGATAGGCCTTCTCGAAGGCCTGGACTTGAGCATCGAAGATCGCGTTGGCGTCGTCACTCCAGCTCTGCCGCATCAGCCGCAACGTGATCCGGTCCTTCGTGATCTCGGGACCGGTGTAGCCCCCGAGATCCATCTTGTAGTGCCCCGGTCCGGGGCCGGCCGGCACCGGATCGGACCCAGATTCGGCGTTGGCCGAGCATGCAGCGAGCATGATCACCGCGACGATCGCGGCTACGGTGCCCCAGAGGCGGCGACCCGACATGGCAGCGTCCTTAGTTCGAGTGAAATGAGGGGTAATGAACGGTTTCATTCACTGCGAGAGACACTATGGATGGAATGTTTCAGTCGGGTTCCACGTCCGGGTCGATGCAGCAACGGATCCCACAGTCGATCCGCCGGATGAATTAGCGTTCGGAACAGATCAGACGGTTGACCGAAGGCAGGGCCCGATCCGCGGCCGGGAAGGATGACACCGTGCCGGAGTCAGCAGTGAACACAGACCAGGGGCCGATCTATCAGCGGATCAATGCGGCGTATCCGACCCTGCCCGCCCAGGCCCAACGGGTCGCCGATCTCGTCCTTGATCATCTCGGCGACATCGGCACCTACAGCGTCGCGGAGATCGCCCAGCTGAGTGCCACCTCCCCCGCGACGGTGAGCCGACTCTTCGCGGCAGTGGGCTTCTCCGACTTCGCCGAGGTCAAGGCGCACGTCCGTGCACTGCGCAGCGAAGGCGTACCTCTGCATGGAGATGCGCCCAGCGGCGACGTACCGGCAGGCTTCCAACGCGAGCTCGACAACATCCGACGGGTCCACGACCTGCTGGACGGAGGCCAGCTCGACGACGTCGCGTCCATCATCGCCACCGCAGATCACCTGATGGTGGTCGGATTCCGCAACAGCTTCCCGGTCGCACTGCACCTGCGCGAAGCACTGCTGCAATGCCGCGGGCACGTTGAGCTCGCCCCCGCCCAGGGACAGTCGACCGGCGAGGAGATGGCCAACTACGGACCGGGCGACGTCGTGATCGTGATCGGGTTCCGTCGTCGACTGTCACAGTTCCACGATCTGATGCGCTTCCTCGACACCACCGGCGCGACGATCATCCTTATCGCGGACCCGACCGCGAAGCGGCACGCACGCCTGGCCGACCGCTGGCTGATCTGCCCGATCGACTCGACCGGTGCCTTCGACAGTCTGGCCTCGGCCATGAGTCTGTCCAGCCTGCTCGCCGATCTGGTGCTGCAGAAGCTCGGCCAAGCAGGCAGACGGCATGTGGTCAGGGTCGCCTCGGCGTTCGACTTCATGAGCGAGCTCGATGCCGAAGACCAGGGAAGCCGGTCGTCAGACTCCCGGCAGGGCCGCTAGCCGCCCCGCAGCTCTACCACTCCGGCAGTGCCTGCCGCGAGCCGTGCAGCCTGGACGCCGCCTGCTCATGGGTTCGTTCGGTACTGACCGAAGAGGTCCTCGGCGCGCAACAGCGCGATTTCGCGGAGCTGTTCGCCGACGACCGTCAGCTCTTCCTGTTCGCTGAGCCTCAGTCGGCGTTGCAGCTCGGCCAGGATGTCCTTGCGGCTGCGCCCGGCGGCCCTGATCAAGAACACCCGCCCGAACCTGGCCTCGTACGCGGTGTTCCCTTCGGCCATTGCTGCTGCGAGCTCCTGGTCCTCGGCATCGGCCGACGACTGCTCCCGACGCGAGAAGTCAGCCTCGACACCGCTACCCGTCGGCCGGTCACCGATCCGTGGATGCTGTGCGAGAGCCCGCGAGACCTCTTCCACCGTCAGCGGATCGGCCGCCGTCCGAGCCACGCTGAGCAGGACCGCCAGGGAGTCGTACGGTGCTCGCTCCACGATGCCGTCGATCCACCGCTGCACATTCAGACAGGCAGCCAAGTTGGCCCGCAGAGCGGGCTCATCAAGATCGATCACGACGCGCCGACCCCTCACTTCCAAATTCGTGCCTACTGACCCTACGCCGCTGCGACGGCTCGGCTGCGACGCGGTTCGGCCTCTGGCCTCGTCGGCTGATCGCCGGTCTGCCACCCTGACTGGCTAGATTTTCTAGTCATTCGCCCACGCGAGCCCAATCCGTGTGTTAGAAATAGATTTTCTAGCATCACTCGCGGACGGCGGCACGTCGCACCAAGCGCTTGGACCCGGTCTGCGATGCGCTGCCCGAGGACCCGACGCGAACGGACGCGATGAGCAAGGACCTGACCCGACAGTTGGTCGTCGTGAGCTGCGCCGTCTTGGCGGTGGCAGCCTCGGCCGTCGGCTCGGGAGCGTTCGGCGGGACGCCGATCCAGCAGGTATCCGGCGGCGCGCTGGCAGCCGACGCCACGCGGATCGCGCCCGCGGGGCCCGCCTTCTCGATCTGGTCGATCATCTACCTCGGCCTGGTCGCTCTGGCCGTGTGGCAGCTGTTGCCGGCACACCGCGAGGATCGACGGCAGCGACGCGTCGGCTATCCGATCGCGGCATCCATGCTGCTGAACGCAGCGTGGATCCTGAGTGTTCAATTCGACCTGTTGCTGCTGAGCGTGCCGGTGATCATCGCCCTGCTGGCAGTCCTCGGCTGGATCTTTGCCGCGTTGCTTCGCGAGCGTCCGAGCGCGCTCGTGGAGGCGATCGTCGTGGACGGCACCATCGGCCTCTACCTGGGCTGGGTCTGCGTGGCGACGGCCGCGAACATCACCGCCGTGCTGGTGGCCGTCGGGTTTCGCGGATTCGGCATCAACCCGGACCTCTGGGCAGTGGTCGTGGTCC
>DATCVL010000051.1:0-2352 GCA_036566865.1 Microlunatus sp.
CATCGGACGGACCCTAGTCCACGCTGCCCTAAAACCGCCGCCGCGACCGACCACCATCAACCCGCAACAGGCTCGGGAACCGACACCAAGTCACCGACCGGGCAGCATCACCGCGAGCGGATCCGACACTGGGCGGGCTCTGCAGCTGTTCTGCTGCTGCCCGGCCAAAGCGGACGTCGCCGCGTGATCACCGGGAGCTTCCCGGACGATCCGATTCGGGCGCGTGAACCTCAACCGAGAGGCGCCGAAACACCGCTAAAACTAAGAGAGTCGCCCGAGTTCAGGTTCCCAACCCCTTGCCAACGGTATAAAAAGGTCGATGTGCGGGGACGACTAATGCTGTTCACGATCCTGTTGGCGCTGGAGTTGGCATTCACCGCCCTCGCGGTCGTCGGCAGCTTGATCGATGGCAGCTGGGATCTGTTGATCATCGGCAACGGGCTGGGGCTCTCAGTGATCGTGCTGGGGATGCTCTTGAGCGAGCTTGGCCGGCAACACAGTGGTCACATCTCACCCCTGTGGATGCTCGTCATTGCCCTCACCTCAGCGGCAGCACTGATCGTCGCGGCCTTGCAGCTGTTCGATGAACACCACGACATAGGAAGCATCGTCGCTTCCAGCGTGATGACGGCAGCCGTCCTGGCGACAACCATCTACGTGATCTGGACCAACAGCCATGGCCGCTGGGCCTGGCCCCTGAACCCCGCTCCAGGCGTCCTCCGCCACCATCCGACGCCCCATAGGACACAGCACTCCGCTCCTAACACCGAGAGTGAGCACCGGATTTGCCACCGCCTGCTACGAACCTCAACGCGCCTGAGCCCAGCCCGCCCGCAAGCAGTTCGCCTTGCGAGGCGATCTTGATCATCTTCAGTTGTCGCGGGACAGCTTCCTCATCTGTCGCGCATGGGATCCGCGACCGGGCGGGTCGCTTAGCGGAACCGTGTGTCCGGTCATCACGTGGCGAGGTCCCTTCACCGGGGAGTTCGCGGGCGACGCGTGCGCGGAGCAGCAGCTACCAGAAGGAACGCGTCGCAGATCGATCACGAAGGACTATCTTCATGCCGACGTGTTACCGAGACCGACTCCTCGGGCCATCGGCAGTCTTATCCTCGGCACACTTCCGGCAATGGCTACTTGTCTGGCGGCTGGCTCGGCTTGTCGAACCAGCCGCGAACACGCGCCACAAGGCGGCCGAAGAACTCGCGTTCCCGTCGCCGTGCCTCATCGGCGCGTTCCTGTTCCATGCGCTTCTCGGCTTGGAACGCCCGACGGTCGGCGTCGGTGCGGATCCGGACCCACTGACCATTACCCGGCTCAAACGCCATCATCATCACCGTTGCCTCTCACGATCAAGATACGTTGCAACGAAGACTGCCCGAAACGATAACGCCGTCTGGATATCAACAAGCAACAAGGCGCTTGGACCGCGTCGCTCGATAGCACAGACATGGCTGCATGTTCGCACGACCAGTTGACCACCGCTCCGGCCTTGCAGGTGGCAGCTGCCCGCACAGTTCGTCGGGGACCATGATTCTCTCCGCCACGCTGGACCGCCGGCGGGCAACGCATCCAGCGCCTCGACGGGGCAGCGGCCGCAGGGCATGATCAGTCGACGGCATCGGATCCTCCGACGGGCGATGTTGTCAATCACGGCCGGAGCGGATATTGATGACGGGGTGCCAAGCATTCCCGTCTCAACTGCCATCTTCATCGGTGGCCCAGCAGCCTCGGGAAAGACCACCATCGCCAGACTGATCGCCCGCAAACGCGGACTGCGCTGGTACAGCACCGATGCTCACGGCTGGAGCCATCGAGACCGAGCTATCGCCCGTGGACTCCACGACGAAAATGACCCATCACCAGGCGACTTCGACCGCGGCCCGTTCATCCAAGAAGATCTCGATCAACTGACCGCCGCATCCCCGACCGCAGGCACCGTCATCGAAGGCGCACTCCTCACCCCACACAATGGTCAGATCGACTCCTCCAGCCGGGAGACCGAACGAACATTCGACTGCGAATGCGGTCTAACCGACTGCACACGAACAGTCCAACTCCGGCCCGTCGATGCCATCCAACTCTGCAACCAACCACCCGGCGCGATCCAAGCCGAACCCCACATCCCGTAATCGCATCCGTGTCACAGCGGATCGATCACCGGGCAGTCTCGCCAGGGGAAGAAGAAGCCGCCGCACGCATAGTGTGCGAACATGCTGACAATCTCGCTGGACGTCGAATACGACCGCGAAGACCCAAGACAAGCGCTCCCGTACGTGCAACTGACTGTCAACGGCGTTGCCGTGCGTGCCCTGGTCGATTCGGGCGCTGTCCGAACCTCCATCACAGCGC
>DATCVL010000052.1:0-5043 GCA_036566865.1 Microlunatus sp.
ACCCAACCGTGTCGTGGGAATACAGCGCGATCGGCACCCTGCTCGACATCCGACCTCCTTGATCAACGGGCCTGTAGTGCTGGCGATGAAGGTCACTCTGCCGAGCCGCAATGAAACCCCGATGAGCTCGAGATGAGGACCTGTTCATCTGACTGGCGCGCAGCCCGGGATGCAGGGCAGCCTGTTGATCACGGCCCATGATCAACATCCGCGTGTCGAAGATCCCGCTCGCGACCTGAGCCCGTCGAAGCGCGGGGCCTGTTTCCGTCTCCCCGACTCCCGAGGAATTCTCATGAAGATCAGCGTGATTGGCTGTGGCTATCTGGGCGCCGTTCATGCGGCCTGCCTGGCGTCGCAGGGGCACGACGTGATCGGGATCGAATCCGACCCGGAGCGCGCCGCCCTGCTGAACGCGGGCGAACCCACCTTCTACGAGCCGGGATTCCCTGCCGTGCTGAGGCAGGCGCTGGACTCCGGGCAGCTCCGATTCAGTTCCGATCCTGCTGCGGCCGCCGGCTGCCGGGTCCACTTCCTCTGCGTCGGTACGCCGCAGCGCAGCGATTCGCCGGCTGCCGACCTGACCGTCCTCTGGGCCGCGGCCCGGGCACTGCTGCCGCAGCTTCGGCCCGGTGATCTTGTCGTCGGCAAGTCGACCGTCCCGGTCGGCACGGCGCCGCGGCTGGCCGAGTTGATCAACACCGCCAGCGAGGTCGGCCTGGCTTGGAATCCCGAGTTCCTCCGTGAGGGTACGGCGGTCGCCGACACGCTCGGTCCCGATCGGCTGGTCTACGGGATCGGGCCGGCGCTTGAGGGTGATCAGCCGGTGCCACGTCCCGAGCTGCCCGATGCGGTGGCGATCCTGGATCAGGTGTACGCCGATCAACGAGCGGCCGGCACACCGAGGATCGTCACCGACTACGCCACCGCCGAGTTGGTGAAGGCGGCCGCGAATTCGTTCCTGGCAACGAAGATCTCCTTCATCAACGCGATGGCCGAACTGTGCGAGAGCACCGGCGGCGACGTCCGGCAGTTGGCTGATGCGCTGGGGCTCGACAACCGCATCGGACGACATTTCCTGAATGCCGGCCTCGGATTCGGCGGCGGCTGCCTGCCCAAGGACATCCGCGCCTTCACGGCCCGAGCCGAGGAGCTGGGCCTGGACCGGCCCGCCGAACTGCTCCGCACGGTCGACAAGATCAACTCCGAGCGACGCACCGCTGCTGTCGCCCTGACCGGCAGGATGCTCGGCGGTTCACTCCTCGGCCGACGGGTGACCGTGTTGGGTGCGACGTTCAAACCGCTCAGTGATGACGTGCGGTGCTCGCCCTCTCTCGACGTCGCGGTCCAGCTGCAGGATCAGGGAGCTCGGGTACTGGTGACCGACCCGGAAGGTGTCGACAACGCCCGCAAGGCATGCCCGGACCTCGAACTCACCACCGATCTCGAGACGGCCGTCGCCGACGCCGAGGTGCTGGTGCTCGCCACCGAGTGGCCGCTCTACCGCGATCTGGATCCGGACCGGATCGGTCGACTGGTGGCCGAACGCCGGATCGTCGACTGCCGCAGCGTCCTCGATCCGCTGGCGTGGCAGCGAGCCGGGTGGATCGTCGCCGCGCTCGGTCGACCGACCGCACAACCGGCGCACAGCGCTGCCTGATCATCACGCGGCACCGGCTGCGGACCAGCCGTCGGATGTGGCCGCTCGGGTCTCGTGCCGGCGCGGATCGCACGGTCCGGGATCCGACTTGTCCACAACCAGAATCGCTCCTCGAAGCGCTGTCCACAGCCCCGGCCAGTTTGCACGAAAATGCGGAAGGTGTCGGTGTGAGGAGTTTCTGGAGGACAACGCCGGGAGTCATCGTCTTCGTGCTGTTGACGGCACTGGTCGTAGCGGCCCGTGCTGCCCCGGCCGCGGCCGGCCCGATCCTGCCGTCGGAGACCAGTTGGCCGCTCAGCGGCAGTCCGCCGGTGACGCGGGGATTCGATCCGCCCGCCGAGAAGTGGGGTGCCGGTCACCGTGGCGTCGATCTGTCCGGGAGCGTCGGTGCGCCAGTGCTCGCTGCCGCAGCGGGCACCATCAGCTATGCCGGTGTGCTGGCCGGCCGCGGCGTCGTCGTTGTCGATCATGGTTCGGTCCGGACCACCTATGAGCCGGTGACCGCGGTGCTGCCGGTCGGGACGAGGGTCAGTGCCGGGCAGCAGATCGGCACCTTGGATGCCGGCCACTGCGGCCAGGATGCCTGCTTGCATTGGGGTCTGAAGCAGGGCGAGACCTACCTCGACCCACTGCGGCTGGCCCCGGATCAGGCGTCATCCGGCTCGGTCGGCAGTGGTGGCAGCGGCGAGTACCGGCTGTATCCCGCGTCCGAGCGGGCAGTGGTCCGGCAGCGGGTGCAGCGGCGTCAGTCGGTCGTCGGGGCGATTCCGTCGGGCGGCGGGACCGACCAGCCGCTCGGGCCGGCAGGTTCGCATGGCTTCAGCTATCCGGTGGCGGCAGCGATCACCTCGCCGTACGGGATGAGGCTGCATCCGGTGCTGCACGTCTACAAGCTGCATGACGGCACCGACTTCGGCGCCACCTGCGGGACCCCGATCCGGGCGCCCTATGCCGGCACCGTCAGCGCGGCGTACTTCAACACCGGCTACGGCAACCGGCTGCTGCTCGACCACGGCGTCGTGGACGGTCGTCGGGTGGTCTCCGCCTTCAACCACGCGACCTCCTACCGGGTAGCGGTTGGTGATCAGGTCTCCCAGGGCGAGGTGGTCGGCTATGTCGGCAGCACCGGCTACTCGACCGGCTGCCATCTGCACCTGATGGTGTGGCTGGACGGCCGCATGGTCGACCCGATGACCTGGTATTGAGCGGAGCCGTCCGATGCCGTCATCCGAGCCCGCGATGATCCGCCCACAGCACGGCCGCCTGATCGGCGGCGTCCGCGATGAGGCGGGCCAACTCCGGCCGATCCGGGACCCGGAAGGAGACATAGGCGCCACGACCACCGGCCACCGGCCGCCCGTACGCCTTCGCCGCGAGCTGACCGTCCGGCAGCCGCCTCACGTTGAGCGTCAGCAGTTGGAATTCCTCGCCCCGCCGACTGTCGGTCCAGCGGAGGTGCTCGGGGATGCTGACGTTGATCGCCAGGGCGCTGATCTCGACATCGTTGCTCGGCATGGCCCGATCATGCCAGCACGCTCGGCGAGGTCGGGCCGGCTCGGCCTCGGTGATCTCAGCCGATCAGCGGGTCCCGGCGATCTGCTCGGCCCGGCGGGCCCGGAAGGTCTCAATCGGCCAGTAGGCATTGCCGCCGTATCGGATCAGCTCCGGACGTCCGTCCGCGTCCCGGCTGATCACGTGGATGCGTTCGCCGACCGGTCCGCCCCCGGCCTCTGGCGTCAGGGCCAGGGTGTCGTCGTCGATCACGGTCAACTCGTCCCAGTCCTCGGTCGGGTTCAGGCTGCCGCTGTCCAGGCCAACGAGCCGTCCGCCCAACACGGCGATGTCGACGACGCCCCAGAGGTTGGCGAAGCGACCGGTGAAACGGCTCGCGTCCACGCCGTCGGGGACTTTGGAGTCCTCGGGCGCGGTCGCAGCAAGGTCGAGCAGCTTGATCACGCCATCGGTCAGCGGACCGGCCGGGCCACCGAGGCAGTTGGTGAGCACCGACACCACGGCCCCGCCGACCGGATCGATGCAGGTTCGGGTGATGTGACCCGGATAGCCGCCGCCGTGTCCCACCCACTCCCGCTCGCCGATCTTCTCCAGGTCCAGCCCGAGGCCGTAGCGGCCCTGGTCCTTGCCGTGCGACCTGATGGTGCTCTCGTTCCGCTGCATCAACCGCTTGCTGCCGTCGGTGATCAACTCCCCGGCGCCGAAGAAGTGCGCGGCACCGTAGCGGGTCAGGTCGGCGGCGGTGGAGTAGAAGCCGGTGGCGGGCGCCATTCCCGCGGTGTCGATGTGACCGATGGCCATCCGTACGTCGTTGCCGGACAGCAACCCCGAGTGACCGGCGGCATAGCGATCCTTCTGCTCCGGCAGGTATTCGGGCCCGGTATCGGTCAGGCCCAAGGGCTTGATGATGTGTTCCCGCACGTAGTCGTGATAGCCCTGTCCGCTCGCGGCCTCGATCGCCAGGCCGACCAGGGAGTAACCGACATTGGAGTATTTGAAGTGCTCGTTCGGTGCGAACACCCGACCATGATCACGACAGAGCCTGATCAACTCGGCCCGATCCGGGAAGGGCCGGATCAGCTGCCAGAAGTCGGTGTCCCGGCCGTCACGGATGACACCACCCTGATGGCCGAGGAGTTCGCGGATGGTGACCGCGCCGATCTCGCTGTCGGCAAGTTCGGGCAGCCAGTGATCAATCCGATCATCCAATCGGATCGCCGACCGTTCGACCAACTGCAACACCGACGTCGCGGTGAAGGTCTTGGAGTGCGATGCGATCCGGAAAAGATGGTCGGTCCGCAGCGGCACTCCGGCCGGCTCGTCGGCATAGCCGAATGCCTCCGAGAAGACGAGTTGATCACCGATCCTGATCGCGACCTGGACCCCTGGTGTCCGGGTCAGGTCCCGCTGCAACTCGATCCACGATGCGATGTACGGCAACGCTCCCTGCACCGTCTCGACGTCGTAGCCACCGGCCATCTTCGCCACTCCCCTTGTCCCATTTTGATCAAACCCCGTTCCGATTTGATCAGCGCTTGTCCCGATTTGATCACCACTGTCAGCGGGCGAACCTCGGCGATCAGGATCCCATCATCACCGGAGATACCGGAGCGGGTTCTTGCTGTCATCGGCTCCGGATCCCGCAACTGCCTGCGTACCTGGCTCTGGATCGACCCAGTGATCATGGTCGTCAACGCTCGACGACTCGATTGTCTGCGGTCAGCCGGCGAGCCGGACCCCACGCCGGCGAGATTGCTCTCGCGGGTCCGGCACCGGCGCCGACTGCAGGAGTTGCCGGGTGTACGGATCGCGGGCGTGCCTCAGCACCTGGTCGCGGTCGCCGTGCTCGACAATGCGTCCAGCCCTCATCACCG
>DATCVL010000053.1:0-9973 GCA_036566865.1 Microlunatus sp.
TTGGAAGTGTGATGCGCGCCACAGCAACGTCGCCGTCCCAGGAATCGGGTCGAAAGCTGCGGGCCGATGCCCAGCGCAACTACGACGCGTTGGTCGCGGTTGCCCGCGACGCGTTCAGCGAGCACGGTGCAAATGCGTCCCTGGACGACATCGCCAAGCGTGCCGGCGTCGGGCCCGGGACGCTCTACCGGCACTTCCCGACCCGCGCGGATCTGCACCTGGCGGTTCTGCAGGACTGGATCGCCGATGTCGAGGCCGAGGGTGACCGGATTCTGGCGTTGGACGATCCCGAGCAGGCGCTGGATGAGTGGCTGCACCGCTACATGGGCTACAAGAACTTCTTCCGCGGCCTGCACGTCGCGCTGCTCGAGGTGCCCGGCGACAACGACCAGTCCTCCCTCGGCGAGTGCAAGACCATCCTGACCGGCATCAGCGCACGGGTGATCGACCGCGCCAAGGACGCCGGGCTGGTCCGGGACGAGGTCGACTCGAAGACCGTCTGTCAGATGGTCAGCGGGATCGCCTTCCTGGTCGACCAATCGCCGGCCGGCACAGTCGATGTCGACACCCAGCTCGGCATCATTCGAGCCGGTATCCGGCCGACCGACTGACTGTCGGCGGGCGAGGCTCGCCGACCGGCCGGTGCCGGCCGCGGGGGTGCGTGGTGATCACGCGCTGACGAGCAGGTCGCGCCGAGGCTCAAGCGGGATTGAGCAGTTCCCAATGACCCTCGGAGACGACCTCGACCGCGCCGTCGACGACCGCGATCGCCGTCTCGTCGTCGATCGCGTACGCCGGCCCCGGGATCTTCGTCGCCCACCGGCGTGCGCTGTCCAAGGTGTTGTCGGGCCAGCCCGGGTAGTCCAGATGCGGAAAGATCGAGAAGTCGACCACCCCCAACGTCTCGTCACCGCCGCCGGGCGGCTGCCAAGAGACGAATTCCTGCCCGATCCGGGGCGTCAGCGCCATGCTGCCCGCGCTCATCCCCACCCAGACCGTGTCCTGCAGTGAGGGCAGCAGGTCCGCCAGTCCGGATTGCCGCATCCAGTGGCACAGATACATCGCCTCGCCACCGTCGACCAGGAGGACATCTGCCTGCTCGACCCAGGGGACCCACCGGTCCGCCCCGATGCTGGGCAGTGCGGTGAGTTCGAGCAGGCCGACCGACTTCCAGCCCAGCCCGCACATCGACGACGGCCCCTGCCCGGCGACGAACCGCCGGGCCGAGGCCGGCGTACAACTCGGGTGGCCGTACTCGGCGGTCGGGATGCACAGGGCATCGCACTCGGCGTACGGCTTGTCCAGCATGCCGGCCAGCGCGTCGCTGATGGTCCGGTTCTTGATCCCCCCGGAGGTGAGCAGCAGTTTCACGATTCGCCCTCCTCGGGTGCCAGGCTTCCGGCATCCCGGGCCGAGGACGTCGGTCGTGATCGGGGCGCCAGGATCGAGGTCAGCGTTGATCGTGCTGTCATGTCCGCAGCCTCCACCAGGGCACTGACATTGGCTCGATCGTTTGCACTCGCACCTGCCGAGTGCTAAACATTGAGCTAGCACTCTCCCCGTGAGAGTGCCACCCACCCAAGTCCGGTGAGGTCGGCCGATGGCCGACCGTCCGTCGCGGGCACCGCTCTGGGGACGAAGAAGACATCCATGACAGTCAAGACGGCGGCCCCGGTCGCCTGACGCGGGAGGACTCGCGGAGCAACATGCCCAAACTCATTGAATTCGACACCGAGGCGCGGCGTGGCCTCGAGCGGGGAATGAACATCCTCGCCGACGCGGTCAAGGTCACCCTTGGCCCGAAGGGCCGCAACGTCGTGCTCGAGAAGAAGTGGGGCGCGCCCACCATCACCAACGATGGTGTGTCGATCGCCAAGGAGATCGAGCTGGAGGAGCCGTACGAGAAGATCGGCGCCGAGCTCGTCAAGGAAGTCGCCAAGAAGACTGACGACGTTGCCGGTGACGGCACCACCACCGCCACCGTGCTGGCTCAGGCGCTGGTCCGCGAGGGCCTGCGCAACGTTGCCGCCGGCGCCAACCCGATGGACCTCAAGCGGGGCATCGACAAGGCCGTCGCCGCGATCAACGAGCAACTGATCGGCCTGGCCACCGAGGTCGAGACCCGCGATCAGATCGCCGCCACCGCGTCGATCTCCGCTGGTGACCCGCAGGTCGGCGAGATCATCGCCGAGGCGATGGACAAGGTCGGCAAGGAAGGTGTCATCACCGTCGACGAGTCCAATACCTTCGGCCTCGAGCTCGAGCTCACCGAGGGCATGCGGTTCGACAAGGGTTACATCTCCGGCTATTTCGTCACCGACGCGGAGCGTCAGGAGACGGTGATCGACGATCCGTACATCTTGATCGTCAACTCCAAGATCTCCGGCCTGAAGGATCTGCTGCCGGTGCTGGAGAAGGTCATCCAGTCGGGCAAGCCGCTGGTCGTCATCGCCGAGGACGTTGAGGGCGAGGCGCTGGCCGGCCTGATCGTGAACAAGGTGCGTGGCGTCTTCAAGTCCGTCGCCGTCAAGGCGCCGGGCTTCGGTGACCGCCGCAAGGCCATGCTCGCCGACATCGCCATCCTCACCGGTGGTCAGGTGATCAGCGAGGAGGTCGGCCTCAAGCTCGACCAGGTCGAGCTCGACCTGCTCGGCCAGGCTCGCCAGGTCGTCGTCACCAAGGACGAGACCACCATCATCGAGGGCGCCGGTGACTCCGACGCGATCGCCGGACGGGTCCAGCAGATTCGCGCCGAGATCGAGAACTCGGACTCCGACTACGACCGGGAGAAGCTGCAGGAGCGGCTGGCCAAGCTGGCCGGCGGCGTTGCGGTGATCAAGGTCGGCGCGGCCACCGAGGTCGAGCTGAAGGAGCGCAAGCACCGGATCGAGGATGCCGTCCGCAACGCGAAGGCTGCGGTCGAGGAGGGCATCGTCCCCGGCGGCGGCGTGGCGCTGCTGCAGGCTGCCAAGCTGGCTGACATCAAGCTGGAAGGCGAGGAGGCTGTCGGCGCACAGATCGTGCTGTCCGCCGCCGCCGCGCCGCTGAAGCAGATCGCCTTCAACGCCGGCCTGGAGGGTGGCGTTGTGGTGGAGAAGGTTGCTTCGCTGCCGGCCGGTCAGGGTCTGAACGCCGCGACCGGTGAGTACGTCGACATGCTCGCCGCCGGTATCAACGACCCGGTCAAGGTGACCCGTTCTGCGCTGCAGAACGCCGCCTCGATCGCCGGTCTGTTCCTCACCACCGAGGCTGTCATCGCCGACAAGCCGGAGAAGGCTCCGGCCGCTCCGGGCGGCGACGGTGGCATGGGTGGGATGGGCGGCATGGACTTCTGAGTCCAGCTCGTTCCGAGCAAGATCAACAACGTACGAAGGGCGGTCCCGCCAAGGGGCCGCCCTTCGGCGTTTCTGTTCGGTGCTCAGACCAGCCCGAGCTCGCGGGCGCGGACGCCGGCCTGGAATCGGGACTCGGCATCGAGTGCGGTCATCAGTTCGGCCACCCGGCGGCGGTAGGTGCGGACACCGAGCCCGAGCATCCGAGCCGCGCTCTCGTCCTTGACGCCCTGGCTGAGCAGATCCAGCACCTGGGGTGCCAGCTGCCGGATCTCGGCGATCTGCGCGTCGTACACGGCGAGATCGGTGGCCGAGCGCCAGGCCGCCTCGAACAGCGAGGTGACGCCCTGCACGGTGTCGGCCTGCGTGATCACGCTGTAGCTGCGCCGGCCGGCGCTGACGTTGCCGGCCAGGATCACCAGCCGGCCGTCGATGATGATCGTTTCGTTGATCTGCTCGGTGGCGATCCGGATCTGCGCACCGAAGCGATCTCGGCGCTGGGCGAGCTCGCGCGCCGCAGCCGGATCGAGCAGGAGGCCCTGTCGGTAGATCTTGCGGATCCGAGTGTCGCTCCGATGCTGGTCGGCGGTCTCGGCGGCCAGTTCGTCCGCACCGTGATCATGGGCGAAGGTGGCCAGGTCGTTGGCAGCGCAGGCGATGTCGGTGGCCTGAGCGAACAGGTGCGCCGTACGCCGGAACAGCTCCTCCTCGCCGCGCACGACGGTGACGGCTTCGGCGGTCTGCATACCCATGATTGTGCCCTGCCGCGGACGGCGGCGGACAGTGCGGCAGCTTCTTGCCATTCGTTGTCCGAGCGCGGTTCCGGCGGCGACGCTGGCGGGGTGAAGGAAACTCAACAGACCACAGCGACGAGCAATCCGAGCGCTGCCTCGGCCGGCACCTGGCAACTCGGTGACCGGACCATCAACCGCGTCGGACTCGGGGCCATGCGGTTGGGCGGGATGCCGACCGACGAGAAGCCCAAGGACCGGCAGGACGCGATCGCGGTGCTGCAGCAGGCGATCGAGCTCGGCGTCAATCACATCGACACGGCCGCCTTCTACTTCACCCCGACCCGTTCGGCCAATGAGCTGATCAGCACGGCGCTGCAGCCCTACCCGGACGACCTGGTGATCACCACCAAGGTCGGCCCGAGCCGCTCCCGGGAAGGCGAGTTCGAGCCGATGGCACGGCCGGACCAACTGCGTGCCCAAGTGGAGGAGAACCTCCGCCAACTCGGTCTCGACCAACTCGACGTGGTCAACCTGCGCTGGGGTGCCGGGCTGGGCAAGGAAGCCGGCTCGGTTGCCGAGCATGTCGGGGCACTGGCGGAGCTGCAGGCTGCCGGGCTGATCCGCCACCTCGGCATCTCCAACATCTCGACCGATCAACTCCAAGAGGCATTGTCGATCGCGCCGATTGTGTGCGTGCAGAATCGGTACGGGCTGACCGATCGCGCCGATGACGACGTGCTCGAGCTGTGCCGAGAGCTCGGCATCGCCTTCGTTCCGTTCTTCGCGGTCGCCGCATCGGTGCCCGGAGGTGTACCGGCCGCCGGTGTCGATCGGACCGGCCACGCCGAGCTGGCCGCGATCGCCGCGGCCCATCAGGCGACGCCGGCCCAACTGCGGCTGGCCTGGACACTGCACCGCGGTTCGCACGTGCTGGCGATCCCGGGCACCGGAAACCCTGCCCACGTACGCGAAAACATCGCTGCCGGCAGCCTCCGGTTGAGCGACGAAGAGCTGGTCGTGCTCGACCGGCTCGGGGTGCGGGAGTCGGAGCCCGCGCGCTGAGGCCGCGTCAGTCGGCGGTCAGGAACCGGCGGATGTGGTCCGCCCACAGCTCCGGCTTCTCGTACTGGCACATGTGGGCGGCGTCCGGAATGATCTTCAGGGTGCTGGCCGGAACGGCCCGGTGCAGCCGCTGCGCAAGCTGCACCGGGAAGCCCATGTCCTTGTCTGCATGGAGAATCAGGATCGGCTTGCCGGCCTCCCGCAGTGTCTCCTCGGCGTCGCCGATCAGCCACGGATGCATCCGGCCGTCGAGATGGCGTTGGTAACTCCAGTCGCCTTCGTCCAGTGGGTTGATCATCGCCAGGTATCCGGGTGCCAGGTCCAGATCCCAGACGAAGATCGTCGAGTTACGAAGCTTGCCGGCGGCGTCCCGCTCGATCTCGCGGCGGCGGTATTCGTCCCAACCTCGCAGGTAGGGCTCGTTCTCGGAGCCGTCGTACGCCGACGTCGAGGCGAGGATGATCTTGTTCACATCGTCGGGGTGCTCTTGCAGGTAACGGATTGCGGCTCGTCCGCCGGTGGAGAATCCGAGCAGATCAACCCGCCCGAGCCCCATCCTGCGGATCAGTCGATGGGCGTCCTCGATCACGTACTCGGGTTGCAGGTCCTCGGGTGGCAGCTGACGGCTGCTTCGACCGCAGCCGCGAAAGTCGAAGAGCACCACATGATGATCGGTGCACAGCGGCCGCACTCCGGGAAGCAGATAGCTGTGACCGATGTCCGGCCCGCCGTGCAGCACCAGCAGCGACGGTTGTGCGGGGCGGCGTCGGCCGAGCTCATGGACGAAGAGAGTGACGTCACCAAGATCAACGTACGAGGTGTGCTCGCCGCCTGGGGGATCGGTCGCGGTCATCGTGGATGACCTTCCGCCCTGCTCGGGTCCACTGCGGTGGCAAGCCGACGTCGGTAGATGGTCAGGGTGGAGGCCCAATGCCGGGTGAGCGTCCCGTCGGGCCGGGCCGCGATCAGTTTCCGGATGCCTGCATAGAGCTGATCGCGTTTGGCCTGACCCATCGCGATGTGGCCGGAAAAGGTGTTCAGCAAGGCGATGTAGGAGTCTGCGGTGTATTGCTGCGACCAGACGTAGCGACGTACCGCAATGGCGGTGAACTGATCGGCCCCCTCGTAGTCGCCCTCGGGTAGCTCGGAGTCCTCCCGTGGCGGCGGTGGTGGCCAGCGATCAAGATCACCTTCGCCGATCGCACGGTAGACCTGCTGGAAGTCGTCGAAGATCGGGTCGTATCCCTTCGGGAAACCGTGGTTGGCGTTGAACACGGCAAGGCAGCCGTCGGGCTTGAGCGCCGAGAAGGCCTTCGCCCACCGGACTGCCGGATCCACCCAGTGCCAGGCCGTCGCCGAGTAGACGAGATCGAAGGCATCCTGCGGCTGAGGCTGCCAGTCCTCGAACGTCGTCGTGATCACCTCGACGGAGTGCTGGCCGGCCAGGTTGCGGCGGGCCTGGTCCGCGAGGTGCGGGCCCGGCTCGAGCGCGATGATCTTGAAACCACGCTGCGCCAGATCGACGGTCGCCTTGCCGGGGCCGCAGCCGACCTCCAGCAACTCGGCGTCGGGCCGAAGGCCGGCGAGATCGATCAGGTCCTCGTACAACGAGTTCGGGTAGCTGGGCCGGGCCGATTGGTAGATCTCGGCTGCCTGGTCGAAGGTGCTGCGAAGTTCGCGTTCCCCGGTCATTGTGCCGATCATTGCAGACTACGGCCGACGTGTGTCGCCGTCGCTTCGGCGGTCAGGTGTCCTACGCTCACAGCGCATGCGGTCCGTTGCCCTGCGGGTGGTCACCGACGACGGCCGGCTGCGTGCGGCGTTGGCTCGAGGACCGGGAGTGGCAACCGGGGGCGTACATCAACCTCGAACGGCCGTGGCACGTCGGTGATGATCACTACGACACCGACGACCTGACCCTGGACGTGGTCGTATCGGGGACCGGTGAGGTGAGCCTGAAGGACGAGCACGAGCTCGCCTGGGCCGAAGGTCTGGGGATCTACTCCGCCGAGACCACACAGCGGATCCGCCGGATCGGGGCCGCCGCGAGCACCTACTTCGCCGATGCCGGGTGGCCCTTGAACGCAGACTGGGACGCCTGGCGGCCGTCGCCCGAGATCGGCCTACCGAGCCTTCCGCCGTCCTGGGAGTCGACCGGGGCCGACAGCGGATCACGAAGTTGATCTTGTGGTGGGTCGGACCTCGACCAGACTCCCGCCCGGTGCAGGCGGGGCGGTCGTGCTGTCCGATCAGGCGTTGCTGACGCTCAGCACGCCCTTGTTCGCCAGTTCGTCGGCGCGCTCGTTGCCCGGGTCGCCGGAATGACCCTTGACCCAGGTCCAACTCACCTCGTGCCGGACGATCTCGTCGTCGAGTTCGCGCCACAGCTCGGCATTCTTCACCGGCTTCTTGTCCGCGGTCTTCCAGCCGTTGCGCTTCCAGCCGGGCATCCACTTCTGGATGCCGTTCATCACGTACGACGAGTCGACATGCAGCGCCACCCGGCACGACTGGGTGAGGGCGCGCAGCCCCTCGATCACCGCGGTCAGCTCCATCCGGTTGTTGGTGGTCAGCGGCTCACCGCCGCAGAGCTCCTTCTCGTGTTCGCCGTAGCGCATCCACACGCCCCAACCGCCGACACCGGGATTGCCCTTGCAGGCGCCATCGGTCCACATCTCCACGTAGGGGCGGTCATTCGTCACCGGAACAACCTATCGGCTGTCGTGTCTCCGCCATCGGTCCACCGGGTGCTGCGATGATGCACCCGTGACCGAGAACTATCTGGCGGTTGTCGACGGACACAACGATCTTCCCTGGGCGATGCGGGAGATCGGCTACGACTTCGATGTCCGCGACATCGCCCAGCACCAACCCGAGATGCACACCGATCTGGACCGGCTACGTACCGGCCAGGTGGGCGGGCAGTTCTGGTCGGTGTACGTGCCGTGCTCGATGACCGGGCAGCAGGCCGTGGCCGCAACCCTGGAACAGATCGACGCCGTCTACTCCATGATCGAACGCTATCCGGACCGGCTCGAACTGGTGACCAGCGCGTCCGGGCTGGCGGCCGCGATCGGCGAGGTCGGTGCAGGTGGTCCGATCGCATCGCTGATGGGCGCCGAGGGCGGTCACTCGATCGACAACTCGCTCGGTGTGCTGCGTACGCTCTACCGGCTGGGTGTCAGGTACATGACACTCACCCACAACGAGAACACCGACTGGGCCGACTCGGCCACCGACACCCCTGCCCACGACGGGTTGACCGGCTTCGGCCGTGAAGTGGTCCGGGAGATGAATCGGCTCGGCATGATGGTCGACCTGTCGCATGTGGCTGCCAGCACGATGCATGCCGCGCTGGATGTCACCGAGGCGCCGGTGATCTTCTCCCATTCATCGGCTCGTGCGGTCTGTGATCATCCCCGCGATGTGCCCGATGACGTGCTGTCCCGGCTGGCCGGCAACGGCGGCACCTGCATGATCACCTTTGTGCCCGGCTTCGTCAGCCCGGCGGTACGGGAGTGGGTTCTCGGGCTGGACGCCGCCGCCGAGCGGGCCGGCGTCGACACCCGCGATCTGGCCGCGGTCTCGGACTTCCGGAAGAGCTATCCGACCCCACAGCCGACCGCAACGCTGGCGGATGTGGTGGCGCATGCCGAGCATGTCCGTGAGGTCGCGGGAATCGATCACATCGGCGTCGGCGGCGATTTCGACGGCGTCGGGTCGCTGCCCGAGGGTCTGCAGGATGTCTCGACCTACCCGGTCCTGTTCGCCGCGCTGTCGGACCGTGGCTGGAGCGATCAGGACCTGGCCAAACTCGCCCACGGCAACATCTGCCGCACCTTCGCCGCGGTGGAGGAGCGGGCGGCGGAGATCCGCGCGGAGCGCGGCCCGTCGCTGGCCACCATCGCTGGTGATCACTCCGACGTTGATCATGACGAGTGAGGACAACGAGGGTGTGATGGCCGGTCTGCTGGAGGTGATCGCGCTGCACCCGGCGGATGCGGAGCGAGCCCAGTCGGGCGGTGCCGATCGGCTCGAGGTGGTCGGCACGATGGAGCATGACGGGCTGTCACCAGAGCCGGCGCTGATCGGCCGGATCGCCCGGGTCACCGACCTGCCGATCCGGGTGATGTTGCGGCTGCGGGACGGATTCAGCACCGATGGTGGCGAGGCGGTCCGGTTGAAGGGTCTGGCGGAGAGCTATCTCGAGGTCGGCGCTGAAGGCCTGGTGCTCGGATTTCTCAACGGACACACGGAAGTCGACACCGAAGTGGTCACCGAGTTGACCAGCGAGCTGGAGTGCCCGTGGACATTTCACCGCGCCATCGACTCCTGCATCTCGCCCGAACGGGCGTGGCGCGAGCTGCGTCGGTTGCCCCGACTCGATCAGGTGCTGACTGCCGGATCGGCCCGCGGAGTGGAGGACGGACTGGACGACCTGCTGCGCCGGGCCAAGGAAGATGACTTCGCGCGGCAGGTGATCATGGCCGGCGGCGGCCTGCGGGCCGAGCACGTGCCCTGGCTGGCCCATGCCGGGGTTAGGGCCTTCCACATCGGCAGCTCGGCCCGGCCGACCGGATCCTGGAAGGCGTACATCGATGCCGAGCTGGTCCGTAGCTGGCGGACCTTGATCAACGATGCGGTACGACGGGCGGAGGCCAGCTCCGAGGTGGATGGCCCGGCGGAGTCGCCATGACGATCTTCATCGACGCGCCGAACTGGCCCGGACACGGTCGGCTGTGGTCCCATCTGATCAGCGACACCTCCTTTGCCGAGTTGCATGGCTTCGCGGCCAGGACGGGGATACCGCGGCGGGCCTTCGATGATGATCACTACGATGTCCCG
>DATCVL010000054.1:0-2823 GCA_036566865.1 Microlunatus sp.
AACTGATCGCCGAGGGACTCCAGTCCGACATCTCGGGAGGCCTTGATCAACACTGCATCCCCGGGCCGCAACACGCCGAGTGCCGCGACCACCGATTGCTTGTCCGGAACCTGACGAACGGTCCCGGGCGTGGACGCCCCCGACTGTGCGCCGTCGGCGATCAGGGCAGCGCCGTCGCCGACCACGATCAACTCCGAGATGCCCAACTCCGCCGCCGCCTGGCCGACTCCGCGATGCAACTCGTCGGACTCCTGCCCCAGCTCGAGCATCTCGCCCAGCACCGCGATCGTCCTGGCCTGCGGCCGGGTCGTCGATCGGCGGCGACCGATCTCGGCCAACGTGGACAGCGCAGCCTGCATCGATGCCGGGTTGGCGTTGTAGGCGTCATTGATCAACACCACATCACCCGGCAGCTCGTGCAACTCCATCCGCCACCGGGAACGGATGCCGGCCGTACTCAGCACCTCGGCGATCAACTCCGCCGGCACTCCGACGGTGTACGCCGCCGCAGCCGCCGCGACCGCGTTGCCGACCTGATGCCGGCCGAGCAACCGCAACCGGACCGGATGGCGGCGGCCGTCGATGAGCAAGCTGAAGCTCCAGCGATCCAGCTCGTCCGGGGCGAGACCGGTGGCGTACACGTCCGGGGTCAGGCCTTCCGGCAGGTCCTCGCCCTCCACTCCGTACGACAACACCGGCGCGCTGGTTCGCTCGGCCATCCGCCAGACCCGCGGATCGCCGGCATTCAGCACGGCACGCCCGTCGGCCGGCAGCGCCTCGACCAGTTCCGCCTTGGCTGTGGCGATCGCGTCCTGACTGCCGAACTTGCCGAGGTGGGCCACGCCGACATTCAGCTCCAGACCGATGTCCGGCGGGGTGATCTGACAGAGGTAGCGGATGTGCCCGATGCCCTTGGCACCCATCTCCGCGATCAAGTAGTCGGTGTCGGCAGTCACCCAGCTGGCGGTGACCGGAAGCCCGATCTCGTTGTTCATCGAGCCCCGCGGCGCGACGACGGTCCCGTTGCGCTCCAGCAATTGCGCCAGCAGATCCTTGGTGGTGGTCTTCCCGGCCGAACCGGTGATGCCGAGCACGGTCAGCCCGGTCTGCTGGGCGATCCTGATCACGTGCTGGCCGATCACCCCCATCGCGGCCTGCGGGTCGTCGACCACCAGACACAGCCCGCCCGGCACCGGACGGGAGGTGATGGCCGCCACCGCGCCGGCCGCCCACGCCGTGCCGGCGTAGTCGTGACCGTCCACCCGTTCACCGGGGAAGGCCACGAAAAGGCTTCCCGGCCTGGCGGTGCGGGAGTCGTACACCAGATCGGTCACCTGGGCATCGAGGGCGGCGGGTTCCGGGGCGGCCCCGTCGACCACGGCTCGCGCGCCGATCAGCTCGGACAGCTCGCGGACGGTGTTGTTGATCATGCCTGCTTCCCCGAGTCTCGAATGTCCCGCCATCGGGTCGCCAACTGCTCGACGTCGTCGAACGGCAACACTCGGCCCGCGATCTCCTGTCCTCGCTCATGTCCCTTGCCCAGCAGGGCGATCACGTCCTCCGGACGGGCCTGACCCAACGCGGTCCTGATGGCCGCTGACCGTTCGCCACCGTCGAGCACCGTGACCGTACGGGATTGTCGGGCCGCCTGCTCGCGGGCCCCGGCCAGTGCCGCTGCCCGGATCGCAGCCGGGTCCTCGGTTCTCGGGTTGTCGTCGGTGATGATCACCAGGTCGGCCAGCTCCGCTGCCGTGGCGCCCATCGGACCGCGCTTGGCCGGATCCCGGTCACCGCCGCAGCCGACCACGCAGATCAGCCGGGGCACCTCGGCCGTCTCCGGACCGTCGGGCGGGACCAGATCCAGGGTGGCCCGCAGCTCGGACAACACCGACGCGATCGCCTGCGGGGTGTGGGCGAAGTCGACGAATGCCCGCGGCGCCGCCGGACCAAGATCAACTCGCTGCAGCCGGCCGGGCACCGACGCGGTCGCCAGCCCGGCGGCAGCCGTCGGCAGGTCGATGCCGGCCAACTGCAGCATGGCCAGCGCGGTGAGCGCGTTGGCGACGTTGTAGCTGCCGGGCAGTCCGAGCCGGAAGTCCAACTCTGCTTGGGATGTGCCGACCCTGACCGCCATCGGATCCGCGGTCTGATCGAACCCGAGACAGCGAAAATGATCATGGTCTCCGTCCGCCGAGGCTCCGGCCAGACTGGTGGTGACCACGCTCAGGCCGTCCCGATCGGCGCGGGCGACCAGTTCCGGCCCGCGGGGGTCGTCGATGTTGATCACCGCAGCCCGAGCCCGCGCCGCGGTGAACAGCACCGCCTTGGCCTCGAAGTAGGCCTCAACGGTGCCGTGGAAGTCGAGATGATCCCGACCCAGGTTGGTGAATCCGGCCACGTCGAACACGACCTCGTCGGCTCGGCCCAGGGTCAGGGCGTGCGAGGACACCTCCATCACGACGCTCTGGGCGCCACGTTCGACCATGATCGCCAGCAGGGCTTGCAGATCCGGCGATTCCGGGGTGGTGATCGTGGTCCGGTCGGCCGCGATCTCCTCATCATCGAGGAAGTAGCCCATGGTGCCGATCACACCGAAGCGTTGTCCGGCCGCTCGCAGCCCGGCCGCCAGCAGGTAGCTGGTGGTGGTCTTGCCGTTGGTGCCGGTGACGCCGAGCATGGTCAGCTTCGTCGCCGGCCGACCGTACACCTCCGCTGCCGCGGCGGCCATGGCCTGCCGTGGATCGTCCACGACCAGCAGCGGCACCGGCAACCGCCCGCCGAGGAATTCCGTGTCCTGCAAGAGATCCGCGCCGGCCGTATCGG
>DATCVL010000055.1:0-2551 GCA_036566865.1 Microlunatus sp.
CCGCCGGTGATGGCCGCCGAGGTGGTCGGCTCGGTGAGCGAGCGCGGCCTGCTCGGGGTCCTTTTCAACCGTTCGGCGAAGCCGACCGCCGCGGTCGACACCGTGATGGAGCCGGCGTTGCCGATGCTCGGCGCCAGCGAACCGGTGCACGCCGCGGTGGAGGCGCTGGTCGACAACGACGCCCTGCTGGTGCTGGAGGGCGGCAAACCGGTCGGCATCGTCACCCGCCAGGACCTGCTCACCGACATCAACTGACCGAGCATCGGGGTGCGACGACGACGGCTGATCGAAGCGGTGGCGGGAAGAGCGATCCACTACGCTGCGTAGTCGTGAGAGGTAGCGCATGATCGTCGGGCTGAGTCTGGTGGTGATCGGGATCGCGGTGGTTGCGGCGATCTGGGGTGTGGTCTCGATGGCCCGGGGGAAGCCGGCCGGCAACCTGCAGTTCTATTGGTCGTTCCTGACCGAGCTCGCGGTGATCGCGCAGTCGGTGGTGGCGTTCGTCAGCATGGCTCGCGGCGACTGGCCGGCGGAGACGGCGACCTCGATCGGCTACCTGATCGGCATTCTGGTGCTGATGCCGGCGGCCATCTGGTGGGCGGTCTCGGATCGCAGTCGCTACTCCGGCCTGGTGATGACCATCGCCGGTGCCGCGATCGCCGTGATGACTCTGCGGTTGCTGGACATTGTCGGGGCGCTCGGTGCCTGAACACGACCAAGATCAGCAGCAAGATCAACATCAGCAGCCACCGACCCGGCGCGGACCGGGGCGGGTGTTGATCGCGGTCTACGGACTGTTCGCGATCGCGGCCAGCTCCCGCGCTGCGGTCCAGCTGGCGACCCAGTTCCACGAAGCCCCGTTGGCCTATCTGCTGTCGGCCCTGTCCGGGGCGATCTACATCCTGGCCACCATCTCGCTCGCGTTGGGGAATCGGACCGGTCGCACGCTGGCCTGGATCGCGATCAGCTGCGAGCTGGTCGGAGTGCTGGCGGTCGGCACCGCCAGCCTGGTGGATCCGGCTGCGTTCCCGCAAGCAACCGTCTGGTCCACCTACGGGATCGGCTACGGCTTCGTCCCGCTGGTGCTGCCGTTCGTCGGGCTCTTCTGGCTCTGGCGCACTCGCGGTGCCGCCGGCGCAGCCCACTGATCAAGCTCACCGATCGATCAAGATCATCAAGCCCCGATGAAGATCATCGGTCGGCGAGTTCGTCGGCCCTCTTGATCATCATTAGGCGTTCCTGTTCGTTGCCGGTCAGCTCGGCTGCCCGCCGGAACTCCTCGGTTGCCTCGTCGGGGCGGTCGAGCTTGGCCAGCAGGTCACCGCGCACACTGTGCAACAGGTGATAGCGATCCATCGCCGGCAGGTCGCGCAGTTGATCAACCAACTCCAGGCTCGGACCGGGGCCGTACGCCATCCCGATCGCGACCGCGCGATTCAGCTCCACCACGGGCGACGGCGACACGTCGGCAAGCGTCTCGTAGATCGCAGCGATCATCACCCAGTCGGTGTCCTCGGCGGTGAGCGCGCGAGCATGGCAGGCGGCGATGGCGGCCTGCAGTGCGTAGCTGCCGCGAGCACCGCCCAGCCGGTGACACTCGTCCAGTGCCCGCAGGCCGCGCATGATCAACAGCCGGTCCCAGCGGGACCGTTGTTGATCAAGCAGGAGCACGGGATTGCCGTCCGCATCGGCGCGGGCACGCAGTCGGGACGCCTGCAACTCCATCAACGAGGTGAGCGCCAAGACCTCCGGCTCGCCGGGCAGCAGCCCGCACAGCATCCGACCCAGCCGCTGCCCGGTGCTGCAGAGATCCGGCCGGACCCAGTCCTCGCCGGCGCTGGCGGCGTAGCCCTCGTTGAAGATCAAGTAGATCACCGACAGCACCGTCGGCAGCCGTTCCGGCAGCTCGGCCGCAGTCGGCGCGGCGAAGCCGACATCCTTGCTGGCCAGCGTCCGCTTCGCCCGGACGATGCGCTGGGCGATGGTCGCCTCCGTACTGAGGAAGGCCCGGGCGATCTCGGCGGTGGACAACCCGCCGACCACCTTCAGCGTCAACGCCACCCGTGCGTCCGGAGCCAGAACCGGATGGCAGGCGGTGAAGATCAACCGGAGCAGGTCATCGCCGATCTGATCATCCAGCCGATCGTCCACCGCGGCGTAGGGATTTTCATGATCATTGAGGTCGGCCCCGATGATCTTGATCTTGTCCCGCAGAGTCACCTCGCGGCGGATCCGGTCGATCGCGCGACGCTTGCCGGTGGTCATCAGCCAGGCGCCCGGATTGCGCGGGATGCCCTCGGCCGGCCATTGCTCGACTGCGGCCAGCAAGGCGTCCTGGGCAATCTCCTCGGCCAACCCGAGATCGCCCAGGATCCGACCCAGCCCACTGATCAGCCGGGCAGCCTCCATCCGCCACACGGCCTCGATGCGTTCGTTGACCTCGTCCAGCGTTGCCTGGCTCACCCGGGCCACGATACGCAGTCGGGGACCGCCGTGCGGCGGTGTCAACGCGCAGAGGGCCGGGCGCAGGACCAGGCTTGGTCCAGTTGTC
>DATCVL010000056.1:0-22633 GCA_036566865.1 Microlunatus sp.
GGTGATGGAGTAGGCCGGTGAACCAGCCGATGACCACTGAACCCGACGCTCAGCCCGGCGTCAGCCGGACGGCGCTGACCATCGGGTTGTGCGCGTTGATCATCGGGATCGCCTTCGAGGCCGCAGCGGTGGCGACCGCGATGCCGGTGGCCGCCCGCGAGTTGCACGGCCTCGAGCTCTACGCCTGGGCGTTCTCCCTCTTCACCATCGGAATGCTCTTCTCCACCGTGGTTTCCGGCCGACTCTGTGATCGGATCGGGCCCGCCAAACCGCTGATCGTCGGCGTGATCATCTTCGCCGTCGGACTGGTGATCGCCGGTACCGCTGTTGACTGGCCGATGTTGATCATGGGCCGGCTGGTGCAGGGGCTGGGCGGCGGCGCGCTGAACACCGCCGCCTACGTCTGCATCGCCCAGGTCTTCGACGCCAAGCAGCGGCCGCGGATGTTCACCTACATCTCGATGGCGTGGGTGCTGCCGGGGATCGCCGGCCCGGTGGTCGCGGCCTGGATCACCCACACCTTCAGCTGGCACTGGGCCTTCTTCGCGGTGCTGCCGGTGCTCGCCTTCGGGGTGGTGATGCTGACCCCGACCCTGCGGATGCTGCTGCGTTCGCCGGTGCGTGACCAGGGACAGCCGACCAACCCGGCGCCGATCTGGGGCGCGGCCGTCGCCGCACTGTCTGCCGCTGCGATCCAGTACGCCGGTCAGCGGCTGGACCTGTTCGCGATCATCCCCGCCGCGGTCGGGGTGGCCGGTCTGGCCGTCAGCCTGCCGCGGCTGATGCCGCCCGGTTTCACCCGGCTCGCCCGGGGTCTTTCGGCGGTGGTGCTGACCCGGATGCTGCTGCCCGGTGCCTTCTTCGGCGCCGAGGCGTTCATCCCGCTGATGCTGGTCGAGGATCGCAAGATCAGCCTCAACCTGGCCGGTGCCGCGCTGACCATCGGTTCGATCGGCTGGTTTGCCGGCGCCTGGATCCAGTCCCAACGCTGGATGACGATGCGTCGGGACCGGATGATCACCGTCGGCACCGCGGGCGTCGCCCTCGGCGTGGCGATCGTCGCGGTCTCGGCGCTGATCCCGGGCAGTTGGCTCGGGTTGGTCGCCATCGGCTGGATCTTCGCCGCCTTCGGGATGGGTGTCGGCACCGCCAGCACCTCGGTGGCCACGATGGCCTTCTCGTCCGACGCGGAGCAGGGACGCAACGCCTCCTCGCTCAACCTCGGCGACGCCCTCGGCACCAGCATCTTCGTCGGCATCAGCGGCTCGGTGTTCTCCGCGCTGCGCGGCGGCACCGACCTGTCCGTCACCTTCGGCATCGCCTTCGCCGCGATGGCCGTGGTCGGACTGCTGGCCGTAGCCGCATCCCTGCGCGTCGGACGTCTGCCGCACTGACTGTGCCGACCGTCGGGGTACCGCTGCCGCCGGTCCGGGTGCTGTTGGTCGTGTTTCCGAGGGCCCAGACCCAGCCGTGGTGGCGTTGAGCGGTCGGCTTCCGTTCGGCACCTCGGCACGCTCGGTGCCGGCCCCGCGCTGGGGCGCTCGACGGGGATTCATTGCGGCTCCGGTTTCCCTCGGCCCGGTGGTTGTCGCGCGCTGGATTGCTTCTGCCTGGCTGCGGGTCGGGTTCGGACTCGGTGGGTCCGCTCGTCTACAGTTCTGACGCGTGACTGCCCAGCCTGAACGAGAGACCCTCCTCGATCCGACCGGGCAGGAGATCAGCACCAACACCGGGCTGTCGCCGGCGTTCCCGGATCGGGCCGCCTGGGGCACCTCGCGGCAGCTGCGGGCCTGGCAGGCGGCCGCCCTGGAGTTGTATTTCGCCGAAAGCCCGAAGGACTTCCTCGCGGTCGCCACCCCCGGTGCAGGCAAGACCTCCTTCGCGCTCACCCTGGCGTCCAACCTGTTCGCCCGGCGGGAGATCGACCGGGTCGTGGTGGTGGCGCCGACCGAGCATCTGAAGACCCAGTGGGCCGAGGCCGCGGACAAGATCAACATCCCGATCGACCCCAACTTCGGCGGCAAGCAGGGCAAGACCAGCAAGGACTTCAAGGGCATTGCCCTGACCTACGCCGGGGTCGCGGCCAACCCGCTGGCGTTGCGGATCCGGGTCGAGGGGTTCAAGACCCTGGTGATCATGGACGAGGTCCATCACGCCGGCGATGCGTTGAGCTGGGGCGAAGCCGTCCGGGAGGCGTTCGATCCGGCCGCCCGACGGCTGGCCCTGACCGGGACGCCGTTCCGGTCCGACGCCAATCCGATTCCCTTCGTCCGTTACGAACCCGACGGCGGCGGGGCGCTGCGCTCGGTCGCCGACTATTCCTACGGCTACGGCCCGGCACTGGAGGACGGGATCGTCCGGCCGGTGCTGTTCATGGCGTACTCCGGCGACATGCACTGGCGCACCAAGGCCGGCGACGAGGTTGCCGCCCGACTCGGTGAACCTCTGACCAAGGACCTCACGAACCAGGCGCTGCGGACCGCACTGGACCCGGCCGGTTCCTGGATCCCGGCGGTGCTGAAGGCCGCTGATCATCGCCTCAGCGAGGTACGCCAGCACGTGCCGGATGCCGGTGGTCTGGTGATCGCCACCGATCAGACTCACGCCCGGGCGTACGCCGAGATCCTGAAGTCGATCACCGGCAGGAAGCCGGTGCTGGTGCTCAGCGACGAGGCGCAGTCCGGCAAGAAGATCAGCAAGTTCGCCGCCGGCGACGACCGCTGGATGGTTGCGGTGCGGATGGTCTCCGAGGGTGTCGACGTGCCGAGGCTGGCCGTCGGCGTGTACGCGACCATGACCGCGACGCCGCTGTACTTCGCTCAGGCGATCGGTCGCTTCGTTCGCGCCCGGACGAAGGGGGAGACGGCGTCGGTGTTCCTGCCGAGCGCGCCGCATCTGCTCCGGTTCGCCGCCGACATGGAGGTGGAACGCGACCACGCGCTGAAGCCGCGCAGCGAGGACGAGTCACAGTTGCTGATCGAGGCCGAGCGGACCGAGACCGAGGCCGATGCTGATCTTGACGACGGGCATTCCTTCGCCGCGCTGGCCAGTGAGGCCGACTTCGACCGGGTCGTCTTCGACGGTGGTGAGTTCGGTCTCGGCGCCTACTCCGGCAGTCAGGACGAGATGGACTACCTCGGTATCCCCGGACTGCTGGAACCCGACCAGGTGAAGGATCTGCTGCGCCGGCACCAGGCCTCCCAGGTGGCCCGCGCCCATACCGATCAATCCGGCGCCGAGCCGCCGGCCTCGTACAGCACCCACCAGCGGCTGCGTGAGCTGCGCAAGGAACTGAACGGGCTGGTCGCGGCCTGGCATCACCGCACCGAGAAGCCGCACGGCGTCATCCACGCCGCGCTGGTGTCGGAGTGTGGCGGCCCGCCGTCGGCCGTAGCCAGTGAAGATCAACTGGTGGAGCGGATCGACACCATCCGCCGGTGGGCCACAACCGGTTCCTGAGCTGACCTGTCTGCTCGGCTGGCTCGGCTTCTGAACCCGAGCGCGGCTGCCTAGTGCAGGGCCGTACGGGCGAGTGCGAGGAAGCCACCTTGATCATCAAGGAGTTCCACCTCGTCGACCGGCGCCCATCGGCAGCGGAACAGCAGACCCTGATCCTGATCACCGGCGCTGACCCGATGCACCCGCGGCAGATCATCCAGGGTGGCGCGCGCGACGAAGTAGATCGTCAGTCTCATCACCTCACTCTGCGGGCTGCGTCGAACACCGATCGCCCGAAGTTGATCAAGGTCCTGGACGCCGCACTCCTCCAGGGCTTCGCGTCGGACGGCCGCATCCAGCGTCTCTCCCGGATCGACTCCACCGGCCGGAATCTGCACCCCGGCGTCGGGATGGTCGACATGATCGAAAACCAGAAGTTGATCATCACGATCCGTGCCGAACACATACACAGCCACCCGGAGCCGTTCGGAAATCCCTGATCCAGCGTCGATGTCGGTCATCGGAGCAGTCTGTCAGGTCCGATCCGCCGCGGTGGCGCGGAGGAACGCCTGCCACTGTTCGGTGCCGTCGTCGACGCTGCCCGGGGTGCTGGTCCGATCCAGCACTGCGCTGGTGGCGTCGGCGGTTTCGTCGTTCCAGTCGCCGGTGATCTGGAGCCGCCGCCCCCAGACGTGATTGAGCATGCCCTGCACGGCCTGCACCTGGGCCTGCGAGCGGGTGCTGAAGGTGGACAGTTGATCACCGGATCGGCCGTTGTCGATGTGGATGTGGTTGTGGTGCGTCGGGTTGTAGAGATAGGTCAGCACGTAGGCGAAGTGCAGATGCAGGCTGGCCGCCAGCGCCCAGTAGCGGGTCCTGAAATGCTCCAGCCGGGCACCGGTGTAATTGCTCCAGATGTCGTACCGGCAGGAGACCAGGACCTCGTTGCCGGCGACCAGCCGAGACAGGTCGAACGCGCGGCCGGCATCGTGCCAGGAGTCGCATGCGGGGCGGCCGTCCAGCCAGGTTCCGTACGTCCACAGCTGATCCGGCGCCTCGATCCCGGAGAGTTTGCGGTAGTCGGTCAGCCATCGTTCCAGTTGGCCGTAGAAGCCGCTGTCGAAGCGGAAGCTGGTCGGCTCGCCGCTGATGTCGTACACCAGTCGGGCGTTGCCGAGGCTGCCGTGTCGCGCGACCTCGCCACGGGAGACGCAGTACGCGTCGGATGACGTGCCGCCGCTGCCGTTGGTGCACCCGGCAACGCCGGCTGTGATCGTGCCGATGCCGAGCGCCAGCAGGGATCGTCGGCTCAGCGGCATGCGCCAACCGTAGTCGAGCCCGGGGTCCGATGATCATCAACCGTCAGCGAGGAAGATCAACAACTGACCCGCACAGCCGACTGATCACGGTGCATGTGTAATCTCCTGCCAAGCCCGGTGAGGAGAGTCATGGTTGATCAAGCGAACGGTACCGACGCCGCCACCGAGGACCGGATCGCGTACCAGACCCGGCGGTTGCAGCAGTTGCTCCGGCGCACCGGCGATGCGGCACTGCAGACAACCGGACTCACCTTGGCGCAGTACAACGTGCTGCAGATCATCGGGCAGAATCCGGACGCGTCGTCGGCACAGGTGGCTCGGGAGTGCAACGTCAGTCGGCAGTCCCTGCAGGATCTGATCCGGACCCTGCGTGATCACGGCTACGTCCGGGTCGGCGAACAGCCTCGGGTCGGTCGTTCGCTGCCGATCCGGATCACCCAGGAGGGACGGAAGGTCCTGCGCAAGGCCGACCGGGCGATCGGCCGGATCGAGGACCGGATGGTCGCCGGCATCAGCGAACGCGATGTCGACCGTACGGTCGCTCTGCTCCGTCGCTGCGCCGAGAATCTGGAGGCGGGCTGACCCGCACCGCCGCGGCGACGCGCCGCGATCCTGGCACCACCACCGGCGCCGATTAGGCTGGTGCCCGTGAGTGACATCCCGATCGGCTCCCCTCCCGTACCGCCGGGACGCCATGCTGCGCCCCAGGGCTGGTATCCGGATCCGGTCGACGGATCGCAGGAACGCTATTGGGACGGTTGGAGCTGGTCGCGCAACACCCGACCATCGGAATCGGCCGGGCCCGCCGGGCCGGTGCCAGCTGGGACCTTCGGTGGACATCCCGCGGGGCCACAGACCGGTTACGGGCCGGGCGGCTATGGCCGACCGGGCCAAGGCACGGGCCACGGGACGGGTGGATTCCAGCACGGTGGCTATCAGCAGGGCGGCTACGGCCGGCCCGGCTACGGTCAGCAGCCGCATCCGCCGGTCGGCACCCAGCCGCGGACGCCGGCGGCCGCGGTCACCACGGACGGCGTGCCGCTGGCCGGTTGGGGCTGGCGCTTCCTGGCCGCCGTCATCGATCTGATCTGCTATTCGATCTTGTCCACGATCTTTGCCATTCCGATCTATCTGAAATTGTTGCCGGTGATCTCGCAGTACTTCTCCGAGGCGATGGCTGCCGCGGAGAGCGGGAGGCAGCCGCCGATGCTGACGCCGTCGGACCTGGCCCTGTCGACCACCGACCAATTGACCTTGACCGGGATCACGATCGTGGTCGGGCTGCTCTACTTCGGGTTGTTCTGGCGGTTCCTGCGGGCGACGCCGGGACAGTTGCTCTGTGGACTGCGGGTGGTGCCGGCAGGCAACGGGACCTACACCGATCGGCTGCCTTGGCAGCAGGCGCTGGTCCGGGCGTTGATCTTCATCGTGCCGTTCGCGGTCGGCAGCTACTTGATGTTGTTCGCGGTGCTGAATGCGCTGCTTCCGTTGTGGAACGCCAACCGGCAGGCGATCCACGACATCGCTGCGCGAACGCAATTGGTCCGGATCAAGTAGGCCACCCAGCCAAGGTCAACTCCAGCGGTGCAGCAGCTCGGTCAGGGCCGCCGGATCGTTGCAGCGCACCCGGCGCAGACGCCGCCGGACCCGAGTCCAGCGGAGGTCGTCCCAGGATCCGATGGCGTCGATCTGCGCCTGCTGGTCGGCCGAGTCCAGCACAGCCGCGGCCGCCGTCGTGTCCGCGTCGTCGATCAGCGCATCCAGCGCCAGCAATAGCCCGGGCAGCTGTGGGTGCGCCAGTTGATCCACCGCGAAACTCAGATCCGCCTCGACGAATCCGCTGAGCTGATCGACCAGCTGAGCACTGCCGGTGGTCATCCTGATCAAGCCGTACAGTCCCTGAGCCTCGACCTCCTCGACTGCGGCTTGCCAGCCGGAACCGTACGGAATCTCAACGTGTACGGCGATGTCGGGGTCGAGCTCGCGTGCGGCCGCGCAGACCCGGGCGGCGTTGCCGACCAGATCGCCGGGGTCCCGCAAGGTGGTGTCGACCGCGACCACGGCGAGCCGTTGGGCCGACCGGCCGGCCAGCGCGGTGAGACCGCCGGCGCCGCCGGTGTTGATCACGGTCACCGGTACGGTCTCGGTCGCGTCGGCCAGCAGACGGTCGGTCGCGGCCAGTTGACGATCCTGGATCAGCAGGGTGGCGATCGCGTCCGCATCCGGTCCGGCGCGCAGTTCGCGGTGGCGGGTCGCCACCGCCTCGCCGCCGGCCCCGGGCGCGAGCAGCCCGGCGTCGTCGATCAGCTCGGTGAACGGATTCATCCAGCGCAGCCTAGTGGTCGCCGCCGAGCCGGACCTCGGGCCGGTATCGTCGGCCACAGTCGTCAGGAGGTTGTCATGCGGGACTGGACCGAGGCCGAGTCGCAGCGAAGATTGACCATGGTCCGCACGGCCTGCCTGAAGTTGCCCGAGGCGAGCGAACGGCCCAGCCACGGCGGGCCGAGCTTCTTCATCCGGGACAGGAAGCAGTTCGTCAGCTTCGTCGATGATCATCACGACGACGGCCGGCTGGCGATCTGGTGCGCCGCCCCGGACGGAGTTCAGCAGCAGATGATCGAGACCGAGCCGGACCGCTTCTTCCGGCCGCCGTATGTCGGTCATCGCGGCTGGCTCGGGGTGCACCTGCGCGAGGTCGAGCAGGACGAGCTCGACGCGATTGCCGTCGACGCCTACCGCTGCGTCGCCCCGAAGACGTTGCTCAAACAGCTCGAGGCCTGATCCCGCCCGCCGGAAGCCAGCTGAGGCTCGGAAAGCGCCGAATCAGTCGCCTTCGGGCTGCGGGAGCTCGCCCTCGGTGGCAACCCCGGCTGCCGCCCAATCGGCGTACGTGGTGTCGATCCGGTCCGGCGCGACGGCTGCGGTGTGGTCCAGCAGCACGGTGGTGGTGAATCCGGCCCGGGCGGCGTCCAGGGCGGTGGCCCGGACGCAGTAGTCGGTGGCTATTCCGACCACGTCCACCAGGTCGACGGAGTGCTCGGAAAGCCAATCCTGCAAGGACTTCCCGTTGGCATCCTGGCCCTCGAAGCCGGAGTAGGCGGCCTCGTACTCGCCCTTGTCGAAGATCGCCCCGAAGTCGCGATAGGTGAGTTGATCATGGAATTCGGCGCCGTCGGTGCCGACCACACAGTGCGGCGGCCAACTGTCCACGAAGTCGGGGTGGTCGGAGAAGTGCGAACCGGGATCGATGTGGTGATCACGGGTGGCGACCACCAGGTCGTAACCATGATCATCGGCCAGGAGTTCGCTGATCTTCTCGGCCGCGGCGGCACCGCCGGCCACCGCCAGCGACCCGCCCTCGCAGAAGTCCCGCTGCACGTCGACGACGATCAACGCGTGGCTCATCGGCCCGTCCCTTCCGAGTTGTCCGTGGTCGGCACCTGTCCGACACGTCTGTTGGCGTTCATCAAACTACCGATGGACAACTCCGGCATCAGCGCAACGATTCCCGCAGCACTCGTCCCTCGGAGGCAGCCGGCGGATCGACACCGAGGATGGCCGACATGGTCGCGGCCAGGTCGACATGATGTGGTGTACGCGGTTTGCTCCCCGGCCGGATCCGGCGCCCGGACATGATCAACGGGACATGCAGCTCGGCCCTGCTGCCGTGCCGGCCGTCCGACCCCTCGGCCGGCGGGGCGGTGGTGAGTGCGTACGGCTCCGCCAACTCCAGCACCAACTGTCCGTACTGCGGAGCCATCCGCAGCCGGGCCTGATCGGCCTTGGTCAGCACGGCCGAGACACCTTCCACCACTGCCAGCGCACGCCGGGCACGGTCGACCGCGGCATCGTCGGCCGCACCGAGCAGATGCACCGAGGAGATGCTGCCGCCGGAGATCAACACGATGTCGGTGTCTGCCGAGGTCGGGCGGCCGCCGGACGCGACCACCTCCGGGCGGAACCCGGCCCCGGTCAGCGCGGCGATGGCCTGCGGTGCCATCGGCGTGTTCCACTCGGCCATGCCGTGATCGGCGGTCACGATCCAGGTCGTCCGGCCGGACAGATCAAGATCATGAACGGCCTTGATCAGCCGCCCGATCGCGGCGTCGGTCTCGCGCAGGGTGTCCAGCATCCGCGGATCGTTCGGGCCGTAGCTGTGGCCGTCGCCGTCGATGTCGCTGGAATACACCGCGAGGAAGTCGGGGCGCCGGGGCATCGTCACCGGCGTACCGCCGCTGTCGACCGGATCGCCGCGAAGCATCGAGATCGCGTCGTCGACGCGTCGATCAATCCGCCCACCGGGCTGGGTGTAGAGACCGTCGGGATCGCCGAGCGCGACGCCCTTGTCCTGCAGGATGAACCACTGCGCGGAACCGATCAGGATGCCCTGGGCACGCCAGGCCTGACCGAGTCCTTCGACCTTGCTGGCCCGGCTCTGCCCCTGGGCGACTCCCGCGACCGGGTCGTAGTAGTAGGCGGCGTTCTCGGTGTGATCGGGATAGGTGCCGCAGGAGATCGCGGTCCAGGAGGGATTCGTGATCGTCGCCATCACGCCGGTGCTGGTGGTCAGCGAACCTCGCCGGGCGAGACCGGTGAGATGCGGCATCGGCACCCGGCCGTCGAGGTAGTCGATGTCGAAGCCGTCCAGTGCGAGGAAGATCAACAAGTCGCGCCCGGACGCCTGCGCGGTGGCGCCCGGCAGGGCCAACGTCGCTGCCAGGGCACCGGCGCCGCCGAGTGCGACGCGGCGCGAGAAGGTGGGGGATTCAGGCATGTCCGGCAGATTAGCCAGCCGGACCGGGACTCGGCCAGACCTCGACGATGAACAGTAACCCCGACTTGTCGGACGGCAGTCTGCCGACAACCCGACGGACTGCCGGCAGATGCGATGGGGGAGTCAGACGAAGATCGTTTCGATCACCGGTTCACCGCGGGACATCTTCAGCGCGTCCAGTGGCAACTCGGCACGCGCGGCGAGATGACGATCACGGGCGGCATCCAGCGGCTCCCGGCCGATGATCTCGCCGTCCTGGACCAGCTGCACCAGCAACGGCCGACCATGATCGACTTCGGGGTCATGATCAATTCCGACCAGCTCCGCGTCGGCGGTTCCCTGCCGGTCGAGGCGACGCCAGGCGTACTTGCGGCCGCCGATGGTCGCCTTGGCGGTGCTGCGTTTGGCGACGTGGATCATCGGCGCATCCGGCTCGTCGGAGACCGCCCGGGACACCATCTTGTAGACGAACCCGCAGGTCGGATGGCCGGAGCCGGTGACCAGTGCGGTGCCGACCCCGTAGCCGTCGACGGGAGCCCCGGCCAGGGCGGCGATCTGCCACTCGTCCAGATCGCTGGTGACGATGATCTTGGTGTCGGTGGCGCCGAGCGAGTCCAACAGGTCGCGGACGTGTTTGGCCAGCACCGGAAGATCACCGGAATCCAGCCGGACCGCGCCGATCCGGCCGCCGGTCAGCTCGACCGCGCTGCGTACCGCCTGATCGACGTCGTAGGTGTCCACCAGCAGGGTGGTGTCCTCGCCGAGAGCCTTGATCTGGGCCGCGAAGGCGTCGCGTTCGTTGTCGTGCAGCAGGGTGAAGGCGTGCGCGGCGGTGCCGATCGTTGGTACGCCGTAGCGTCGGCCGGACTCCAGCGACGAGGTCGCGGTGAAGCCGGCGATGTACGCGGCCCGGGCGGCCGCGACGGCGGACAGTTCCTGAGTCCGCCGGGCACCCATCTCCAGGCATGGCCGCCCATCGGCCACCGCGGTCATCCGCGATGCCGCCCCGGCGATGGCCGAATCGTGGTTGTAGATGCTCAGCAGCACGGTCTCCAACATCACCGCCTCGGCGAATGTGCTCCCCACGATCAGCAGCGGCGACCCCGGGAAGTAGATGTCGCCCTCGGCGTATCCCCAGATCTGCCCGCTGAACCGGAATTCGGCCAGCCAATCCGCGGTCGGTTGATCGACGATCTGCCGGTCCAGCAGGAATTGCAGCGATTCGGCGTCGAAACGGAAGTGGGAGAGGGCCCGCAGGGCCCGGCCGACACCGGCGACCACACCGTAGCGGCGGCCGTCGGGCAGCTTGCGACCGAACAGCTCGAAGATGCAGCGCCGGTTGGCCGTCCCGGACTGGAACGCGGCGCGCAGCATGGTCAGCTCGTAGTGGTCGGTGAGCAGCGCCGTGGTCGGCACCTCGCTCGGACCCCACGGCTCCAGCGGATCTGCCACCGCAGTGGTGGCCCTCGTTCCTGCCTCAGAACCAGTCACGGCGGCAGCCTACTGGTCGGGTTCAGCGGCTCCCGGGACCGCGAACCCGACGGTGCCCTGTAACCGCGGCAGACGATTTGCCAGAATGGGCCGCATGCCCGCCACCTCAGATCCTGTTCTTGCGCCCGCGGGCGGGACCGCGATCGAGGACCGCCCGATCGAGGAGTCGTACGACCTGGTGCCCTGGGCGACCATCGTCTGGGACGACCCGGTCAATCTGATGTCCTACGTCGCTCACGTCTTCGCGACCTACTTCCACTACTCCAAGTCCAAGGCGCACCGGCTGATGATGGCCGTGCACACCGAGGGCAAGGCGGTGGTCGCCACCGGCAGTCGCGAGGAGATGGAGCGCGACGTCACCGCGATGCACGAGTACGGTCTGTGGGCGACGCTGGACCGGGCGGACTCCTGACCGGGACGTGACGGCAGTCGACCAGACGAGCAACGGACGAGACCAGGGCGGACCCAAGGCACATCGATGCACAGATTCAAGAAGCGCGGCGGAGTGATCAGTACCGAGCTCGAACCCGACGAGGTGCAGCTGCTGAAATCCCTGGTCGGTGAGCTGGTCGGTTTGATCAACTCCGATCGACCGGAGCAGCAGGCGGAGCCGCAGAACGCCGAGGATCCCTTTGCTGCCTGGGCAGCAGAGCTCGCTGACGACAGTCCGGTCGAGGAGCCGGAGGATCCGGTGCTGCGGCGGCTGCTGCCGGACGCCTACCCGAATGATCCGAAGGCGTCGGCGGAGTTCCGTCGTTTCACCGAGAACAACCTCCGGCAGAAGAAGGTCACCGACGCCGAGGTCGTGCTCGGTCACCTGGCTGCGACCTTGGGCGGCCAGGAGCCGTTGCGGATCCCGACCGACGACGCCGGTGCCTGGCTGCGCACCTTGACCAGTGTGCGGTTGGCCGTCGCCGGGCGGTTGGGAATCACCGACAACGAGAGTGCCGAGGCGCTCGCCGACATCCCCGATGATGACCCGCGGGCGTTCATGATCAGCGTGTACGACTGGCTCGGGTTCGCTCAGGAGACCCTGGTCTCCACACTCTGAGCCCGCGCGGCTCGCGGTCTGGCGGGTCTCGGCCCTGGAGGTCTCAGGGCTGCAGCCACTCTCCGCCCGCGGCGACCTGCCGACCGAGCAGCCGAAGTGCCGTGGCCCAGTCGTCGGAGTCGGCTCCGCCCATCGGGGCCGCGAACGCCGTCGAGGCATCGGGCCGGGCAGCGATCAGCCGAGCGAAGTGGAGGATGTCGGCGACCACGGCATCGTCGGGTCGGTAGTCGCGGCCGATGCTGCTGGCGATGTCCCAGCCGTGCACTCCGGTGTCCAGCAGTTGCATCCGCAACGCTGTCGCAACCGGAAGCTCGCCGAACCCGGCGAGCTGGATGATCTTGTCCTCGGCGGTGGACTCGAGCGCGTCCAGCAGGGCCGAGGTCGCCTGCAGCCATGCGGCTTCGAATCGGTCGGTGTCGATCGTCTCGAGCTGATAGCTGGAAGGTGGCGCGTCTCCGGTGGCGATGGCCTCTGCGAACCCGTTCAGCTGGCCGATCTGATGGGCGATCAGGGTGCGCAGATCCCAGCCCTGGCAGGGCGTCGGCCGAGCCAGGTCGGCTTCGGTGATCTCGCTGATGATCTTGGTGACCTCGTCCGCGGTCTGCCGGTATAACGTAAGCATGGGTAGATCGTAAACTTCGGTAGATGAATAGACAAGGTTAATCTTCCCCCATGCCCGAACGTCCCGAGCTCGGCTACCTCTTCAACCGGCTGCTGATGACCGTGATCGATCGTGAGCTGCCGATCATGGAGCGGCACGGCCTGGACATGTGGGAGTACGTGATCATGAGCGCTCTGCGGCAGGGATCGGCCCCGACTCAGGTCGAGTTGTCCTCGATCACCGGCCGCGACAAGACCCGGCTGATCCGCAACCTCGATCGCCTGGTCGAGGCCGGGCTGGTGCAGCGGGATGCCGACCCCGAGGACCGCCGCAACCGGGTGGTGTCGCTGACCGCAGACGGTCGGCGGGTGCTGCGGGCGTGTGGGAAGGAGATCGCCGAGATGGAACGCGAGCTGCTCGCCGCTCTGCCGGCCAAGGATCGGCCGGTTTTCGAACGTGCCCTGGTCACCCTGGATCGCGACCTGCAGCCGCACCGGCAGTCCCGTCCGAGGATCGGACGATCCGGCTGAGCCCTGCTCGGCGGGTGACGGGTTTCGGCGGCGGACCGCCGCTGCCCGGCCGGCGGCGTGGGTCAAAGCTGCGAGACGAACACCGATCTCCCGGCCGGGACCTCGAAGTCGTGATCGATACTCGGGAACGCCGTACCGGAGATCACCTCGGCCGAGCTGCCGGGCACCCGGGCCAGGGCCGTACAACCCTCGGGCACCTCGACCGTGAGGGTGAAGCGTTGACCTTGATCACGAGTCCAGTTGACCGCAGCCCGACCGCGAACGGTCTCGATCCCGTACCCGATCTGTTGCAGGTCGCCGACCGGGTTCGGCTGGACGATCATGGTCCGCCAGCCATGATCACCGCAGCGCAGCCCGGCGACATCCTCGAACAACCACTGCACCACGGTGCCGTGGAAGTAGTGATCACGGGACCGTGCCGTGGTCTCCCACATCTCCCACATGGTGTCCGCGCCGTTGGCGAACCAGTAGCCCCAGCTCGGATAGCTGGTCTGTCGGGCGACCCGCAGCGCCAGCTCGCCGTGACCATGATCGGTCAGCGCCTGCAGCACCGTGTTGGCGCCGATACAACCGACGTTGAGATGATCATCGCGTTCGACGATGTCGGCGACCAGGTGCGCGACCACCGTCGGCACCAGGGCTCCGGGGACCAGGCCGAAGACCAGCGGGACGGCGTTCGAGGTCTGGCTGTAGACCGGGCCGACCAGATATTGTCCGCGCTCGCGATCGAGGTACTTCGCATTCATCGCGTCGGTGAGTTGCTGGGCCGCGGTCAGCAGGCGTTCGTGATCGGATTGTTCACCCAGCAGCAGCCCCAGCTCCGCACTGTCGCGCAGCGCGCGGATCAGGAAACAGGACGCCGTGACGCCCGAGTCGTCCGGTCCGACCCCGTTGGTGCCCGGCTGCAGGTAGTCGCCCAGCGCGGACACCGCACAGCCGTCGACCAGCAGGTCCAACTCCCAGTCCAGGTAGCGAATCAGCGTCGCCCAGTGTCGGCGGACCAACTCGAGATCACCGGTACGGCGGAACACCTCGCGGAGCAGATGCGGATACACCGTCGTCCACTCCGGCGAGGGGGCGAGCTCGGCGAATCCCCAACCGCCGGACGGCACGATCACCGGCAGGGCGCCATCTCGACGTTGGGCGTCGGCAAGATCATCCAGCCACTTGATCAGCACTCGGCGCAGGTCGAAGAGGCTCATCATGCTCACCGCGCCGACCTGGGCGTCACCGGTCCAGCCGTTCTTCTCATAGACCGGGGTGTCGGTGGGGATGTGATGCAGGTTGTTCTCGATCGTTCGCGCCATCGCCGACACGAAGGTCTCGAAGAGTCCTTCGCTGCAAGAGAATTCGCCGACCCGGGTGACGTCGTTGTGTGCCGCGTAGCCGGTCAGGGTGTCCTCCCGCGGCGGGTGACTCAGGCCCTCCAGCTGGACATAGCGGTATCCCTTGTAGCTGAAGTGCGGCTCCCAGTACTGATCCTGGCTGCCGTCGCCGACATAGCTGTCGGTCTGGAAGCGATCACCTGAGACATGCACGCTGACCGGCTTGCACCGGCCGTCGTCCTCCAGCTTCTCGGCGTAGATGATCTTGACCTCGGCGCCGTGCTGTTGATCACTGCGCAGCCCGACCCAGCCGGCGACCGTACGGCCGAAGTCGGCAACCCAGACATCGCCGACCTGCTGCCAGGTCGGCCGTCCCTGCCACGTCACCCGGATCGGTTCATGATCAGCCGGCTGCAACCGACCGCGCGGTGATTCCGCCGCAACCACACCGGCCGCGGCCGGCGTGCTCAGTGTCGCGTCGTAGGCCTCGCCGGCGTAGTAACAGTCGTACGTTGTGGCCCCCAGCGTCGCCTGCCAGCTCTCGTCGGTGCCGATCACCTCGGTGCTGCCGTCGGTCTGCTCCAGACGCAGCTCGGCGATCGCCCGCAGCGGCCCGGACCAGGGAGCCCGCTGCCAGTGCCAGACGTTCTCGGTGGGAACCGCGAAGAAGCCGCGGCCGAGCGTGATCGCGATCCGGTGCGTGCCCGGTGTCAGTCGATCGGTGACGTCGGTCGGCACGTACAGCACGCGTTGGTCGAAGTCGGTGAACGGCGGGCCCAGCCGATGATCATTGATCGGTTCGCCGTCGATGGTCACGTGCTGCAGCCCGAGCCCGCAGACCGACAGCACGGCACCCCGCAACGGACGATCGATGGTCACGTCGGTGAACAGGATCGGAGTCCGATACCGGTCCGCTTCGGCCGGCGGCGGTGCGCTGATCCAGCGACCGAGCCGGCCGAAGGTCTGATCGCTGGACGAGGTACGGAGTTGGGTCGCGGCATCTTCGCCGGGGAGAGCGGTCACCCCCGAGACGCTACCGGTCTCACAGTGCGGGCGGTCAACAGGTCGGTGTCGGGCCTTGCCTACTCTGCAGGCGTGTTGAAGATCGCGCGGGACCAGGTGGACGAGATGATCGCGCATGCCCGCGCCGATCACCCGGACGAAGCCTGTGGCGTGATCGTGGGGCCGGAGGGCTCGGATCAGCCGACCCGGCTGATCCGGATGATCAACGCCGAGCGGTCGCCGACCTTCTTCCGCTTCGATCCCAGCGAACAACTGCAGCTGGTCAAGGAGCTGGACGCAGGAGACGAGGAGATCGTCGTCGTCTACCACAGCCACACCGCGACCGAGGCGTACCCGTCGAGGACCGACATCTCCTACGCCGCGGAGCCGCAAGCTCACTACGTCCTGGTGTCGACGGCGGAGTGTGGCCGCGAGGAGGGACCGGTCTCGGTGCGTTCGTACCGCATCGTCGACGGTCAGGTGACCGAGGAAGAGATCGAGATCCTCGAGCCCTGACCGATACCGGAGAGATCGATGGAATAGCAGCCATCGGGTTGTCGTTTCCAGAACAGAATTGCTGAATCCCGAACAGGAGTGAGCCAGATGGCGGTCGAAGTCAAGATCCCGACGATCCTGCGCACCTACACCGACGGCGAGAAGACCGTGAACGGCACCGGCAGCACGCTGGCCGAGGTGATCGACGACGTCGAGACCCGCCACCCGGGGCTGAAGGACCGGATCGTCGAGGCCCAGGCGCTGCGCCGTTTCGTCAACGTCTACGTCAACGACGAGGACGTACGGTTCTCCGGCGGCCTGTCCGCGCCGGTCGCCGACGACGACGTCGTGGTGGTCCTGCCGGCCGTTGCCGGCGGCTCCCGCTGAGTCCGTCGAGATCGTGACCCGCTACGCGTCCCTGGCCGATTCCGTCGGGAACACCCCGCTGGTCGGTCTGCCACGGCTGTCGCCGAGCAAGACCGTCCGGCTGTGGGCCAAGCTCGAGGACCGCAATCCGACCGGTTCGATCAAGGACCGGGCGGCACTGAACATGATCACCGTGGCCGAGGCCGACGGGTTGCTGTCGCCCGGTGCCACCATCCTGGAGCCGACCAGCGGCAACACCGGCATCTCGCTGGCGATGGCGGCCAAGCTCAAGGGCTATCGGTTGATCTGTGTGATGCCGGAGAACACCAGCGCCGAGCGCCGGCAACTGCTGGCGATGTGGGGCGCCGAGGTGGTGTCCTCGCCGGCTGCCGGCGGGTCGAACGAGGCCGTACGGGTGGCCAAGAAGTTGAGCGAGGAGCACCCCGATTGGGTGATGCTCTACCAGTACGGCAATCCGGCCAATGCCGAAGCGCACTACCTGGGCACCGGCCCGGAGATCCTGGAGGATCTGCCGGAGGTGACCCACGTGGTCGCCGGCCTCGGCACCACCGGCACCCTGATGGGGATCGGCCGGTTCATGGCCGAGAAGAAGCCCGCGGTCAAGATCATCGCGGCCGAACCCCGCTACGGCGAACTGGTCTACGGCCTGCGCAATCTGGACGAAGGCTTCGTCCCCGAGTTGTACGACGATTCCTTGATCAGTTCGCGATTCTCGGTGGGTTCCCGGGACGCCGTCCGTCGGGTCCGCGAACTGCTCGAACGCGAGGGCATCTTCGCCGGTCTGTCCACCGGCGCGATCGTGCATGCGGCACTGGCCCAGGCTGCCAGGGCACAGAAGGCGGGGGAGTCCGCCGACATCGTGTTGATCATCGCCGACGGCGGCTGGAAGTATCTCTCCACCGGTGCCTACGGCGCCGACCTGGACCAGGTCGAGGAGCATCTGGACGGCCAGGTCTGGGCCTGACCTCGGCAGCACCGGTGCTCAGGCACTCGGGGTGCTCCCGGGCAGGACGCAACCCACCCTGCAGCATCACATCTGTCCAGGAACGTGACGGCGAGCAGCCGAACCCTTGCACCGGCTCCGGCCTGCTGTGAGGATCGCAGCATGAGCGCAGACACAGCGGGAATGGTGATCGTCGGCGGCGGACTGGCCGGAATCCGGGCGATCGAGGAACTCCGCAACCAGGGCCATGAAGGGGCGATCACCCTGGTCGCCGCCGAATCCGAGTTGCCGTACGAGCGGCCGGTGCTGTCCAAGGGCTACCTGCTGGGCAACGATCCGCTGGACTCCGCGTTCGTTCATGATCGTTCCTGGTTCGATGATCAGCGGATCGACGTGGTGCTGGACGATCCGGTGGTCACGCTGGACCGGGACCGCCATCAGGTGATCACCGGCTCGGGACGCGAGATCGGATACCGGAAGCTCTTGCTGGCCACGGGTTCCGAACCCCGCCGGCTGCCGCTGGACGGTGCCGATGCGGCCAACGTCCACACCCTGCGCAACCTCGGCGACGCCCGCCGGATCAACGAGGTGATCGCCGCCGGCGGCCCGTTGGTGATCATCGGCGGTGGCTGGATCGGGCTCGAGGTCGCCGCTGCTGCGCGTGAACGCGGAGTCGAGGTGACCGTACTGGAGGCGGCCGAGAAACCGCTGCTGGCGGTGCTCGGGACCGAGGTCGCCGAGGTGTTCGCCGGACTGCATCGCGAACACGGCGTCAACCTGATCACCGGCGCCCAGGTGACCGGGTTGGTCACCGACGGCGATCGGGTGACGGCAGTCCGGACGGCCGACGCCGAGCATCCGGCCGCCGCGGTGATCATGGCCGTCGGCGCGGCGCCCCGAACCGACCTCGCCGCCGCGGCCGGCCTCGAAGTCGATCATGGTGTGCTGACCGATGCCTCGCTGCAGACCTCGGATCCCGACGTCTACGCGGTCGGCGACATCGCCTCGGTCGATCACCCCGTGATCGGAAGCCGGGTCCGGGTGGAGCACTGGGCCTGGGCCAACGACGGCGGCCCGGTGGCAGGGCAGACCATGCTCGGCCAGGACGCCAGAGTCGACTTCCTGCCCTTCTTCTACACCGATCAGTACGACCTGGGGATGGAGTACATCGGCTACCTCGCTCCCGGCAGTTCCGCGCGGGTCGAGCTGCGCGGAGACGTCCCGGGGCGGGCCTTCGCTGCGTACTGGATCGTCGATGATCGGGTGGTGGCCGGGATGCACGTCAACCTGTGGGACACCGGGATCGACCCGATCAAGGAGATCGTGCTGAGCGGAGACCCGGCACGGATCGACTGAGACGGCGTGCTCGGGGCCTTTCCCTTGCTCAGTCGGCTACCGGCTACCCGCGCATCCGGGCCAGGCGGACCAGGTTGCGGGTGGCCATCGCGATCGTGAGCGGGCCGACCCGGGGCACGAAGACGCTGGCCCGTTCGAGGGCGGAATCGTCGAAGTTGGCGTGCTCGGCGACATTGACGCAGATCGCGCCGTCACGGATCTCGTCGCCGCGGATCCGTTCGAAGTCGGGCGAGGGAACGGCCGAGATCACCACGTCGGCGCTGCCGAGCGCGGTCGCGCGATCGACGTCGGAGTCGCGGACATCGTGGGCACGCCGGCCGATCGCGGGCTCGAACTCGACGCTTCCAGTCAGGTCGAGGGAGTGCACCCGAGCGCCGTCGTTGGCCAGCATGGCCGCCAGCGGCCGGCCGACGATGTCGCTGCGGTTGATCACGCACGCGGTCACGCCCTGCAGCGGTGCCGCGCCGGTCGAACCTCGCATGCCGGCATGCTGCAGCAGCTTGAGGATGGCCAGCGGCGTACAGGGCAAGATCGTGCGTTGCTGATGGTCCGAGTCGACGAACCGCTGGTTCTCGTACAGCAGCCTGCTCCAGAAGGAGTGCAGGCCCTCGACGTCCTTGCGGGGATCGACCAGCTCGCGCAGCCAGCGGTCGTCGGCCGGATCGATCAGCGGGTAGTAGAGGAAGAGGCCGTCGATGTCCGGGTCGACGTTGGCGCGGGCGATCGTGCTCTCGACCTGGTCCGGGGAGACCTGGCGTACGTCCAGTTCGATGCCGACCGCCTCACAGCCGCGGCGGGCGTAGCGGGCATAGGTGGCAGCCGGACCTTCGGACTGGCCGAGCAGGCCGAGGATGCGCAGCCGCTTGCCGCCCTCGGCGATCGCGGCGACGTCGCGGCGAACTTCGTCGCGGTACTGCTGCGCGACAACGGACGGGTTGAGCACCGTGGCGGTCATGCGGGTTCCTCCAGCCTGAAAACGATCGCCCTGCTATCTTCACGCAGCCGTTGCCGGTGCGGAGAACCGATCAAGGGTGCCACAGGGATCATTCGCCGGCCTGCCCGGGTTCGGCCGGCTCACCGGACCGATCCGGCGGTTCGCCGGTGTCGGTGTCCAGTCCCTGCACCTGCATCCTGACCGAGGTGGCCAACGAGGCCAGTGCTCCGTCGATCAGTTCAAGATCACGCAGCGCCAGTTGCCGGGAGGTGGTGACGTCTTGATCATCCAGTTCGCCGGCCACCCGGTCGAAGAGCGAGGCGGACCGCAGATAGCTCCGCTGCTCGAAGTCACGCTGCTGCAAGGCGTCGATGATCTCGTTGGTCGAGGTGGCCAGCAGCTTGGCCGCGGTGCCGAGTTGATCACCGACAGCGGCTGGGATCGGTTCGCTCAGCTGGGTGTCCAGCAGCAGGTTGCGGGCATAGTGACGCGACGCCGTGGTGGCGTACCAGAACTGTTCCCGCAACCCCGCACCGGCGGCCCCCGGCAGCCGGACCCGGGTCGGTGAGGTGGCCGATTCCAAAGCCTGGTAGGCAACATCCAGCCGTCGGGCCGCCGCGCGCAGATCTTGATCATCACCGGCCGTCCGGAGCCGTTGGACGGCAAGATCAACAACCTCGAGCAGCGCTTCCAGATGTCCTCGGGTGGCCACGGCGACGACATGCCGGGTCCGTACCGGCAACACGAACGCCACGGTCAGCGCCGCGATGCCGGCACCGATTGCGGTCTCGGCCAGCCGCAACAGCAGCAGCTCGGTGGAGAACTCGTGCAGTTGGACGTACAGCTGGGACAGCATCACGGTGATGCCGATCACCATGAACGCGTAACTGACCCGCAGCAGGTAGACACCGAAGAAGAGGGACATCAAGATCACCACGATCGAGACGGCGGTGTTGGTGCCGATCAGGTGCGCCAGCAGGACACCGACGAACACGCCGATCACCGTACCGACCACCCGCAGCACGCTCTTGCGGATCTGCTCGGTGGCGTTGTGTGCGCCGAGGAAGGTGACGAAGGTCGCGATCACCGCCCAGTAGAAGCGGTCCGGCGAGACCAGGCTGCCGATCACGATCGCCGCGGTCACCGAGACCACCAGTTGGATGGTGACCCGTTCGTACGGTTCCAGCCGGGCCCGATCGAACCAGCGGGTGCCGCGCTCGGTGGAGGCGGTGGCACTGACCTGCTGGGAGCCCGGCAGCCACTGACCGGACAGTTCCACCGCCGGATCGAACGCCACCGCGTCGGGGATGAAGTGTGGTTCGGGCTGGTCGCGGATGGACCGGGCGACATCGGCGTAGCCGAGCACCGAGGTGGTGAAGCGGTGCAGCACGATCGCCGTGGTCCGAGGCAGCCGCGCCTGGCTGCCCAGCTCGTCCCGCCGAGCCGATCCGCTCTGCCGTTCCGCGGCCTGCAACCAGTGCCGGATCTCGCCGGCAGCCTCCTCGGCTCCGTTCTCGTCGACATCGCGGGCGGCCCGCAGCGCATCCCGGATCCGGTCCTGCAGATACTCCGGCAGCCGGCAGACCGACAGCCGCTCGGCGAACCGCGCGGTGTTGGTCAGGGTCAGCTCGGCGTTGAAGACCCGCTGATGCAGGGCCGCCGCGGTCGCCTCCTTCGGCAGTGCGGCCGGGTCGGCCAGCTGGCCGTCGATCATCAGCGCTGTCTCGTTCAGCCGGATCAGCAGCCGTTGCAGCCGCCGCGATTTCGGTCCGTCCTCGGGGTCGTCGAAGAGCTCCAACGCTGCCGTCGCGACCTGGCTGGAGCGAACCCGGAATGACCTTCGCATCCGCCGCAGGGCACTGCGCCGGCTGGGATAGAAGAGCGTGAACTGGGCAATGATCGAGACCGCCGAGCCGATGCACACGATCACCACCAGCCAGCCCAGGTCGGCGATGCTGATCACCCGGGACAGGAAGAAGCCGAAGAAGTCGCCCATGAAGAGCAGCTGACCGGCAAAGAATCCGCGCGGACCGAACCGGCGGAGATAGCCGAATGCGGCCAGCACCGCCACCATCGACCCGACCGCGATCAGATGCCTCGGTGCCAGGGCCAGCCCGAGGGCCAGTCCGGCGAGCATCGGCACCGGAGCCAGCGCCAACGCGCCGAGCACGCTGAGTGGGGTGGAGAACTGGGGTCCGATGAAGCTGGACACCATGCAGACCACCGCCCCGCACATGATCGCCAGCACGGTCGCGGCATGGTGTTGGGCGGCGATCGCGGCCGCCTGCTGTGCGGTCAGCGATCCTGGCGGCACCGGGATCTGGAGGGCTCCGGTGAAGCGCACCAGCAACCACTCGCAGAGCATCGCCGCGGCGATCGAGGCTACGGCTTGGCCGGCGGTCCGCAGTCGGTTCAGTCCGGGGTCGGAGGCGAGGAAGCGTTCCCACCACTCGTACGGCAGCCGGGCCGGGCCGGCGGGCGGGCTCGGAGCCGCCGCGGTCGTTGTGGTTCCGGCGCTCACGCCGGTCGAGAGGATGAGTCGAGACCGGATGTCGCCATAGCCCGAACCCTAGTCCCGGGCTGCCGCCGGTTCGCTCGGGGCTTCGGCCAGCACCCGCCAGCCGGCCACCTCGGTGGCGCCGTTCCAGCTGGCGTCCCCGGTGACGCCGCGGGCGGCGTTGTGCCGATGCTGTCGCCGTGACCTGTGTGCGCGTTGTGCAGCGCCTTGGCTCGCGGTCAGAGTCCGGTTGATTGGCCGGCGGCCGTGGCTGGTTCCGAGGTCTGCCGGTGGTGGCGGTTAAGCTCACCGAACGTGACTGCCACCTCCGACCAGCCGCGGGCCGCCGGCCCGATCGGGATCTTCGATTCCGGATTCGGCGGCTTGACGGTGGCGCGCGCGGTGATGGACCAGTTGCCGAACGAGGACGTGATCTATCTCGGCGACACCGCGCGGGCGCCGTACGGGGATCAGGCGATCGCCGACGTCC
>DATCVL010000057.1:0-2838 GCA_036566865.1 Microlunatus sp.
CGTACTGAGGCGGGTACAAGCCGTACGGGCTTCATCCAGCACTCCGACCGATGAGGTGATCACATGCCAGGCAGACGACCAGGACCCAGCGTGAAGGACGACGCGATGTACGAGCGTCTGCGCGACCAGGGCAACAGCAAGGCCAAGTCGGCCCGTATCGCCAACCAGGCTGCAGCCAGTTCCCGATCGAACGTCGCTCACAAGGGTGGTCGATCGGGTAGCTACGACGACTGGTCGAAATCCGAGCTGTACAAGCGTGCACAGGAGATCGGTATCGACGGTCGCTCATCGATGAGCAAGTCCGAGTTGATTTCCGCACTCCGCAACAGCTGACAAAACTACGAGTGATCATCGACGAGGTGCCGACTCGGTGATCCGACGGCACCGGTTCGGACCGGCGCTCTGATCGGCCCGGTCTCCGGGCTGATGATCATCACCCGGACCCGAGGAGGGCCAACCAGCCCAACCGGCACTCCCCGGCCATTGAGTGGCCGACGTCGTGACGCGTCGGCACCGCAACCGCTGCAGTAGTCGGCCCCTCTGCTGCTGGGTGCACAGAATTCACAAACCGAAGGAGGTCCGACATGCGTATCGGCTATTTCCTGTCCTGTGAGGAGTACTCGCCCGCGCAGCTGATCGCCCAGGCGCGCGCCGCGGACGATGCCGGGTTCGAAGGAATCTGGATCAGTGATCACTTCCATCCGTGGAACAACGAGCAGGGCAACAGCCCGCTGGTCTGGAGCATGATCGGCGCGATCAGCCAGGTCTCCCGACTCCCGGTCACCACCGCGGTCACCTGCCCGACCGTCCGCATTCATCCTGCGATCATCGCCCAGGCCGCCGGCACCTGTGCGGAGTTGCTCGAGGGTCGTTTCACCCTCGGCGTCGGCAGCGGAGAGGCGTTGAACGAAAGCATCCTCGGCGACGCCTGGCCGAACACCGACGTGCGACTCGAGATGCTCGAGGAGGCGGTCGGCCTCATCCGTGAGCTGTGGACGGGGAAGGTGGTCAATCACCGCGGCCGGTACTACACCGTGGAGCACGCGCGGATCTACAACGTCTCGGACCCGCCGCCATCGATCTTCGTTTCTGGGTTCGGATCCAAGGCTGTTGATCTTGCCGCACGGATCGGGGATGGATACCTCGGCACCTCGCCGCAGGCAGACCTCGTCTCACGGTTCAAGGAAGCCTCGGACGGCGCGCCGGCGCAGGGCGGCGCCAAAGTGGCCTTCGCATCGACTCGGGAGGAAGGCTGGTCCCATGCCCAGCGGTTGTGGCCCAATGCTGGATTGCCGGGGGAAATGGCGCAGATCCTGCCGACACCGGAGCACTTCGAACAGGCAACCGAACTCGTGACTCTCGAGTCGACCCGCGGATCCGTGGTCGCGGGAAACGACCCCGAGGAACACCTTGCCCAGCTGAAGGAATACGAGGCCGCCGGCTACGACGAGCTGTTCGTGGCGAACATGGGACCGCACTTCCTCGAGATGATCGACTTCTACGGTAGGGATGTGCTCCCGACGTTTCGTCGGAGTCGCTAGGACCACGCGCCCCTCCTAGGCCATGGTTGCGATGAGGTCCGTGGAGGTGCCGACCTCGGCACGCATGTTGCGCTCCATCATGCGTAACGCGGCATCACTGAGATCTTGATGGATGTGGGCGACCGCGTCGTTGGGCACGGCGACGTCGAAATGCCGTACATAGGCGTCCAAGGCGGAATAGAGGATGCACTGTTCGGTGACCTGGCCAGTCAGGATGATCCTGCTGATGCCGCGGCTACGCAGGTAGTAGTCCAGTTGGGTGGCGTAGAACGCAGAGTGTCGTGCCTTGACGAGCAGCGGCGCATCCGGATCCGGCAAGATCGGTTCGACGAGTTCGGGTCGGGAGCCTGCCAGGGCCCACCGGCACAGTTCTCGACGGTCTGCCGCCCACTGGCCGTGGTTGTCGTTCACGTAGACCACTTCCGCGCCACCTTCGTGGGCGGCATCGAGCAGGCGACGGATCTTCGGCACCGAGTCGGCGACCGATTCGGCCAACGTGCCTGCGTCGTCGTGTTCGTAGCGGTTGAGCATGTCGATCACCAACAGTGCTGTGGTCATGGTCCGATTCTTCCGGTTGGGTGATGGTCGCCGTGGGACGGTCGGCGCCGCGAGCCGGTCACTCGACGGTGATGTCGATCATGACTCGGATCAGCTCGGGCAGGATCGGTGCCGTCGACTACGGGCTCGGTCTCGGGATTCAGCTGGCGTTGTCATCCCGCCTCTGGAATTGATCACCAGCGCGTTCGCCAACGGCGCCGACGGTAGCCGTCGTCACCAAAATATCCCTCGTGACAAACGAAAGTTCTCGATTTGCGCGGTTCACCAGGGGTAAGAGGCGATCATCACTCGCTCCTGAAGGAGGTAGGTCTCATGGGCGCGGCACATGACGTCATCGAGGTGAACGTCCCGATCAGCACCGCCTACAACCAGTGGACACAGTTCGAGTCGTTCCCGCAGTTCATGAACGGGGTCGACGAGGTGCGTCAGCTGGACGACAAGCACCTGCATTGGAAGGTGTCCGTCCCGGGCGTGTCTCGCGAGTACGACGCGGAGATCACCGAACAGCGCCCGGACGAGGTTGTTGCCTGGCAGTCGTCCGGCGACACCGACCATTCCGGAAGCGTCGTGTTCGAGAGCCTGGACGACAACACGACCAAGATCATGGCCTCGATCAATTACGACACCGAGGGAGTCGCCGAGAAGGCAGGCGACGTACTCAACGTCCCGCAACGACAGTTGAAGAATGATCTTGCTCGGTTCAAGGACTTCATCGAGGCCCGCGGCGGGGAAACCGGAG
>DATCVL010000058.1:0-3710 GCA_036566865.1 Microlunatus sp.
TGGAGGCGGTGCCGGGTGCCCGGGTCCGGGTCCGGTTCGCCGGCAAGCTGCGGGACGGGTTCGTGCTGGAGCGAGTGGCCGACACCGATCACCCGGGCACGTTGGCCCCGCTGTACAAGGTGGTTTCCGCCGAGGCGGTGCTGACCCCTGAGGTGGACCGACTGATCCGCGCCGTCGCCGATCACTACGCCGGCAGCTATGCCGACGTGCTGCGACTGGCTGTGCCGCCGCGTCACGCGGCCACCGAAAAGGCCGATCCGGTACGCCGCCCGCCGGTGGAGCCGGAGCAGTCCGACGGTCCGTTCACTGCGTACCCGACCGGGCCGGGACTGCTGACGGCGCTGCGGCGGGGGAGTCGTCCGCGGGCAGCCTGGCAGCTGATCCCCTCCGTGGACACGGCCGCTGCAGCGAATTCGGCCGGGGACTGGGCGGTCGGGATGGCGAGCGCCGCTGCTGCCACCCTGGCCGGTGGCGGCGGCAGCCTGTTGATCGTCCCGGGGACCCGTGATCTTGACCGGCTGAAGGTGGCCTGCACCGCGGTGTTGGGCAAACAGGGTTTCGTCGCACTGACTGCTGATCTTGGTCCGGCGGCCCGCTACCGAGCCTTCCTGGCAGCACTTCGCGGCGATGTGCCGGTCGTGATCGGGACCAGAGCCGCCGCCTTCGCACCCGTTCGTGATCTTGGTCTGGTGGCCTTGTACGACGACGGCGACGATCTGCTGGCCGAGCAGCGGGCGCCCTACCCGCACGCGCGCGAGGTGCTGGCGATCCGGGCGGCGGAGACCGGCTCGGCGGTGCTGTTCGGCTCGTACTCGCGCAGCTGTGAGGTGCAGCGGATGGTGGACCGCGGCTGGTTGAAGGAGCTGGCCGCGCCGCGGGCCGCTCTGCGTCGTACCGCGCCGATGATCAAGATCGCGGCGGACACCGATCATGCGCTGGCCCGGGATCCGGCCGCGCATGCCGCCAGACTCCCGCACGACGTCTTCGCGACCATCCGGGCCGGCTTGGCCTCCGGGCCGGTGTTGATCCAGGTCCCGCGCAGCGGCTACCTGGTCTCGCTGAGCTGCCAGGAGTGCCGGGAGCCTGTTCGATGTACGCATTGCCACGGTCCGACCCGGGCGTCCCGTCGTGACCGCCGACCACCGCAGGCGGCCCGAACCGCCGCCGACCAAGATCAACTCGATCTGCTGGCGGTGGCGGTAGAGCAAGATCAACTGCAGCACGCGGCTGATCAAGATCATCCCGCGTTGCCGCAGGTGCTGTTGTCCTGCCGCTGGTGTGGGCGGCTGCTGCCGGAGTGGCGTTGCCCGCACTGTGGCTCGCAGCGCTGGCGTGCACCGGTCGTCGGGGCCGGCCGGACCGCCGAAGAGCTCGGCCGGGCATTCCCTGCCACCACGGTGCGCCAATCGATGGCCGGCCGGGTGCTGGCCGAGGTGCCGGACACGCCCGCGCTGGTGGTCGCAACTCCGGGAGCGGAGCCGACGGCCGTCGGCGGCTACGCGGCCGCGGTGCTGCTGGATACCCAGCTGATGTTGCTGCGGGCCGATCTGCGCGCCGGAGAGGAAGCGTTGCGTCGCTGGCTCGGCGCGACGGCGCTGGTCCGGTCGGGAGAACAGGGCGGATCGGTGATCGCGGTCGGGGACAGCGCCGGCCGGACCTTGCAGGCTCTGGTCCGGCTGGACCCGGCGGGGTTCGCAGCGCGCGAGTTGGAGGAACGAGCCGAGGCGCACTTCCCACCAGCAGTGAAGTTGATCACCGTGGACGGTCGGGCGGATGCGCTGACCGAGTTCGGGCAACTGCTGAAGCCGCCGGAGCCGACCGAGGTGCTGGGGCCGGTCGAGATCGGGCCGTCGGCTTCCGGGGACGTGATCATCAACCGGCTGACGTTGCGCGCTCCGCTCGCCGTCGGCGCCGACCTCGTCGCGGCGACCAAGGCGGTTGCCGCAACAAGGTCCGCGAAGAAGGCCGACGGTGCCCTGCGGATCCAGGTGGATCCGGTCGAGATCGGCTGACCCCGAGTCAGCGGACCGGCGCCGGCTCCATTGCGGTGAACCGGGAGCACCGCCGGTGGCCACGGGCGACCGACCACCTCAATAGACTGCCTGCTCGTGAGACTCGTCTTCGCCGGCACGCCCGAGGTCGCCGTACCTTCCCTGGATGCCCTGCTCGCCTCTGACCATGAGGTGGTTGCGGTGATCACCCGACCGGACGCACCGAGCGGTCGCGGACGCAAGTTGCATCCGAGCCCGGTGGCCGCGCGGGCCGCCGACGCGGGGCTGGAGATCCTGCGACCGGAACGGCCGCGGGACCCGGAGTTCGTCGCCCGGCTGACCGAGCTCGCGCCCGACTGCTGCCCGGTGGTCGCCTACGGCGCACTGATCCCGCAGCGGGTGATCGACATCCCGAGGCACGGCTGGGTCAATCTGCACTTCTCGCTGTTGCCGGCCTGGCGGGGTGCCGCACCGGTTCAGCACGCGATCATCAACGGTGACGAGGTCACCGGCGCGGCCACCTTCTCGCTGGTCAAGGAGATGGACGCCGGCCCGGTGTATCAGACCATCACCGATCCGATCGCCGCCACCGACACCGCCGGCGATCTGCTGCAGCGGCTGTCGATCTCGGGTGCGCGGCTGCTGGTGGACACGCTCGACGGGATAGCGGCCGGGACGCTGACGCCACACCAACAGCCAACGAACGGCATCACCATGGCTGGCAAGATCACCGTCGACGATGCCCGGCTGGATTGGCACCGTTCGGCGATGGAACTTGACCGGTTGATTCGCGGCTGTTGGCCCGCTCCGGGAGCCTGGAGCACTTTCCGCGGTGAGCATTTCAAGATCAACTCGGCCGTCCTGGACGAGCGAGATGATCTTGGCCCGGGTGAACTGGAGATCACCAAGAAGTCGGTACGGGTCGGTACCGCGGCCGGAAGTTTGATCTTGACCCGGGTCCAGGCCCAGGGCAAGAAACCCATGCAGGCAGCCGATTGGGCTCGAGGAGTCCAGTTCGAACCGGCGGAGCGTCTCGGGGAATGAGTCCCCATCCGTCCGGTGGACGCCGCCGAAACTCTGGTCAACGGTCACGGCAGCGCGGCGCCGACCCGGCGCGACTGCTGGCCTTCGACGCCCTTCGAGCCGTGCACGCCGATGATGCCTACGCGAACTTGATCTTGGCCGAACTGTTGCGAGAGCGCCAGTTGTCGGCCCGTGATGCTGCCTTCGCCACCGAACTGTTGTCAGGCACCTGTCGGCTGCAGGGCAGCTATGACGCGATCATCGAACAAGCCTCCGGACGCAAGATCAACAGCCTGCAACCGGCCGTGCTCGACCTGCTCCGCCTGGGCAGCCACCAGCTGCTTTCGATGCGCGTTGCAGATCATGCAGCGGTGTCGGCAACGGTCGAGCTGGCCGGAGCAACCGTCGGCCGCCGGGTCACCGGGCTGATCAATGCCGTCCTGCGCAAGATCAGCGCCGACGACTACGAGGGCTGGATCAGCAAGATCAGCACGGGCTGGTCCGAGCCGGATGCGCTGGCGCTACGCACCGCCCACCCAGGTTGGATCGTGGATGCGTACGCCGAACTGTTGCCCGAGGCCGAGGTCACCGCAGCGCTCGCGGCCAACAACGTGCAACCGGTCACCTCGCTGGTGATTCGGCCGGGCCTGGCGACCGTGCCGGAGTTGGTCGCGGCGGGAGCGCAGCCCGGTCGGC
>DATCVL010000059.1:0-18666 GCA_036566865.1 Microlunatus sp.
GCCGGGAGTCAGCAAGGACTATCACATGGGTGTGCTCGGCGACGTGATCTTGGTCAACGGCGCACCGTGGCCCGAGCTCGAGGTCGACGCGGCCAAATACCGCTTCCGGATGCTGAACGCCTCCAACGCGCGTCGCTACCGACTGGCCCTCGATCCGCCGCCGGCGGGCGGCACCTCCTTCACCCAGATCGGTTCCGACGGCGGGCTGCTGGACAAGCCGGCCGAGCGCAGCACGATCACCATGGCTCCGGCCGAACGGTTCGACGTGATCGTCGACTTCTCCGGCTACCCGGTCGGCACCGAGGTGGTGCTGACCAACGGCCTCGGCTCGGGCAGCACCGCGACCGTGATGCGATTCCGGGTCGCGCGGAAGGCACGCGACGATTCGAGGATCCCGACCAGGCTGGCCGAGATCGAGCCACTGTCCACCAGGACAGGTCGGTCAGGCGCCGGTGCGATCCGTCGGGAGTGGCGCTTCACCCGCAAGTCAGGGGACATGATGATGTGGGCGATCAACGGCAAGTACTTCGATCCCGATCGGATGGACGCCAGGCCGCAGCTCGGCAAGACCGAGATCTGGCGCTTCTACGCCGACATGAATCATCCGGTCCACGTGCATCTGTCGCCGTTCCAGGTGATCAGCCGCAATGGGCGGTCGCCGGACGAGCCCGACGTGGGTTGGAAGGACACCATCGACCTGCGGCCGACCGAGTACGCCGACGTGGCGATCCGGTTCGACAACCACCGCGGACAATACCTGCTGCACTGCCACAATCTGGAGCACGAGGACATGGGCATGATGGCCGCCTTCGAGGTGACCTGATCCCGCCAACCGCGCCGCGATGCCGGACCGGCGATTATGGTTATCGCCAAGATCACCGTTACGGTGCCTGCCGGCACGCGGTGAGTCGTCAGTCACGGGAGCGTCAATGTCGTCCAGTAGCGGTACGTCTGAGGACGGACCGACCAGCCGGCCGGGTCCGTACCGGCCGGGCAGTCTCGAGCGAGTGAACAACCGTCCGGGGACAGTCGGTGAAATGTTCCTGGCGCAGGTCGCGGTGTCCGGACCGCGGGAGGCCTACCGGTATCCGGATGGCGGGCGCTGGCTGTCCATGACCTGGGACGAGGCCAAGGACTACGCCTTCAAGCTCGCCGCCGGCCTGATCTCGTACGGGCTGCAGCCGGAGGACCGGGTGGCGATCGCCTGCTCGACCCGGATCGAGTGGGTGCTGGCCGACCTCGGCGTGGTCTGCGCCGGCGGCGCCACCACCACGGTCTATCCGAACACCCAGGCCGCCGAAGTCGCCTTCATCCTGAGCGATTCCGGTTCGCGGATGATCTTCACCGAGGACGACGAGCAGACCCAGAAGGTGCTGAACCAGGTCGATCAGCTGCCCGACGTGGTCAAGATCATCCAGATCGACGGGCAGGTTGATCATGAACTGGTGGTCGGCTGGCAAGAGCTGTTGCGAGCCGGCGAGACCTATCAGGGAGAGCATCCCGACGCGGTGCCGGCGGCCATGTCCAAGGTCGGCCCGGACAGCCTGGCCACGCTGATCTACACCTCGGGCACCACCGGAACCCCGAAGGGCGTGCGGCTGCTGCACGACAGCTGGACCTATGAGGGTGTCGCGCTGGACGAGCTCGGCCTGGCCGGCCCCGAGGACCTGCAGTATCTGTGGCTGCCGTTGGCGCACTCGTTCGGCAAGCTGCTCAGCGTGGTGCAGTTCCGGATCGGTTTCGTCACGGCCGTGGACGGCCGGATCGACAAGATCGTCGAGGGACTCGGCCAGGTGCAGCCCACCTTCATGGCCGGTGCTCCGCGGATCTTCGAGAAGGTCCGGGCGACCGTGATGCTGCAGGCGAATTCCGGGATCAAGGCCAAGATCTTCGACTGGGCGTTCAAGGTCGGCCGCCGGACCAAACCGTACCGGCTGGCCGGCGAGCAACCGCCCGGGCCGCTGCGGGTGCAGGCCGCGATCGCCGAGAAGCTGGTGTTCTCCAAGATCAAGAGTCGGATGGGGGGCAGGATCCGCTTCTTCGTCTCCGGTTCGGCCGGACTCAACGACGAGGTGCAGGAGTGGTTCTACGATGCCGGCCTGCTGGTGGTCGAGGGCTACGGGATGACCGAGTCCAGTGCGGCCACCTTCGTCGACGATCCGCGCAATCCGCATTTCGGTACGGTCGGGCCGGTTGCGGTCGGTACCGAGGTCAAGATCGCCGACGACGGCGAGATCCTGATCAAGGGCCCGGGCGTGATGAGTGGCTATCACAGCCTGCCGGACGCCACCGCGGAGACGTTGTCGGACGGTTGGCTGCTGACCGGCGACATCGGCCATCTGGATGCGTCGGGCTGCCTGGTGATCACCGACCGGAAGAAGGATTTGATCAAGACCTCCGGCGGCAAGTTCGTTGCTCCGCAGAAGGTCGAGGGCGCGGTCAAGGCGGTCTGCCCGTACGTCAGCCAGGTGCTGGTGCACGGCGAACATCGCAAGTACATCAGCGCCCTGGTGGCGCTGGATCCCGACGCACTGGCCGGCTGGGCGAAGGAACATGATCTTGGTTCCAAGACGCCGGAGGAGCTCAATGCACTGCCCGAGGTGCGGTCCCTGATCGACGGCTACATCGAGCGGGCGAATGCCCAGCTGGAACGGTGGGAGACGATCAAGCGCTTCGAGATCCTGCCGCACGAGCTGACCGTCGAGGACGGCGATGTCACGCCCAGCCTCAAGATCAAGCGCCGGCGGGTGGAGAGCAATTACGCCGACCTGCTCGACTCCCTCTACGACTGACCGATTGTTCCTATCCGGCAGCGAGTCCGGGGCCGTCGATGGCCCCGGAGCTCACAGCCAGTGGCTGTCGGTCTTGTCCTCGTCGTGCTCGGGATCGGGGCGGCGGAATTCGGCCCGCCAGCGGACGCTGCCGTTGCCGACCGGGACGGTCTCGACCACGGCCCGTTCGACGCCGTCGACGGCAAAGTAGCCGAGCTCATCGGCGGTCAGCGGCCACGGCGGATGATCGGCGATCTCTTCGTTCGTCCGAGCGCCGGAGATCACCACGATCAGACCGCCGACACCGCACAGTGAGGCCACGGCGGCTGCCGCCGACTCGTGCAGCTGCGGCGGCAGTGCCTGAACGGTGATGCATTCGACCACAAGATCAAACTGCTGACGCCACCCGTCGGGCAGCGCGAGCAGATCCGCCTGCCGGTAGTCGACCACCGATTCGGGATAGCGCTGCCGGGCCAGTTCGACGGCCGAGGGGGAGATGTCGAAGGCGGTGGTCCGGAAACCCCGCGCCGCGATCAACTCCGCGTCGTTGCCATAGCCACAGCCGATCACGATCGCCCGCTTGCCGGCCGATTCCAGGGGATGATTGGCCAGCCATTCGACCAGCAACGGATTGGGCACGTCACGGTCCCACGGCACCACCGCCCGGCCCTGCTGCGCCTCGGCGTAGAGCCGTTCGAACCATCCGGTCGGATCGCCGTCCTGGGCGGCCGCGGCCCAGATCCGCCGAGTGTCGCGATCCCGGTCGGGCACGTTCTCACTCATGGGCAAGCACGCTACCGGGGATCGTGGTCGCTTGGCGTCGCGACGGCCGGTTGCTCGTCTAGGGTTTCCCCGTGAGCGAATCCGCGGACGGGCCGGAGGGGCTCGGCGGTGAGCCGAGCGGTCCGGACTTCGCCGGGCCCGACTACCAGCCACCGGTCGGCCAGCAGCGGCCCACCGAGGTGCCGGCTGCCGATGACTTCGCCGGCCGGCCGACCTCCCGGCCCGACGCACCCGCCTGGCCGCCGCCCTCGGGCTCCGCTGCTGATCATGAAACCTGGCCGGTCGCGGCAGAGTACGGTGTCGAGCCGACGCCGCGACGCGGACGGGCGACGTTGGGTGTGATCACGGTCGCCGTGGCGTTGTGCCTGATCTTGATCGCGACCGTTGTCGTCCTGGTTCAACGGCTGGTGGTCGCGGACCTGCCGACCATCCGGCAGACCACGCCCGCGACGTCTTCCGCGACGCCCACGGTGTCGGTACCGGCAACACCGGCCGACGACGCGGTCGGCCGGGCCCTGACCGGACTCGGCATGACCTGCGTCCGGGAGTACGAACACCCGGTGCTGAACACCTGCCGGACCCGCCCGGGTGAGTCGTACGGGGAAGTCAGCTGGGCCGCTGACGATGGCCTGGTTGCCTTCCGGATGTATCACCGGGCGAAGAGCGCGGCCGACCGGGAGGGACTCGACGATCAGTTGCGGCAGCTCGGCCAGGGCGGCCTGCCGCCGGCCGCTCGGGACAAGATCAACACCGCGATGATCAAGGCGAAGAAGAAGCAGACCTCGGTCGCGATCAAGGTCGACTGGGGCAAGATCATCGTCGAGTACTACGCCACCGTGGGCGGCTTCCAGATCGACGGCAGCAAGGCCGGCAGCCAGCGAGTCTCGGTGCCGGGGCGCCCGTTCATCGCCGAGGAGGCGTCCTTGATCAAGGTGCTGAGCGGTCGTGCCTACGACTGCTCACCGGGCCCGTACGAGTTGAATTGCAAGGACGCAACGGGATCCATCCAGGTGTATCGCTACGACCGCTCCGAGGCGTACTACTACCTGGATCTTCGGGACACCAGCGGTCGACCTCAGCTGATGGACGCCTTGCTGCCGGTGCTGCTGCGGCCGGCCGACCTGGACGTGGTTCGGTCCATGATCAACGCCAACGAAGGCAGCGACTACTTCCTCGGTGCGGCTGGTGGCTACCTGATCGAGATCACCTCGGACACGATCACGGTGGAGACCGTCAGCTGGTGATCATGGCCGAGTCGATCATGATCAGCCGCGCGGCGCGGTCGAAGCCCTGACCACCAGCTCGGGTTGGAAGACCACCTGCTCATGATCGACTTCGGCGCCGGATTCGATCGTGTCCAGTTCTCGCAACATGAGTTCGACGGCTGTCCGGCCGATCAACTCCGACGGCTGCCGGATGGAGGACAGCGGGATCACCGACGCGGCAGCGAAGTCGATGTCGTCGTACCCGATCATGGCGATCTCCTCCGGGACGAGCCGGTGATCGAGCAGCGCCAGCGACTGCATCAGGCCGATGGCGACGATGTCGTTGGCGGCGAAGACCGCGTCCGGCCGGTCCTTCGGAGCGCGGGCGATGATGTCGTGACCGACCTTGCGTCCGGTCTCCACGATCAGCCCGTCGGTCTCGATGATCTCCAGGCTGGCGCCGCTACCGGCCACTGCCTGCTCGGCACCGGCCAGTCGGTCGGCGACCTGACGGATCGAGGCCGGGCCGCCGACGAAGGCGATCCGCTTCCGGCCGGTCTGCAGCAGGTGCTCGACGGCCATCCGGCCACCCGCCACGTCGTCCACCCAGACCGACGAGTACGGGTTGTCGCCGGCCTGCCGGTCCACCAGCACGATCGGGGTGCCGCGGCGGCGAAGCCGACCGAGCCGTGCGGAGACATCGCCGAGCGGTGAGATCAACAACCCGCGAACCCGTTGCTGCTCGAACAGGTCGAGATGCGCCGACTCCCGGGACTCGCTCTCGTCGGAGTTGCCGAGCAGGACCGACAGGCCCTCCTCGGCGGCCCGGTCCTCGACGCCTCGGGAGACATCGGTGAAGAACGGGTTGGCAACGTCCAGCACGATCAATCCCAGCGTCCGGCTCAGCCCGGCACGCAGCTGACGGGCCGCGTCGTTGCGGACGAACCCCAGTTCGTCGATCGCGTCGAGTACGCGCTTGCGGGTTGACTCGGCGACCTTCTGCGGCCGGTTGAGCACATTGGAAACCGTGCCCAGGGCGACACCGGCGCGCTCGGCGACGTCGCGGATACTGACTGCGGTCGAGCGATCCACCATGCGCCCATCTTGCCCTACGGGCAGCTCCGACTGCGGCACGGCAAACCCGTGGTTGACGCCGTGGTCGACGGGCAGTAGTGTCCGTTTCTGTATGAAACGATTCAAGCATTCGTCCGGAGAGAGCGATTCCGGAGCATGCGGGCCGTACCCGGAGTTGGGATGCCTCGGGGCGGTCGAGCTCAAAGAGGAGATGTGAAGTCATGCCGAGCTTTGACGAGATTGCACCGCAGCTCGAACTCCAGGCGATCGAGCTGCCGTCCTGGGCGTTCGGGAACTCCGGAACCCGCTTCCGGGTCTTCGGTCAGCAGGGTGTTCCGCGCAATCCCGAGGAGAAGATCGCCGACGCGGCCAAGGTCCACGAGGTCACCGGATTGGCGCCGTCGGTGGCGCTGCACATCCCGTGGGACAAGGTGGACGACTACGACAAGCTCGGTCGGTTCGCAGCTGATCATGGTGTCCGGCTGGGCACGATCAACTCGAACACCTTCCAGGACGACGACTACATGCTCGGCAGCCTGACCCACCATGATCAACGGGTCCGGGACAAGGCCGTCGATCACCTGTACGAGTGCATCGAGATCATGACCGTGACCGGATCCCGGGACCTCAAGATCTGGCTCGCCGACGGCACCAACTACCCCGGTCAGGCCGACATCCGGCAGCGTCAGGAGTGGCTCGCCGAAGGGCTGAAGAAGGCCTACGACAAGCTGGCTGCGCAGCAGCGGTTGATCTTGGAGTACAAGTTCTTCGAGCCGGCGTTCTACCACACCGATGTGCCGGACTGGGGCACCTCGTACGCGCACTGCGCGGCGCTCGGTGATCAGGCCAAGGTCTGCCTGGACACCGGACATCACGCGCCCGGCACCAACATCGAATTCATCGTCGCGCAGCTGCTCCGGTTGGGGAAGCTCGGGTCGTTCGACTTCAACTCCCGCTTCTACGCCGACGACGACCTGATCGTCGGCGCCGCCGATCCGTTCCAGCTCTTCCGGATCCTCTACGAGGTGATCCGGGGCGGGGGCTACGGACCGGAATCCGAGGTGGCCTTCATGCTCGACCAGTGTCACAACATCGAGGCCAAGATCCCCGGCCAGATCCGTTCGGTGCTGAACGTCTCCGAGATGACCGCGCGGGCACTGCTGGTTGATCATGAAGCACTGACGGCGGCGCAGAATGCCGGCGATGTGCTGGCTGCCAACCAGATCCTGATGGACGCCTTCTACACCGACGTCCGTAGTGATCTCGCCGACTGGCGGGTCAGCCGTGGCCTGCCCGCCGACCCGATGGCCGCGTACGCCGAGAGTGGCTACGCCGAACAGATCGCCGCCGAGCGGATCGGCGGCAGCCAGGCCGGCTGGGGCGCCTGACCAAACCGACTTGTCGGCAGCTGGCTGGCGGCAGCGCAGCCGCCTGCGACAACTCTTCAGAAGGATGAACGTGAACGAGACAGTCCAGCAACTGCTCGCCCGGTCCAACCGGCTGGGCGCCAACAAGGAGAACACCAACTATGCCGGCGGTAACACGTCGGCGAAGGGCGCCCAGACCGATCCGGTCACCGGCGAGCAGGTGGAACTCCTGTGGGTGAAGGGATCCGGCGGTGACCTCGGCACCTTGAAGGAGGCCGGCCTGGCGGTGCTGCGGCTGGATCGGATGCGGGCGCTGCCGAACGTCTACCCGGGAATCGACCGGGAGGACGAGATGGTGGCCGCGTTCGACTACTGCCTGCACGGCAAGGGTGGCGCGGCACCGTCGATCGACACCGCGATGCACGGCCTGGTCGATGCCCCGCATGTCGATCACCTGCACCCGGACTCGGGGATCGCGATTGCCACCGCGGCCGACGGCGAGAAGCTGACCGCCGACATCTTCGGCGACGAGGTGGTCTGGGTGCCCTGGCGTCGGCCGGGGTTCCAGCTGGGCTTGGACATCGCCAAGATCAAGAGCGAGAATCCGCAGGCGATCGGCTGCATTCTCGGTGGCCACGGGATCACGGCCTGGGGTGCCACCAGCGAGGAGTGCGAGAGCAACTCGCTGAAGATCATCAAGACGGCCAAGGAGTTCTTGGCCGAGCACGGCAAGGCCGAACCGTTCGGCCCCGCGTTGGCCGGTTACGGTGCGTTGCCGTCGGCCGAGCGACGGGCGAAGGCTGCCGCGCTGGCGCCGCACCTGCGGGCGATCGCCTCCGCGGACAAGCCGATGGTCGGTCACTTCACCGACGATGCGGCCGTGTTGGACTTCCTGTCCCACCAAGAACATCCGCGGCTGGCCGAGCTCGGCACCTCCTGCCCGGATCACTTCTTGCGGACCAAGATCAAGCCGCTGGTTCTCGACCTGCCGGCCGCCGCGTCGGTCGAGGACTGCCTGGCCCGGCTGCAGGAACTGCACGAGCAGTACCGGGCCGACTATGCCGCGTACTACCAGAAGTTCGCCGACCAGAATTCACCCGCGATGCGGGGAGCCGATCCGGCGATCGTGCTGATCCCCGGAGTCGGCATGTTCTCCTACGGGGCGAACAAGCAGACCGCGCGGGTGGCCGGCGAGTTCTACATCAACGCGATCAATGTGATGCGTGGTGCCGAATCGGTGTCCCGCTACGCCCCGATCGATGATCATGAAAAATTCCGGATCGAGTACTGGGCGCTGGAGGAGGCCAAGCTGCAGCGAATGCCGAAGCCGCGCAGCCATGCCGGCCGGATCGCGCTCGTCACCGGCGCGGCCAGCGGTATCGGCAAGGCCATCGCCACCCGGCTGGCTGCCGAGGGCGCCTGTGTGGTGATCGCCGATCTCGATCAGGCCAAGGCGGCCGAGGCAGCAGCCGAACTCGGCAACTCTGATGTCGCCGTCGGCATTCGTGCCGACGTCACCGATCCGGAGCAGGTCAAGGCCGCTGTCGACGAGGCGGTGTTGGCGTTCGGGGGTGTTGATCTTGTCGTCAACAACGCCGGTCTGTCGATCTCCAAACCGCTGCTGGAGACCAGCGAGCAGGACTGGGACCTGCAGCACGACGTGATGGCCAAGGGATCCTTCCTGGTCTCCCAGGCCGCGGCGAAGATCATGATCGATCAGCGGCTGGGTGGCGACATCGTCTACATCTCCAGCAAGAACTCGGTCTTCGCCGGGCCGAACAACATCGCCTACAGCGCGGTCAAGGCCGATCAGGCCCACCAGGTCCGGCTGCTGGCCGCCGAGCTGGGGGAGCACGGCATCCGGGTGAACGGGATCAACCCCGACGGCGTGGTCCGCGGCTCCGGCATCTTCGCCGGTGGCTGGGGAGCCCAGCGGGCCAAGGTGTACGGCGTACCGGAGGAGGATCTGGGCAAGTTCTACGCCCAGCGGACCCTGCTCAAGCGTGAGGTGCTGCCGGAGCACTGCGCCAACGCGGTCGCGGTGATCACCTCGGCCGAGCTCGATCACACCACCGGTCTGCACATCCCCGTCGACGCCGGCGTGGCCGCCGCCTTCCTGCGGTAGAAGGGCCGACTCTCTTGAGAGACAAGGAATGGGACGACGATGACGTCGAGTAGCGGCCCGGTCTTCGCGGCGGTCGACATCGGTGCGTCCGGCGGCCGGGTGATCGCCGGCTGGATCGCCGACGGCAAGATCAACACCGACGTGGTGCATCGCTTCGCCAACGGTCCCAGCGAAACTGATCAAGGTCTGCGCTGGGACATCGGCGGCCTGTACGACCAGGTGATCATCGGCCTGCGGCTGCTGGCCGAGCGTTACCCGTCGGTGGTGAGCATCGGGATCGACACCTGGGCGGTCGACTACGGGCTGCTCGACGCCGACGGTGAGCTGATCGAGGATCCGCACTGCTACCGGGATCCGCGCACCGCCGACGCCGTTCGCAGCGTCCATGATCGGATCGAACCGGCCGAGCTCTATCGGATCACCGGCCTGCAGTACCTGGGTTTCAACACGATCTACCAGCTGGTCGCCGAGCAGGAGTGCCCGGAGTGGAAGCGCGCGGCCAAGATCGTGATGTTGCCCGACCTGCTCGGCTACTGGCTGACCGGCGAACTCGGCACCGATGTCACCAATGCCTCCAGCACGGCGTTGATGGACGCCACCAGTCGAGACTGGTCACCGAAGCTGCTCGACCTGATCGGGATCGATCGGGAGATGCTGCCGCCGATTCAGCCGGCCGGCACTGTACGCGGCCGGATCAGCCCGGACGTGATCACGCGGACCGGGCTGCCGTCGGAGGTGGTGCTGACCTCGATCGGGTCCCATGACACCGCATCGGCGGTGGCAGCGGTGCCCGCCACCGAGCCGGGCTTCGCCTACATCTCGTCCGGCACCTGGTCACTGGTCGGCCTGGAGACCGCCGAGCCGATCCTGACCGAGGACAGCCGCCGCGCCAACTTCACCAACGAGGGCGGCGTGGACGGCCGGATCCGCTACCTGCGCAACGAAGGCGGCCTGTGGCTGCTGCAGGAATCGCTGCGGCAGTGGAAGCTGGAGGGCGTTGATCATGATCTTGGTCGACTGCTGAGAGAGGCGTCGGCGCTGCCGGTGGGCGGGCCGACGGTCGAGGTCGGCGACGAGGAGTTCATCCCGCCGGGTGACATGCCCGCCCGGATCGCCGCTGCCTGTCGGCGTACCGGACAGACCGCGCCCGGCACGGCGGCAGAATTCACCCGCTGCGTCCTCGACTCGCTCGCCCTCGCCTACCAGCGGACGCTCGTCGAGGCGGCATCGCTGTCCGGCCAGGCGATCGACCGGGTGCACGTGGTCGGTGGTGGATCGCAGAATGCGCTGCTGTGCCGGCTCACTGCCGAGGCCACCGGACGGCCGGTGATCGCCGGGCCGGTCGAGGCGACCGCGCTCGGCAACCTGCTCGTGCAGGCGCGGACCCATGGCGCCGTGGCCGGCTCGCTGGAAGACCTTCGTAGGTTGGTCGTCGCCTCCAGTGATCTCACCACCTATCGGCCCTGATCGGCTACCAGACAAGACAATCCGGCGTGAACCGCCGGCCAACCCGCCCCGACCCCGGGTGGGCCGTAGGCTGCCGTTCATGATCAGCCAGGGTGCCCTCGACGAGTTGTGGGACTTCGGCGATCCGGCCGGGTCGGAGGATCGGTTGCGCGCGGCGGCCGCCGCCGCGTCGCCGGAGGAGGCGCCGGAATACCTGACCCAGGTGGCTCGGGCGCTGGGCCTGCAAGATCGATTCGACCAGGCTCGGGCGCTGCTCGACAGCCTCGATCCGGCGGCGTGCACCGCCGCGGCGCTGGTCCGGATCGACCTGGAACGCGGCCGGGTCGAGAACAGCGCCGGTCGACCGGAAGCGGCGATTCCGTGCTTCCTCCGCGCGGCAGCCGCGGCGGCCGCGGAGTCGCTCGACTTCCTCCGGATCGACGCCATGCACATGCTCGCCATCGCCGACCGTGATCATGCCGCCGACTGGACGGCGCAGGCGATCCGTGCCGCCGAGCGGAGCACCGACGATCGCACCCGCCGGTGGAACGTCGCCCTGCACAACAACCACGGCTGGACCCTGTACGAGGCCGGCGACGTCGATGCCGCGGTGGCCGAGTTCGAGCAGGCACTGGCCTGGGCCGAACAGGTCGGCACCGCAAGCCAACGCCAGTACGCCCGGGAGGCGCTGGCCGAGGCGCTGGCCCACGGGGACACCGACGCATGATCGGGAGTCGTCTAGGTTGGTCGGGTGGCTGAGCTGCAGACGCTGACCGGATGGGCGCGTACCGCACCGAGCGCCGCCGAGGTGATCGCCGCCGACGATCTGGTGATCATCCGGACGGCTTTGGACCAGGCACGCGCAGGGCGTGGCAACAACGGGCGAGGGCTGATCGCCCGAGGTCTCGGTCGTAGCTACGGCGATCCGGCGCAGAACGCCGGCGGCACCGTGCTGGACATGAGTGCGTACCGGCAGATCCACAGCATCGACGCCGACACCGGGCTGGCCGTGGTCGACGCCGGAGTGTCACTTGATCAACTTCTCCGGACTGCGGTTCGCTTCGGCCTGTGGTTGCCGGTGATGCCCGGCACCCGGCAGGTCACCGTCGGCGGTGCGATCGGTTCCGACGTACACGGCAAGAATCACCACACTGCCGGCAGTTTCGGCAATCACGTCCGATCCCTCGACCTGCTGACCGCCGACGGCGACGTCAGGACCCTGACACCTGACGGTGCGGACCAAGATCTTTTCTGGGCCACGGTCGGCGGGATGGGGCTGACCGGAATCGTCCTCCGGGCCAGCGTCGCGCTGAAGCGGGTGTCGACGGCGTACTTCGTGGTGGACAGCGACCGGACCCCCGATCTGGACGAGACGCTCTCCTTCTACAGCGACGGCCGGGATGCCAGCTACGACTACTCGATGGCGTGGTTCGACTCGATGTCGACCGACTTCCGGATGGGGCGGGCGGCGTTCTCACGCGGCTCGATCGCTGAACTCGATCAACTGCCGAAGAAGCTGCGGACCGACCCGCTGAAGTTCGAGGCGCCGCAGTTGATCACGCTGCCGGACCTCTTCCCGAACGGGCTGGCGAACAAGATCACTTTCGGCATGATCAGCAAGCTCTGGTACCACAAGACCCCGAAGCGCGGCCGCGGCCGAGTCCAGAACCTGACTTCCTTCTACCATCCGCTGGACATGATCGGGGAGTGGAACAGGGCCTACGGCAGCAGGGGATTCCTGCAGTATCAATGCCTGCTGCCGTTCGAACGTGATGATCAACTTCGGGCCATCATCCGGCGGATCGCCGAGAGTGGACAGGTCTCCTTCCTGAATGTGCTCAAGCGGATGGGTGAGGCCAACCGCGCAGCGCTGTCCTTCCCCCGGCCGGGCTGGACCATCACCATGGACTTCCCGGTCGGCCCCGGCCTGGAACGACTCTGTGATGACCTTGATGCGATGGTTGCCGAGGCGGCGGGACGGCTCTATCTGGCCAAGGATTCGCGGATGACTCCAGAGGCCTTCGCCACGATGTACCCGCGGCTGGACGAGTGGCGCAAGATCAGGAACGAGGTCGACCCGGACCGGGTCTTCGTCTCCGACCAGGCTCGGCGGCTCGGGATCTAGGACCTCGGGGCCGGGTCCTGGTCGGCGGACTTCGGAGTCCACGGCGGCAGCTGCCAGGACCAAGTCGGCATCGGCTCGTCCAACGCGACCTCGGCTCCCGGTGCGGAGAGGATGATCGCCATCCGGCTGCCCCACTCCAGGTAGCCGACGAATGCCGCGCGGAATTCGGGATCGGCCGGCAGGCCCACCTCGTCCGCGGTCTGCAGCAACAATTCGACCCAGCGGTGCCGCTGCTCCTCGGTCAGCGCCCTGCCCAAGTGATGACGCGCCATCGCCCGATGGCCGCCGCGCTCGCTGGAGTACGTGGTCGGCCCACCGAACACTTCGGCCAGCCAGTCCGCCACATGCAGGGAGTGGTCGGGCGGCATGTCGGCGAAGATCGGCGCCAGGATGGGATCCTGCGGCACCTTGAGGTAGAACGCCGCGGTCAACCGCCGAAAAGCGTCGATCCCGCCGGCCCATTGGTAGATCGACGGGACGGCGCCACCGGTGCCGGCGATCGATGTCGTCCGGTAGTGCCGCGTCTCCTCGATCGCATCCACGTAACGGCCGATCGCGTCGAAGAACGGCGCGAACTGCGTACCGCCACAAAAGCCCTGGAGATGATCTTCGACCGAGGACCAGTTGATCCGCAGTAGATAGCTCGCCGGATCGTCGAGGCAGCGGCTGAGTTCGAAGTCATGACACTGCGGCGCGGTCTTCAACTCCTCGACCGCCCTGGCATAGTCGGCCTCGAAGGCGTCGGCGAGGTCGGCCGGGATCCGATAGCGGATGTACTCGGTGATCACGATGATCAACTTGATCATCGATCCGGCGCCGACACAAGAACGTACCGATCGGTGCGTACCGGCACGGGAGGGATCGATGGCTCAGCATTCCGCCGGCTCGGACCGGGCCTATCAGTGTCCGGTCGAGGTGACCCTGGATGTACTGGAGGGCAAGTGGACGCCGATCATCCTCGCGCACCTCAAGGACGGCGCACACCGCTACGGTCAGCTTCGCCGGCGGATGCCGACCACCAGCGAGAAGGTGCTCACCCAGCGGTTGCGGGCCTTGGAGGCGGCAGACCTGGTCGAGCGGCGGGTCGGCGCCGGCGTTCCGGCGCCGGTGGAATACGACCTGACGGACGAGGGCCGGACCCTGGAGCCGGTTCTCCAGGCGCTGTACGCCTGGGGTCAGGGTCGTGCCGAACGGTTCGGGCTCAGCGTGCTGAACCCCGGGACCGCAGACACCGACTGATCGGGAGACCTGGGTGGGGTGGGTGCCCGTGACGCGCGATAAGAATGTGCCCACAGTGTGGTTGGCACCCCCGGATCGGGCCGGTGGGCCGCAACTGGGGCCACCTTCTTATCGCCGATACCCACCACCGGCATGCCGCCCAGCCGTGCTGCGAGGATGAGCCGGTGTCGTTCCACTACCGGGTCCCGAAGCGCTTCACCGACCTCAATGCCGGCGGGCATGTCGATCATGGTGCGCTGATCGACTATCTGCAGGAGGCGAGGACCGAATTCCTGCTGTCCGCGCCGGGGCCGATGCCGGCGATGTTGGACAGCGGTGTGCTCGTCACCGGGCACTGGGTGGAGTACCTGGCGCCGATCGGGTATCGGACCCCTGCGGTGGACGCCGAGGTATGGGTCGATCAGGTCGGCGGCGCCCGGTTCTCGATCAGCTATCGGCTCAGCGACGCTCACGTGCCGGTGGTGCAGGCACGGACCTTCCTGGTGCCCTACGACCTGACCGAGGGAAAGCTGCGCCGGTTGACCGATCAGGAACGCGACCTCCTCAGCGCCGCGGTTGCCGACCCGGTTCCGGTGCAACCGCTGGGCAAGGTGAGACCGGCCGACCTGGCCGTGGCCGCGACCATGCCCTGCCGGACCCGCTGGGCCGATCTCGATTCCTATCGACACGTCAACAACGTCAAGTTCTTCGACTACTTCGGCCAGGGCCGGTTGGAGTTGCTGGCCGGCGCCGGGCCGGTGGGTCCGGGGGAACCATGGGTGGTCGCCCGGCAGGACCTGGACTATCGCGTACCGATCGACTTCCGCCGCGAGCCCTACCAGGTCCGGACCGGGGTGGTACGGGTCGGCACCAGCTCGGTCGAGTTCGTCGCGGACATCGTCGATGGCTCCGCCGGCGCCGACGGGCGCAGCCTTGCCACGGCCCGCAGTGTCGTCGTCTCGGTCGACCCGCACGGACGTCCGCAGCCGATCACCGCTGCCGTACGTGATCTGCTGGCGGCCCGGCAAGCGGCGGTCGAGGTCGCGGATTAGGCTCCGGAGCAGATTCGAGGAGGTAGGCCATGACTCACACCGGTGTGCCGCAACAGCAGCGCCGTTCGCTGTTGATCAAGCCCGAGGTGGTCCGTACCGAGCCCGCAGCGGTGCCCGAACCGGGGCCGCGGCAGGTGCTGATCGAGGTCGTCGCGGTCGGCATCTGCGGCTCCGACGTGCACTACTTCGAGCACGGCCGGATCGCCGACTTCGTGGTGAACGAGCCGCTGGTGTTGGGCCACGAGGCCTCCGGGGTGATTCGCGCGGTCGGCAGCGACGTCAGCGATCGTACGGTCGGACAGCGGGTGGCCCTCGAACCGCAGGAGACCTGCGGCCGCTGCACGCAGTGCCAGGCGGGTCGCTACAACCTCTGCCCGCAGGTGCAGTTCTACGCGACGCCGCCGGTGCACGGCGCCTTCGCCGAGTACGTGGTGCTGGACTCGATCCGGGCACACCCGATCCCGGATTCGATGTCGGACGAGGCCGGAGCCCTGATCGAGCCGCTGTCGGTCGGCGTCTGGGCCAATCGCAAGGCAGCGGTCGAGCCCGGCGATCGGGTGCTGGTCACCGGCGCCGGTCCGGTCGGCCTGCTGGCGGCCGATGTGGCCCGTTCCCGCGGCGGCTGGGTCGCGATCAGTGACACCAACGGCTACCGACTGCAGGTCGCGGCGCAGCGTGGGGCGCAGGCCGTCATCGACGTGACCAGGGGTACGCCACGCGAACAGCAGGGCGAATTCGACGTGATCTTGGAATGCAGCGGTGCAGCGCCTGCGGTGCTGGGTGCCTTCGACGCCGCTGCGCCGGCGGCCCGGGTGGTGCTGGTCGGGATGGGTGCGGCCTCCATGGAGCTTCCGGTCGGCCTGATCCAGAATCGGGAGCTGTGGGTCACCGGCGTCTTCCGCTACGCCAACTGCTATCCGGCCGCGATCGCGCTGGCCGCCGGCGGCGCTGTTGATCTTGATTCGCTGGTCACCGCTCGGTTCGGGATCGAGGAGGTTGCTGACGCGCTGACCGCCCTGCGTCGCGACCCGCACACCCTCAAGCCGGTCGTCTACCCGGGCCGCTGAGACGAGCGCTGGCGGCGCTCCGGAGGCTCAGAGCCGGAGCGGGCCGACGAGATCACCGTTGAAACCAAAGGAACGAGGACGCAAGGTGCGCGCACTGGTGTTGGCCGAATTCGGCCGGATGGAGATCCGCGAAGTTCCGGCCCCGGTCGTCCAGAACGACGAGGTGCTGATCAAGGTCGACGCGGTCGGTATCTGCGGCTCGGATGTGCACGGGTATACCGGCGCGAACGGCCGCCGGGTGCCCGGGCAGGTGATGGGGCATGAGGCAGCAGGCATCGTGCTCGACGGCAACGGCGAACTCGCTGCCGGTCGGCCGGTGACGTTCAATCCGCTGATCGCCTGCGGCCGCTGTCCGGCCTGCAAGGAAGGGGAGCAGCAGCATTGTCCGGATCGCCGAGTGATCGGGGTGAATCCGGAGATCTCGGCGGCCTTCGCCGAGCAAGTTGCGGTCCCTGTGGCCAACGTGGTCGCATTGCCGGCCGACTTTCCGATCGGTTACGGTGCGCTGATCGAGCCCCTGGCAGTCGCCTTCCACGCTGTCCGCCGGGCCCGCGTCGCCGACCATGATCAGGTCGTAGTGATCGGCGGCGGTCCGATCGGACAGTCCATCGTGCTGGCCGTCAGGACCCGGACGACCGCGGACATCCTGGTCAGTGAACCCAATGCACAGCGACGTGAGCTCTGCGCTTCGCTCGGCGCAACCGTCCTCGATCCGGTTGCCGAGCCGCTTGATGATCAACTTCGCAAGCTGATCGGGGGCTTCTCCGATGTCACCATCGACGCGGTGGGCCAGAGCCGTTCGATCGCGGACGCTTTGCGCGTGACCAAGGTCGGCGGGCTGGTGACGCTGGTCGGCATGGGGTCGCCCCGGCTCGAGCTGTCAGCGTTCGATGTGAGCACGGCCGAGCGTACCGTCGTCGGTTCGTTCTGCTACTCCGACGCCGACTTCCGGGCGGCGGCTCAGTGGGCCGGTGATCATCCCGAGCTACTCGCCCCGTTGATCACGGATCGTGTCCCATTGCGACGCGCCCCGGAGGCGTTTGCCGCGCTCGCCGGGCAGGCGCCTGCCGCCGGCAAGATCATCGTGCAGCCGAACGCCTGATGATCAGGGTTGAAGCCGCGGGGTGATGCTGAGCCCCGGAACGGTGGGGTTCTGGGCATCGGCAGCCCCGTCCGGGTCGAGCGTGTTCACCATCGCGTACGCTGCCCGGCTGAGGTAGTCCCAGAAAAGTTGATCTTGGTCCGCGGGCAGGGCGACCTCGTCCAGCGCAGCGCGCATGTGCTTGAGCCAGCGGTCCCGCATGTCCGGGGTCACGGCGAACGGTACGTGCCGCATCCGCAGCCGCGGATGGCCGCGTTGCTCGCTGTAGGTGGTCGGGCCTCCCCAGTACTGCTCCAGGAACATCCGCAGCCGGTCCTCGGCCGGGCCGAGATCCTCCTCGGGATAGAGGGCCCGCAACTCCGGGTCGTCGGCCACCCCCTGGTAGAAGCGGTGCACCAACGTCGCGAACGCCGGCGCGCCGCCGAACTGCTCGTAGAAGGTCTGCTGGGTCTGGTCCTGACTGGTCATCGCTGTCCAACGTTACCTACTACCCGAGGTCGGCCGACTGTCGCGCTCGTCACGCCGGCCGTCGGTCGCGTGAGCAGGTACCGTCCGTGCCTGGCCAGTGCGATCAGCCGGGCAGCGCGTAGCGGGAGTCGAAGACGTTGTCCGGGTCGAACTTCTTGTTGATCGAGACCAACCGCAGATAGTTGGACCCGTAGTAGTCGGACAGGTCGTGCCGATCCTGCTCCAGATAGTTGATGTACGCGCCGATCGACGCACTGCCGATCGCCCGGTGACAGCGGTGGAGCCAGGCGCTGGCGGCGTCGAGGTTGGTCCGGCGGGTGCTGCCCAGCCCGACGTACCACTGGACGTCGGCGATGGCGTCGCGCCACGGGAACGCTGTCGCCGATCGCGACGGTTCGGCGGCCGCGCCACCGAACGGGTCGAAGATCGCCGCGGCCGAACCCGAGCCACGCCAGCTGCCGACCGCGCGGATGATCGCGTCCGCCCGGGCGCCGTAGATCGTGTGCCCGACGATGTCCGACCCGGCCAGCCAGGACTGCCGTTTCCGACCCGCGCTGCCGCCCGCGAACCAGCCCATCGCACCGGCGTGCGAGTCGTGCCGGATCTCCTTGCTCGACGGGGATCGGCCGATTGCCGAGACCAGGGCGTTGATCTCGGCCGTGGCGGAGCCATCCCAGCAGACGCCGGTGATGCTCGGTCGGACGGAACCGCCGGACGAGTCAAGATGCAGGTTGGCCCAGGAATGCTTCGGCATCCCACCGAGCAGCCGGTGCTGCCAGCCGCTGAGGACGCGATGGGCGGCTTCGGCCGGCCAGCTCAGCCGGAAGATCTCGCCGGGCAGAGCGGGAAAGCTCCGGTAGCTG
>DATCVL010000060.1:0-14163 GCA_036566865.1 Microlunatus sp.
GATCGGGTCGCATCGGGCTTCGCTTGCCCGATCCGGGCCAAGCAGGTCTTCTCCTGCCCCCATGCTTGCTCACTGACTGGACCTGGCGCTGAGACGTATCAAGGATTCCATTCGATGCCGCGCACCTGCGTTGGTGAGCTCGGCCATCAGTGCAGCAGTGCTCGCGCGAACCATAGAGTGCTCGCGCGAACCGTAGACAGGCTTGCCTCGCCCTGGGACGCCGGTAATCCGGAGCGATCGACACGGTCGGATCGGCGGCCAGGGACGACGACGCCCGCTGAAGGCCTGGATAGTCATCCCGGGCAGTTGATCCGCCTCATCTGACGCCGCGAGCGGCTGAGGTGCCTAGTCGGAACATCCCCGCTGACTCCGGCAAGCGAGCGGCTGACCAGGCTGGGTCCGACGCTCATAGGACGGAACTGCACATCGGCCGTAGACATGAGCCACACGGACGCCGTCATGGGATTACGGCGCCAATTGTTGCTGCAGTCTCGTTCGAAGGCACTACTGCTCGGAGTGTGACCGAGATAGGTAGCCGGGCTCAGAGTGATCCGTGACCCAGCAAGTGCTGCTGGGTCATCTGTCGGCGCTCGGCGAGCTGATCGGTTGCGATGAGTGCCCGGAAGTCGGATCCTTCGCCACGGGGTCAGCGATGGAGGCGCCGGTGCTTGGGTCGTTGCTCTCGCCCACCGCAGCCGAGGGCGAGCTTGGGGTTTCGTACACGCAAGATAGGACGTGGAGTCTTCGGTGTCTCCTGGCGCCTGCGCTGAGAACGCGTCTTCGATCGCAGTCAATCGCGTTCGGTTACCCGCGTCAGCCCTGCCTGGAGTCTTCGCAGACGCCCCATGTTTCACGGCGCTGCCGCCGACCCAGAAGGATTGGCAACTGCATCCGATCGCACCAGCGGAGAACGTTGCCGACGTCTCGATGTATCCCCGCGGCTCCGATCGCGGGGACTGAGAGCATCGTGGCTGGGCCTCTGGCCGGGACCTGGTGCTGACCTCGCATTCCCCTTCTTGGTATCACCGACAGGTGGGGTTCTCAGGGGCTCGGCGTGAGTCTTCGGGCGGTTCTGGAGCGGCTACGAGCCACACGATGGTCGCCTGTCTAACGCCCGATCCGCGGGGTTTTTGAATCCTGAGTGAAGACACGGGAGATGCTCGCGGAGGGGTGGGTGGCTGTCTTGTAGCGTTGCCCAGAGCCGCCGAAGGGGCGGTCGACGAGTGAGGATCGATGGCGACGAATTCCCCAGGCTCCAGTTCTTCCAAAGGGAGCGGTCTCGGTTGGCCGAAGCTTCCCCGGATCGGCCGATTGCTTGGTTGGCCCTTCGTTTCACGTGAAACGGGAAGTCGGGATGTTTCACGTGAAACGGACGCCACGTCCAGCACTCAGGTCGAGGCCTCCGACCGGAGTAAAACACTCAACGATGCTTCTGATCGCGACGCCGACGATTCTGAGGTGACACGCGAGGATGCGGGAACAGGTGACACCGCGACGCCGAGCATCGACCGGCCTCACGGCGCGCCAGCTGCCAACCCCTCGGGACTCGCCGACACAGAGACGGATCCGAGGGCCGCTGTCACCGCGACGGACCAGGATGACGGTGCCACCGCGCTTGACGCAGAACCTGCTGATGGCGATGCTGAATCACCCGCCGTCAGTCACGCGGCGGAGGATCCTCGGTCGATAGAGGAGAGGACCGCCGAAAAGGGGTGCGCTGATCGCCTGGGGTCCTCGGACGCCGACCAGCACGTTGTCGGCGATGACGGCGTGCCTTCAGATCACACGGCGCACCGCAGCTCGATGGATGACGGCGTCGAAGGCGGTGCCCCAGCCAGTGAGTTCCCGAACGAAGCCGAGCCCTCGGATATCGCCGCGACTTCAAGTGACTCCGGATTCACTGGCGAGGAATCGCGCTCAGCCAACGAGGCGCCATCGGCCCGATTCCTAGGAGCGGGTGAAAACGCTGGTGAGTCGGCCGACGATCAGGACGACTCGACCGCGGAGACCAGCTCCACGGCCGAGGTAAACGGCGCGACCTCGACGTCGTCCGAATCTCGCGAAGCCGCGTCAAACGCTCCCGACGAACTGTCGGTTCAGGCGACCGGTGGCATTGAGGCGGTAGCTGTCGACCACCGTGAAGCGCCGACCAGCGATCCCAATACAGCCACATCGCCGGCGAGCGACGCCGGCACAAACGCTGTGAATGGCGAGTCTCCGCGGGTAGGCGATGGCGCGCAACCAGCCGCCATCGGCACGCATGCCGTCGCCGGACCGGGTGAAGGCGAGCCCGCCGACCAGCCGCATCCCGTTGACGATGGAGGCCGCGACTCCGAGAGCGCCTCCCGACCCCGCCGCGCGCTGGTGATCGACGACGCTCCGATCGCTGACGGCTTGACCGTCGAGGATGCGACCGTCGGTGCGAAGGTGCCAGGTGTCGTTGAGTCGGACCTCCCGCCTTTGGATGAGCCCGACGACGAGGTGGCGAGCGGCGCTACGTCCCGTCAAGCGCCGCGGGTGCAGGCGATGCCGGCGCCGAGTTCGACCAGAGTCGTCGTCGTGGCCAACCAGAAGGGCGGGGTGGGCAAGACCACGACGTCGGTGAATCTCGCCGCGGCCTTGGCTCTCGGCGGACTTTCGGTACTGGTGGTCGATCTCGACCCCCAAGGGAATGCATCGACCGCGCTCGGAGTGCCGCACGACGCCGGGGTCAAGGGAACCTACGAGGTGTTGATCGACGGGGACGCGATCTCGGATTACCTCGTCGACTCGCCTGAGGCGCCGAATCTTCGCGTGTTGCCGGCGACGGTTGATCTCGCCGGTGCGGAGATCGAACTCGTCTCTGTGGTTGCCCGGGAGAACAGGCTCAAACGAGCGCTCGCTCGCTACCTGACCGATCACCCGACCGACTACATCCTGATCGACTGCCCGCCATCCCTGGGACTCTTGACACTCAACGCGTTGGTGGCTGCGGGGGAGGTGTTGATCCCGATTCAGTGCGAGTACTACGCCTTGGAGGGTGTCTCGCAGCTGATGAACACGATCGACCTGGTGATGGGTGAACTCAATGCCGAGCTCGAACTCAGCACCGTCCTTCTCACCATGTACGACGCGAGGACGCGTCTGGCTGCCCAGGTAGCCGACGAGGTTCGCGCGTACTTCGCGGATCAAACACTTCCCACGGTCATCCCGCGGTCGGTGCGCATCTCCGAGGCACCGAGCTACGGCCAGACCGTTCTGACCTATCACCCCGAGTCCGCCGGTGCGGTGTCGTACCTGGAAGCCGCGCACGAGATCGCCCGTCGTGGCGTCAAGGAGAGTCAATGAGCAACGCAGCACCCCGTGGACTGGGACGTGGGCTCGGTCAGCTGATTCAGCGGTCGGAGCCCCGTCCGCCCAGTGCTCCAGAGCCGGCTGCGGCGCCACCGCCGGCCACGACCCCGAACGGATCCGCAGAGGCTCCGCCGGAGGCCGCGGTCAACGAGCATCCGGTACCGGAGGGCTCGTACTTCGCCGAGCTGCCGATCGGGAGCATTCGCCCCAATCCTCGGCAACCCAGAACGGTCTTCGATGAGGACGAGCTCAACGAGCTTGTCGAGTCGATCACCGAGGTCGGACTGCTGCAACCGATCGTGGTGCGTCCGTTGGGTGAACCGGGTGAGGACAACGCGCAATACGAGCTGGTGATGGGCGAGCGTCGTTGGCGCGCCTCCCAGCTGGCCGAGCTGCCCGCGATTCCCGCCATCGTGCGCCGCACGGAGGAGGCCGATCTGCTGCGAGACGCCCTGCTGGAGAATCTGCACCGAACGCAGCTGAACCCGCTGGAAGAAGCCGCGGCGTACCAGCAGATGCTGGAGGACTTCGGCTGTTCGCAGGAGGAGCTCGCGCAGCGCATCAAGCGGTCGCGGCCGCAGATCTCGAACACCATCCGGCTGCTGCGCCTGCCGCCGACCGTGCAGCGGCGGGTCGCGGCAGGAGTCCTGAGCGCCGGTCATGCTCGTGCGTTGCTGATGGTGGAGGACCAGGGCGGCCAGGAGCGCCTGGCTCAGCGGGTCGTCGCTGAAGGACTCTCCGTTAGGGCGACCGAGGAGCTGGTCACGCTCGGCGACGGAACCGAGGAGACCAAGCCGCGCACTCGCGAGCGTCGCGCTACCCCCGGGCCGCTCGCCACGGAGGCAGCCGACCGACTCTCTGACCGGCTGGAGACGCGGGTCCGGGTTTCCCTGGGCAAGACCAAGGGCAAGATCACGATCGACTTCGCGAGCGCCGAGGACATGCAACGCATCGTTGGGCTGATCGAAGGGCGATAGTGGCCGGGCTGGCGACACACCCACTGGAGCGACGCTAAGGCAATAAGGCTATTTGTCGACAAATGGCTTTGGAGTCAAGTGTTTAGAGATGACGCCCCCGGGGACGTGACGTCGGAGAAACTCGGGCCCGACTTGCACGCGTCGAACGGTTCCGTTGTGGACCCGTGAGGATCGACGTTGGGTCGGATCCAAGGACAGCCTCGTCTGAAGAGAGATCGGCGTCACCCGGTCGTCGTACGTCAACGGACCCACGGCGACTCAACGTCGACTGTTGATCATGATCGACATCATCGACAGCAACGATCCAGCGGGGGAGTGGCGCTCCGCTCAGCGCTCGGTTTCTGCGCCGATCGTGCCGCCGGCGGTGTCCTGGTCGTACTCAGCGTCGTCCTCAGCGTCTTCGGCTGCCAGTTTGGCGCGGACGTTCTTGGTTGCCGACCGCTCCGCCACGAAAGACAGGAACGGGACCGTGCCGGCCAGCGCGATCAACAACAGCCGCTTCCAGGTCCAATGCGCCCGACGACCAAGATCAACAGCGGTGATCAGCAGGATCATGTAGAGCCAGCCGTGCGCGACCCCGGCAACGTTGACCAAACGGTCGTCGCCGGCGAAGTACTTCAACGGCACCGCGATGCACATCAGGATGATCAGAAGGGTGCCGACGACATAGGCCATCACCCGGTAACGAATCAGGGCGCCACGCATGGATACGACTCTATGTCGTAGACCGCTCCGGCGCCGCATCGTGATCGTTCGACCGGAGCAGACCGCTCAGCCGCAACTCATCGGTGACACGCGGCACTCAAGAGTTCAGGTCCGCTCGGCGGGCGCACCGCGATCCGGCGCGTCGTCGGGGAGTTCGCCGCGATCAGGAGATTGCGGACCGGAATCGGGATCGTCGGACTCCGTCTCGTCGGCATCGCGACCGAGGTCACGGGCCACTCGTATCGCCATCACCACGGCGAACGCGGCGAACACCCACCACTGAAGGGCGTAGAAGCCGTTCCTCAGCCGACCGTGCGAGCTGGGGAGGGCGATCGTCGCCGGTTCGAGGGACTGGTCTCGTGCCTCTTCCGCGCTCAGGGTGGCGTAGCCGTTGACCAGGTCCATCGGCCAGGTCTGAGTCAGCGAGGCCAACACCACCGAGGTCGGCTCGCTGCTCGGTGCTGCCTGGGCGTCGGCACCCTCGGAGGGCAGGAGTACGCCGGTCTGGGTCATCGTGCCGGAGGGCGGTTCGGGCGCGTTCTTGCCGTCGACGACACCGCGAACCACCGCCAGCGCTCCGCCGGAGTCCAACCGGAACGCGGTCAGCACGCGGTACCGTCCCGGGCGGTCGGGGTCGGCGATATAGGACTGCAGCTTCGAGTCGTAGTGTCCGGTGAATCGGACCCGCCGTCCGTAGGCGTCGCCGACTTCCTCGCCCGGAGGCGCGACCGACGTCACGTCCACCGGCGGAGCAGCGGCGCGAGTGATCGCGGCGTCCCGGCCCTGAGACTCGTAGACGTTGAGCTGCCAGATGCCGAGCCCGACCATGATCGCTGCGATCACCAGACCAACCAGAACGATCCCGAGCTGTTTGAGGACGGTCACCGGCCGATGCCCGTCATGGTGCGATCCGAGTCGCTCGAAGCCGCGGTCCTGACGCCGCGACGCCAGGCCGCTCGGACCAGATCCGCGCAGGTCTCGCCCAGCCCCCAACCAGCGGCCTCGACGGCGAGCGGCAGCGCCGAGGTCTCCGTCATCCCCGGCGCGACGTTGGCCTCCAGGAAGACCGGAACGCCGGCGGCATTGATGATCAGATCGATCCGGGACAGGTCGGTGAGGCCAAGAGTCTCGTGCACTCGCAGGGATGCCGCGGCTACCGCATCGGTCACCGCGTCCGGCAGTTCGGCCGGACAGATGAACCGGGTCTGGCCGGCGGTGTACCGCGCAGCGTAGTCGTAGCTGCCGGACTCCGGGCGAATCTCGACCGCAGGCAGTACGCGGGGGCCGTCCCCGCGATCCACCACCGCGACGGTGACTTCGGTGCCTTCGACGAAGCTCTCCACCACGGCGACCGGCCCGTAGGCGTAGGCCGCCACCATCGCGGCCGGCAACTGTTCGGCTCCGGTGACCTTCGTACACCCGAGTGCCGAGCCGCCCCGCGACGGCTTGACAATCATCGGGAAGCCGATCTGATCACCGAGGGCGGCGACCAGACTCGCTGCGCCGAGCTCGCGGAAGGTCTCGTGCGGCAGCGCGACCTGGGCCGGGGTGGCGACCCCGGCGGCCGAAACCACCCGGGTTGCAATGGACTTGTCGAAGGCGATCCGGGATGCCGACGCGACCGCGCCGACGAACGGAACATTCAGCAGTGACAGCACTTCCCGAAGCGATCCGTTCTCGCCGGCTTCGCCGTGCAGCAAGGGAAACGCCACTACATCGGGCGAGTTCGTCAGCAAGTTGATCAACGATGAATCGACGTCCGCCTGGACTACGTCTAGTTCCTGACTTCGTAGCGCTTGGGTCACCCGGCGTCCCGATCGCAGCGAGACATCCCGTTCGTGGGACAGTCCACCGGCCAGCACGATGACCGTACGGGGCGCCGCTGAATTGACCGGATCGTTCATCGAGGGGACTCCAGTTCATGATCAACTACTCCGTGATCAAATGGCCGATGATCAACTCGGCGATGATCAACAAGTGTCGAATGCGGTTGTGGATGCATCGAGCAGATCACCGCTGATCTGGTCCCGGCGCCTCGTAGGGGTGCACCTCGCGCCGACGCGGAGGATTGGCGAAGACCTCGCTGATCGAGATCTCGGAAGCCATCACCTCACCGAGCCGGCGGGTGCCCTCGATGATCTCCTCCGGCGTGGGCAGACAGTAGGAGAGTCGTAGATGGCGGGTGCCGAGACCGTCGGCGTAGAAGGCATTGCCGGGGACGTACGCGACCCGCGCCGTGACCGCTCGGGCCAGCATCGCATCCGAGTCCAGTTCCGGCGGAAGTGTCAACCAGACAAAGAATCCACCGTCCGGACGTGTCCAACGGGTGCCGGCTGGCATGTGCGCCTCCAAGCCGGCCAGCATCGCGTCCCGGCGCTCCCGGTAGAGCACGGTCGACTTCTTGATCTGGCTGCGCCAATCGAACTGCTGCAGGTAGGCGGCGATCGTGTACTGGGAGAAGATCGGCGGACACAGCGTCGCCGACTCCTGAGCCAGCACGAGCTTCTCCTTGATCGCATGCGGTGCGAGCACCCAGCCGATCCGAAATCCTGGCGCGAAGATCTTGGAAAAGCTACCGAGATAGACCACGCCGTCGTCGTTGTACGACCTGATCGCCGGTACCGGGTCTTGATCAAATCCGAGCAGCCCGTACGGGTTGTCCTCGACCACCAGGATCCCCGCGTCACGGGCGATCTGGAGGATCTCCTGCCGGCGCGGCGTCGGCTGACTGATTCCGGCCGGGTTGTGAAAGTTGGGGATGGTGTAGAGGAATTTGATCTTCTTCCCGGCCGCCCGGCAACTGGCAATCGCCTCTCGCAATGCGGTCGGATCCAACCCGTCGTCGTCCATCGCGACGTGGGCGACCTCTGCCTGATAGGTACGGAAGACGCCGAGCGCACCGACATAGCTGGGCGCCTCGCACAGCACGACATCGCCGGGATCGCAGAAGATCTGCGTCAGCAACGCCAATCCCTGTTGGGATCCGACGCAGACCATGACGTCGTCGGGGTGTGCCGCGATGCCCTCCAGCGCCATCACCTCGCAGATGTGCTCGCGGAGCAAAGGCTCGCCCTGCCCGCCTCCGTACTGCATGGCCTGCTGGCCGTTCCGGGCGACGAGCTGGGTGATCGTCTCCGCGAGCGCCTCCAGGGGGAGGTCGGCGAGATTGGGCATGCCGCCGGCCAACGAGACGACCTCGGGTCGATTGGCCACGGCGAACAGAGCCCGCACCGCCGAGGCTGTCATGCCGTGCGTACGCCGGGCGTAGCTGCCGACGTACGGGTCGAGTCGGGTGTCGCGCCGGACCGGGACTCCGGGGTCAGCGGGTCGGGGCGATCGGTCCGGATTCACGCTCCCACGATAAACGGCCAACGCCAGTACTCGGCGATGCACTCCGACGCAGCCGACCGGGACCGGTTTTCTGCCGTGTCCCACTAGCATGTAGGCCATGAGTCGGAGTGCGGAACCGGATCCGACCGGCCGGAGGATTCTCCGCTGGGCGCTGTGGCTTGCCGGCGGCATCACGGCCGGTGTGTTGGTGGGCTTCGCGGCCGGATTGTCTCGACCACGTGACGATTTCTCGGGTGTCGGGGATCGATCGCTATGAGCTCGGCGCGCTATCGGCCCATGTCCGACTCGATGCTCTCGACCATCGAGGATCCCTGCGCGCATTGCGGTTACGGCTTCACCCCGCAGACGGTGACCGACGCGTTCGGTCGTACCGGCGATCATCTGCCGGCCTGGATCGAGGAGACCACCGATCTGTGGGGATTGTGCGGCGAGGTCGCCCAACTCAACGGAGATCTGCCCGGCTATCTGACCTTCGCACCCGCCGAGCTCGTTCCGACGGTGCCTCTGCCCGGTCTGGGCGGTAGCTCGGCGGACGTCTTCAGCCCGGATGCGGCGGTGCTGATGGCGGTTGCGGTCTGTCGTGACTATCGCGGTCGTGGGCTGGGGCGAAATCTGGTCCGGTCGGCGATCGGGCAACTGGCCAAGCGGGAGGTGGGCACGGTCGAGGTGATCGGCACCTTCGGCCCGGCTGCCATTCCGCATGCAGACGGCGGCCAGGGGTCGACGATGGTGTTGCTGCCGGTGAGCTTCTGGCAGGCGGTCGGGTTCCACATCGTTCGCCGACATCCGATCACCCCGACGTTGCGGCTGGACGTCTCCAGTACGGCGCGCTGGCGGCCGGACTTCGCTGCCGCCTGGCAGCGGTTTGCCGATCTGGTCTCGCAACCGGGGCCGGCCCAACCGGCCAGTTTCCACCAACATCAGGACCTGGTCCGACGACACCTGGAGCACCTGTCCTGAGATCGGCCCGGTACCGGACCGATCGGGGTGCATGGCAGGCTCAGGTCCATGGCGGATCAAACCTCGAAGGACAGCTTGCGCAGCGTCAGCCTCGCGCGCACGGCCAAGGGCAGCTACACCGCGACCAACGTCCGCGGCGGAACGCTCGACATCGGCAGCGGACAGGGCGACGACTTCACCCCGGTCGAATTGCTGCTGGCCGCGATCGCGGCCTGTAGCGCGATCGACGTCGACTTCATCACTGCGAAGCGCTCCGAGCCGGACACCTTCTCTGCCAGCTGCTCGGGCCACAAGATCGTCGACGAGCACGGCAACCGGCTCGTCGACCTGTTGCTCGATTTCGACATCAGCTTCCCCGATGACGAGGGTGGCCGACAGGCGACCGACGTGTTGCGTCGGTCCATCAAGCAATCGCACGACCGGCTGTGCACCGTCGGCCGTACGGTCGAGACCGGAGCGCAGATCACCGCGGCCCTGCACGGCGAATCCGTCGCCGACTGAAGGAAACTTCGCGCCGGCGCAGAGAGCTTCAGATGGAAACACCTGGCAAACGCTTGCCACCGCTGGGGGCGATCTCTAACGTTCTGCGTTGGAGAACCCTCCCGGGGCGTGCCGCTCGGTACGCACCCGGACCAACGGCAACGACAGCTGGAGTGAACCTCTCGTGACCACACCTTCATCGACCACCGCATCGGCACCGGCAGGCGCTGGGCAGGACGGCCCGACCCGCGCGCTGATCATCGGCTGCGGCATCATCGGCATCCACCACGCGACGGTGCTGACCAAGCACCCCGACTTCACCGTGACGGCACTGGTGGACGTCGACCGGTCCGCGGCCGAGAAGACCGCGCAGAAGGTTGTCGAGCTCGGTGCCACCGAGCCGGTCGTGTACGACTCGATCGCGGACGCCGTTGCATCCGGCACGGTTGATCTTGGTGTGGTGTGCACGCCGAGCGGCTACCACATCGACAACGCCCTCGAGGTGATCAACGCCGGCAAGCATGCGGTGATCGAGAAGCCGCTGGATGTCTCGGTGGCCAAGAGCCGCGAGTTCGCCGAGGCAACGGCCAAGGCTGCAGAGCACGGGCAACTCGTCTCGGTGATCAGCCAGCATCGCTTCGACCAGGGCAGCGCCTTGGTGCGCCAGGCGATCGAGGAGCAGAAGTTCGGCCGGATCACCTCCGCCGTGGCCACCATGGCCTGGTACCGCAGCCAGGAGTACTACGACTCCGGTGACTGGCGCGGCACCTGGGCGCTGGACGGCGGCGGCGCCGTGATGAACCAGGGCGTGCACACCGTCGACCTGCTGCGGTGGTTCTGCGGACGCCCGGTGGAGATCTTCGCCCAGACGGCTCAGCTCGCGCATGAGCGGATCGAGATCGAGGACACGGCGACCGCAACGGTTCGCTTCGACTCCGGCGCCCTGGCGGTGATCCACATGACCACGGCCGCCTACCCGGGACTGACTGCTCGGGTACAGGTGCACGGGTCGCTGGGTTCGGCGATCGTCGACAACGACCAGCTGCGCTACTTCCACGCCGGTGACGGCGAGGTCTCCGACAACCTCCGTGAGGCCAAGAAGATCGGCAACCAGGCCGAGGCGATCCTGGGCCAGGCTGCTGCCGCGCGGGACGAATTCGCCGGCAGCCGGAACGAGCCCGACGGCTTCGTCGCCGGTCACTACCGGCAGTACGACAACATCTCCGATGCGCTGCGCAACGGCACCCAGCCGCTGGTCACGGTCGAGGAAGCACTGCTGTCGCTGACGCTGGTGCGTTCGCTCTACATCTCCGCGACCCTGGGTCAGCCGGTGAACTTCGACGACGTGCTGAACGGCAAGTACGACGACCTCACGGTGACGGTGACGAAGGATCTCCGGGCGTGACTTCACCCCGGTCCATTCACATGGGCCTGGGCGCGTTCCATCGCGCGCACCAGGCCTACTACACCCATCGGGCCGAGCAGCTGACTGGTGAGCAGACCGGGATCCACGCCTTCACCGGCCGCAAGCCCGATGCCGCCGAGACGCTGGCCGCGCAGGGGTTCGGCTACACCCTGATCGAGCGTGGTGCCGACGGCGACCGGCTGGAGCTGATCGACAGCATCCGGGCCGCCTCCGCCGGTGCCGACGAACAGGCTTGGCGGGACGCCTGGCTGGTCGACGATCTTCAACTGGTCACGCTCACCATCACCGAAGCCGGCTATCGGGTCGGGCCCGACGATCTGCCCGCGTTGCAGGCCGCCAAGCCCGGATCGGCGATGTCCCGGCTGCTGTACGGGCTGCAGACCCGGCGCCGGGCCGGGCTGGGGCCGGTCGCGGTGGTCAGCTGCGACAACCTGGCCGGCAACGGTGAGGTGCTGGCCCGGACGGTAGGCGACCTGGCCGCGCGCTGGGACGACGACCTGGCGGCCTGGGTGCAGTCATCGGTGAGCTTCCCGAGCACCATGGTGGACCGGATCACGCCGGCCACTACCGATGCGGATCGGGAGTTGGCGACCGGTTGGCTGCGTGAGAAGGGGATCAGCCAGACCATCGACAACATGCCGGTCGTCTGCGAGCCCTTCACCGAATGGGTGATCGCCGGGGAGTTCCCGGCCGGTCGACCCGCCTGGGAGCAGGCCGGTGTCACCTTCGTCGACGATGTGGCGCCGTACGAGCAACGCAAGCTCTGGCTGCTCAATGCCGGTCACTCGATGCTTGCCTACTACGGTCTCGCGCTCGGCCACGCCACCATCGACCAGACCATGGCCGACCCACGCTGCACCGAGCTGTTGGAGGCGTTGTGGTCGGCGGCGGGCGAGGTGCTGCCGTTCCCGACCGAGGAGATCGAGCGGGCCAGTGAGGCGCTGCGGGTGAGGTTCCGCAATCCGAGGATCCGGCACAACCTGATCCAGATCGCCGACGACGGATCGCAGAAGCTTCCGAATCGGACGCTGGGCATCTACCGGGCACGTCGCAAGGTCGGCCTGCCGTTGGATCCGGGTACCCCCGCCACCCTGGCCGGATGGTTGATTCATCTCGGCACCGATGGCGTCAATGATCAAGGTGTGGCAGAGCTCTACAACCGCTTCGAAGCCGCAGGCGCCGGCACCCCGTCGGCCCGGATCCCTGCCATGCTGGCGTACTTCGGCCCGGACCTGGCTGATGATCATGAGCTGGCGGACGCCATCGCAACCCAGCTGAAGCAACTTCACGCAGAGTAGGAACCCGATGTTGATCAAGTCGGCCGAGGTGATCATCACCAGCCCGGACCGGAACTTCGTCACGCTGAAGCTCACCACCGATGACGGAATCACCGGTCTCGGCGACGGCACCCTGAACGGCCGCGAAATGGCGGTTGCGGCGTACCTGAAGGATCACGTCGTACCGCTGTTGATCGATCGGGACCCGCAGAACATCGAGGACACCTGGCAGTTCCTCTACCGGAGTGCGTACTGGCGCCGCGGTCCGGTGACGATGGCCGCGATCGCGGCGGTCGACGTCGCGCTCTGGGACATCAAGGCCAAGCAGGCCGGTCTACCGCTCTACCAGTTGCTCGGCGGCGCCAGCAGGAACGGCATCCTGGCATACGGCCACGCCAGCGGTCAGGATCTCCAGGAGCTGTTCGACAGCATCAGATCCCATCAGGAGCAGGGATTCCGGGCGATTCGGGTGCAGTCCGGAGTGCCCGGGCTGCGCGCGATCTACGGCGTACACACCACAGCAGGGTCGGTGGCGGGTGATGATCGGGACGATCATTACGAGCCGGCGCAGCGGGCGCTCCGGCCCCCGGAGGAGGACTGGAACACCCGCGCCTACCTTCGGCATCTGCCGACCGTCTTCGAGGCGGTACGGAACGAGTTCGGCCCCGAAGTGCCGCTGCTGCACGACGGCCACCATCGGATGACCCCGATCCAGGCCGCGAAGCTGGGCAAAGCGCTGGAACCGTACGACCTGTTCTGGCTGGAGGACTGCACTCCGGCGGAGAACCAGGAGGCGTTGCGGCTGGTCCGCCAGCACACCACCACACCGCTGGCGATCGGCGAGATCTTCAACACCGTCTGGGATTACCAGTTGTTGATCAAGGAACAGTTGATCGACTACGTGCGCAGCGCGATCACCCATACCGGTGGCATCACCCATCTGAAAAAGATCTTGGAGTACGCGGGTCAGTACCAGATCAAGTCCGGCATCCATGGCCCGACCGACATCTCGCCGGTGGGTTTCGCCGCAGGCCTCCATCTTGATCTTGCGATTCACAACTTCGGCATCCAGGAGTACATGCCGCACGGAGCCAAGACCAATGCGGTCTTCGAACAGTCGATGACCTTCACCGACGGCTGCCTGCACCCGGGCAACAACCCCGGCTTGGGGGTCGAGCTCAACGCCGACGAGGCCGGCAAATACCCGTACCAGACGGCGTACCTGCCGTTCAATCGTCTCGCCGACGGCACCGTCCACGACTGGTGATCACCGAGCAAGGCAGGCATCGGCACCCACCAACGCCGGCCGAGCCCGTCGGTCAACCGCTGATCGGACCGTGGGCATGATCATTTGCCTGATCGGCCCGTCGGCTGCCGGCAAATCCACCATCGCCAAACGGCTCCAGTCGCTGCACCCGGAGCGCTTCGCTCGGGTGCCGGTGGACTTCTTCTTCGTCCCGCGGCCGCCGCAGGTGTCGATGCCGGACTACCTGTCCGCGCCGTTCGCCTACGACTGGGACGCAGTCGATCAGACCCTGAACGAGGTCGGGACGCGCCGAAGCACGCCCGACTGCGACTTCGATCAGCTGGTCTGGAGATCGGAGCGCGGCGGGCTGCCGATCGCGGAGGCGCCGGCGTACGTCCTGGACGGCAT
>DATCVL010000061.1:0-5677 GCA_036566865.1 Microlunatus sp.
AGATCCGAGCCGACCCGCGCAAGCTGCGCCTCTACCGGATCGCGGTGGCGATCGCCGGGCTGTTGTTGATCTTGCTCGGCGGCGCGACCGGCCCGCTGCCCGGTCCGGGCGGTATCCCCTTGGTGCTGCTCGGGTTGGCGGTCTGGGCCAGCGAGTTCGAATGGGCCCACCGGCTGATGCAATGGTTCAAGCGACAGTTGCAACGGTTCCGGACCTGGAGTCGGCCGCGCCAGGTGGTGGCCTGGGTGATCTTCTTCGCCCTGATCGGCGCGTTCGGTTACGGATATCTGCTGGTGATCGGGATGCCGGTCTGGTTGCCGGACTCGATCGTCCGGTGGCTGGGCCACCTGCCGGGTCTCTGATCCCACCGCCGGCTCGAAACTGTTACCCGAAACTGATCGCCCGGAATCTGTTGGCGCGTTGCTGACGGCACCTTCTGACAACGCAAGCCGCGCCCGACATAATAAGCCGCATGCCGGCCAGTGAATACGGGTTCTTCAACGCCCCGTTCCTGGCTTTCGCCCATCGCGGCGGCGCGGCGTATGCACCGAACGTCGGCCGGGAGAACACCCTGGTCGCCTTCCAGAACGCTGTCGATCTCGGCTACCGCTATCTCGAGACCGACGTGCACGCCACCGCCGATGGCAAGCTGGTCGCCTTCCACGACCCGCGCTTGGACCGGGTGACCGATCGAGCCGGCGCCATCGCCGAGCTGCCGTTCGCCGAGGTACGCCGAGCGAAGGTGGCCGGCGAGCTGCAGATCCCGACTCTGGCCGAGTTGGCAGAGGCGTTCCCCGAGATCAGGTTCAACATCGATTGCAAGGCCGACGACGCGGTCGAGCCGTTGGCTCGTCAGGTCCGCGAGCTCGACCTGGTCGACCGGGTCTGCCTCAGCTCCTTCGGACCCGAGCGGCTGCGCCGACTTCACCGGTTGCTGCCGGAGGTACCGACCGCGATCAGCTCCCGCGCCATCGCCCAACTCCGGTTCGCGCCGTTCCTGTCCTGGCTGCCGGTGCTGGGCCGGTTGATCAACTCCCCCGGGGTCGCCATCCAGCTGCCGACCGTGACGCCGATCCTCGGCCGCCAGGTCACCTTGATCACGCCGGCGCTGATCCGTGGCGCACACCGGGCCGGTCGCCAGGTGCACGCCTGGACGATCGACGATCGGGCCGAGATCGAGCGGCTGATCGACCTCGGCGTGGACGGCATCTTCACCGATCGGCCGGACGTCCTGAAATCGGTTCTGGTCGACCGGGGATTGTGGTCGCAATGACGGCAGATGAGGTGACGACGGCACCGGATCGTCCGCCGACCAAACGCCGGACGGTGCTGGCCTGGGCGCTGTGGGACTGGGGCTCGGCCGCCCAGAACGCGGTGGTGACCACGTTCGTCTTCGGTCCGTACATCGTCCAGGGCGTGGTCGGCGACGCCCGACCCGGCGGCCTGACCGGCAACACCTGGATGGGCATCTCCACCGCCGTCGCGGGGCTCTGCATCGGACTGATCGCGCCGATCAGCGGCAAACGTGCCGACGCCGGCGGGCACCGGCGCCGCAATCTGGCGATCTGGTCGGCGCTGGTCTTCCTGGCGATGATCGGGCTGTTCTGGGTGCAGAACGACCCCGCCTACCTGTGGTTGGGACTGGCCCTGATGGCCGCCGGCACGGTCTTCGCCGAGTTCGCCGCGGTCTCCTACAACTCGATGCTGCCGCAGATCTCCACCCGGCGGAACATCGGCCGGATCTCCGGGTTCGGCTGGGCTATGGGCTACTTCGGCGGCATCTTCCTGCTGCTGATCTGTTACGTCGGCTTCATCGCGCCGGACGTCGGCTGGTTCGGTGTGGGCGACGAGGGCGGGCTCAGGTATCGCGCCATCGCCCTGATGTCGGCGGCCTGGTTCGGCATCTTCGCCCTGCCGGTGTTGTTTGCGGTGCCGGAAATCCGGGCCGCCTCCAAGGTCAAGGTCGGCGGCGGCATCATCGGCGCGTACAAGCAGCTGATCCGCGACATCGGTCGGCTGTTTCGGGCCGACCGGCACGCCGTCTACTTCCTGCTCGCCAGCGCTCTCTATCGCGACGGTCTCGCGGCGGTCTTCTCCTTCGGCGCCATCCTCGCGGTCAGTGTGTACGGGATGGGCTCCGGCACGGTGTTGATCTTCGGCGTGGTGGCCAACATCTCCGCCGCCGTCGGCGCGATCGCGATGGGCCGGGTCGAGGACCGCATCGGCCCCAAGCGGGTCATCATGATCTCCCTCACCGGTCTGATCCTGATGGCCTGCGCGTTGCTGGTGGTGGCCCTGGTGCAGCCGCCCAACATCACCACCCTGTTCTGGGTCTTCGCCTTGATCATGGTGCTCTGGGTCGGTCCGGCCCAGTCCAGCTCCCGATCCTTCCTGGCCAGGATCGCGCCGCCGGATCGAGAAGGAGAGATGTTCGGCCTGTACGCGACCACCGGCCGGGCAGCTTCCTTCCTCGCGCCGACGCTGTTCGCCATCTTCTCGGGGCTGTTCGGCGACCGGATCGGCATCGTCGGCATCATCCTGGTGCTGGTCGGCGGTGCGGTCGCACTGGCGCCGGTGAAGCCGCCGGCGCGGGAGGCGCGGGCGGACTTCTGAGTCCGGACCGAAGGTCCCGGGCGTTGTTGCGTGAACCCGCTATCGTTGAAGCTTGGGTCGCACAGCGTTGACCGGCCCGATGAGCAACCGTCCGGTGGCCCGTGATCTGGGCCACTGCACTCGTTGCCCGGCATGTCGAGGGAACATCTCGGACCGACCGGGCGTTGCACAGACCGAACTAATCGGGAGGTAGAACCATGGCTGATCGTTCTCTGCGTGGAACGGGACTGGGATCCAAGAGCTTCGAGGACGAGACCGGCGTCGAGTTTGCCGCCCGCCAAGAAGTCGGTTACGTGTGCAACAACAAGCACGAATTCAGTCTGACCTTCGCCGAAGAGGCGGAGATTCCGGCTGTCTGGGAGTGCCCACGTTGTGGCGCCGAATCGCTGCGGACCGACGGCACCAAGCCGGAGGCCAAGGACGAAAAGCCGGTGCGTACGCACTGGGACATGCTGCGTGAGCGTCGCTCCATCCCGGAGTTGGAGGAGCTGCTCGCCGAGCGACTGGATCTGTTGCGGTCCGGCGAACTCGGCCCGAACTACGCGGCAGCCGGCACCGGCGGCGGAAAGTCGAAGAAGAGCGCCTGATCCAGGGGTCACTGGAACCAAAGGGCGTCGCCACACACCATCATCTGCGTGGCGGCGTCCTTTTGTGTGCGCACACCCTGCCCGGTCGCTGACTCGCGCCAGCACTTTCGCGAGTCGACGACCCGGTCACGGACGGTCGATTTCGCCTCGGATCACGATCGGATCGTCGGGGTTGCGGCGGTCCCCGTTGTCCGGGGCGGCGTCGTCGACCACCTCACCCTCGATCACGTCGCCGTAGCCGGGCTGGTTGCGCCGCTGCCGGCTGAACGTACCGGGCATGCCGTTCATCGCGGCCAGATCGTCCAGTCCGGCCAGTTGGCGTTCGATCAACCTGCTCAACAGCATCTTCGGCAGCCGCCGAGTGAACGGGATCAGGCAGATCAGCGCGATCACGTCGGTGATCATGCCGGGGAAGATCAGCGCGATACCGCCGGCGACGAAAACCGCCGTGTCCAGCGCACCGGGCAAGGTTTGATCCGACGACGGGGCTTGATTCGACGATGCGCCGACGCTCCCGCCGGCCGACGCCTCCTGCAGCGACCGCCACGCCGTACGCCAGCGGCGCCGGATCAGCCAGCTGCCGATCAAGCCCTCGACGATGACGCCGACGAGCACCGGCACCGCGCCGATCTGCTGCGCCAGCAGCACCAACAGCCAGATCTCGACGATCGGCAGCACCACCAGCAGCAGTACCGCGATCGCGAGCGAACGCCGTCCGAGCCGGATCATCGCGAGGCCTCCATAACCAGATCACCGGGCACGCGGCCATAATTCCCTATCCCGCCAAACCGCACGGCTCCGTCCCGGCATTGCTGCGCGATCCGCCGGGAACGTCGATCAGCTGGTCCGGCGACGGCCGATGATCACCGCGGCCACGCAGCAGACCAGTGCACCGACTGCGAGGCCGCGCTCCAGCCAGGGCGCAATCCGGACCGCGGGGGTGATCGCCGTCCGCAACGGCATGGTCACCACCGTCGAGTCGGCGGTGCGTTCCTTGGTCTGCCACTCCACCTGGCCGTCGCGGCCGATGAAGCCGGAGACACCGTTGGTGGTCGCGACCGCTATCTCACGGCGGGTCTCCATCGCCCGAGCACGGGTGATCGCGAACTGCTGCGCGACCTGACCGGTACCGGTGTAGGTGGCGTTGTTGCTCTGCACCATGAAGAGCTGGGATCCGCCGGTGATCACGTCGTACATCGTGTCGTCGTACGCCAGTTCGAAGCAGATCGCATCGCCGACGGTCACGTGCTGCTCGGGTCCCCCGCCGAGGCTCAGCGGCACCGTCAGCGCACCGGGCTTGGTGCCCGGGACCGACTGGGCTCCGACCAGCTGCAGGATCGGGAAGACCGGCAGAAGTTGATCACGGAACGGGATCCATTCGCCGAACGGCACCAGGTTGCGTTTGTCGTAGCGGGCGATGATCCCGCGCTGCGGATCCCACCACAGGCCGGTGGTCTGCCGCTCGTCCGGACCGGGTCCGTTCATCACCGCGCCGACGAAGATCGGCACACCGGCGGTCTCGACGGCCGATTGCACTTGGTCGTGAGTGATCACGTCGGCGGTCGGGTCGATGTCGGTCGAATTCTCCGGCCAGAGGATGAAGTCGGGCTTGGGGTATTTGCCCTGCTCGACCTCGGCCATCAACCGATCGGTCTCCTTGACGTGATTGGCGGTGACTGTACGCATCCGGCCCAGAGCGTCAATCCCCTTGCCCGGTACGTTGCCCTGCACGATGCCGACATGGGCGCTCTGTCCGGTACCCGAGGCAGGGTCGGGATTCCAGCCCTGCAAGGCCAAACCGGCCCCCATCAAGATCAACCAGACCGCCAGTGCCGGGACCGTGACCCGGGCCACCGTGCTGCGCGTCAGCCGGCCGGCCGAGCCGCGTGAGGTGATGATCATGATCACCAGCCAGGCCAGGCACTGTGCCAGCAGCGCCACCACGAAGGTCAGTCCGGCGGTGCCGATGAAGGGCAGCAGCCCGGACAGCGGAGTGTCCACCGCGGTGTACGCGGCCCGGCTCCAGCCGAAGCCGCCGAAGGGGTAACGGGAGTAGACGTACTCGATGCCGGACCAGGTTGCGGCCGCCATCACGGGCCAGAACCGAAACCGGCCGACCAACGAGATGGCGATACCCAGGAATCCGAAGAACAGTGCCTCGAAGCCGATCAGCCCGACCACACCCAGGTAGGCGACGGCACCGCCGCCGACGATCACCCGGACCCAGCCGATGGCGACCAGCAGCATCGCCAGTCCGAAGAAGTAGCCGACCGCGAAACCGCGCCGCGGGCGGGTGCCGTGTGCCACGACGGTCAGCCCGGCGATACCGAGAAAGGCCAGCGGCCAGATCGCGTACGGCTGGAACGCGAAGCCCATCGCCAGGCCGGACAGGACCGCCAGCAACAGCCGTACCGGCAACGGCATCGAAATCGTCCCGGTGTGCTTGCCGGCGGGGCGCACGGCCACCGATCCGCCGT
>DATCVL010000062.1:0-4669 GCA_036566865.1 Microlunatus sp.
CCGAAGCCGGGGGTCTGGAAGAGATCCCGGGCGTAGCCCCACAGTGCAGGCAACTCGATCAGCTTGTTCCGATTGCACTTGAAGTGCCCGTGGTACACGGGATCGAAGCGAGCCAGCGTGGTGAACAGCCGGACGTCGGCCTCGGTGATCGTGTCGCCGACCAGGTAACGCTGGGTACTGAGCCGCTCCTCGAGCCAGTCCAGCGCGCTGAAGAGCCGGTCGTAGGCGCTGTCGTACGCCTCCTGTGACCCGGCGAAGCCGCACCGGTACACACCGTTGTTGACCTCGGTGAAGACCCTGTGCGCGACATCCTCGATCTCGTCTCGGAACTTGTCCGGATACAGGTCCGGCGCCCCGTCACGATGGAAGTCGGTCCACTCGGTCTCGAAGTCGACGGTGATGCTCGGGAAGTCGTTGGTGACCACAGCCTTGCTCGGGATGTCGACGACGGCCGGCACCGTGATCCCCCGCGGATAGTCCGGGTCGCGGGCGAAGTAGGCCTGTTGCAGGCGCTCGTAACCGAGCACCGGATCGACGCCGCCGGGATCCAGGTCGAAGGTCCAGCTCCGCGCGTCATGGGTTGGGCCGCACAGCCCGAGCGAGATCGCCTGCTCCAGGCCGAGCAGCCGTCGGACGATCAAGGTCCGGTTCGCCCAGGGGCAGGCTCTGGCGGCGACCAACCGATACCGGCCCGCCTCCACCGGCCAACCGTCCCGACCATCCCTGGTGATCCGGTCGCCGATGTAGTTCATGTCGCGGTTGTAGTCCTTGCCACCCTTGACGTAGGAAGCCATGTCCCACAGCCTAAGGCAGGAACTTCAACTCTCAACCAACAGCGGCGACGCCCGCCGCTGCCTGCAGTCGCTGCCGGGCCCGGGCACTGTCCCGCACCGTCCAGACCACCAGCCCGGTGATCAGGACCGGTGTGAAGAACGGCACCACCGGAGCCATCGTGGCCACCGGCAACAGCAGCACCAAGATCAACTTTGCCGCCGCCTCGACCAGCAGCACGATCGCCCAGATGGCGGTCTGGCGTCGGAACAGCGCGCGGAAACCGGGGCTGGTCGACCACAGCCGCTGCCACTGGAGACGTTCCTCCTCGCCGGATGCGCCGAACCGCTGAGCCAGGTAGAACATCATCGGCTTGCCGGCCAGCAGCGTGCCCAAGAAGATCAGCCCGGACACCGCGGTCGCGATCGAATCCTTCGCCAGTAGGAACCGGGGGCTTCCGGAGATCAGGGTGAGCACCAGCCCGATGCCGAAGGTCGCGATCATGAACAACGAGAAGGCGTCCACCTGATGCCGGCGGATGATCACGTACCCGGCCCGCAAGCCGGCCACGATGGTGCCGACCAGCAGGGCGGCGAAGAGGCCGGCTCCCAGACCGCGGGCCACCAGGTAGGCGCCGACGGCCAGACCGGCGTCCAGGAACAGCACCCGGACAATGCTCAAGATCATCTTGCGTTCGTTCATCGTCCCTCACCCTCCTCGGCGATCCAGGAGCCATGGAATCCCGCCGGCACCCGGCGAGGCAGCAGCACCCGCGCCACCGGTCCAGCCGCGACGGCACCGGCGTCCATGATCAACAACTCGGATCGGCCGTCATCGGCGGGACTGACGATACTGAGGAGCCAGCCGTCATCCTCGGCGACAGCCATGTCCGACTCTGCAGCACGGCTGGGCACGAAGACCGCCTCGCCGACGTGATACGGCTGATCGAACCGATGCTCACTGGCAGCCCCGGAATCCGTGTCGTACTTGACCACACCGCCGGTGCCGGTGCCGGAAACCGCGTAGAGATAGCGGCTGGCCCGCCCGACATGTTGATCATTGATGCTGGGGAATTCGACGTCGCGATCATCCAACGGTGATTCGGAGATCCGGCCGGCCGTCGGGTCGATCACCCACCGGTGCAACGCGCTGGCCAGCCCGGCGTCGGCGACCAGATTGCCGTGGCCGCGACCGCTCGCCCCGCCGATCGCGCCCCAGACCGTACGGAAGACGGACTCGGGATAACGGACCGCATCCAACACCAGTCGACCATGATCATCTTCGCGGGCATTGCCGACGTGGAAGACGTAGCAAGGGTCGATGTCGAACCACTGCACCGATGCCGGAGCGCCGCGACCGGCGTTGCGAGACATCACCCCGATCCGGGCGCCGTAGCTCTCGTCCCAGACAAAAGGCATGGTCGGCTTGCTCTGCTGCTGGAACACCATCGGCAGGTCGAGCCAGATGACGTAGTGCTCGGTGATCGCGAAGTCGTGCATCATGGTCGGCCCCGGCACGTCCACCGGCACCGAGCAGAGCAGTTGCCCGGCGGCGTCGGCAACATGGAAGGTCAGGTACGGCGCGGTGGCCGAGTAGCCGTAGAAGTACAGCTCGCCGGTGATCGGGTCGGTCTTCGGGTGCGCCGTCATCGAGGTCCGCAGCCGGCCACCGAAGTCGTAGGCCCCGACGGTGTCCAACTCGCCGGTGACCTGGTACGGCAGCCCGCCCTCGCAGAGCGCCAGCAATGCACCACCGTGCTCGATGATGTGCGTGTTGGCCGAGTTGCGGCGCAGATCCCGGCCGGCGGCATCGCGAATGGGCTGCCCGGTCGCGACTTCGGTGTCGACCCAGCGATTGCGATACCAGAGCGCGCGCCCGTCACTGATCCGGATGCCGTGCAACATCCCGTGACCGATGAACCAGTGCGCGGTCCGATCGCCTGGGAGCGGGTTCGGCCCATTGCGCAGGTATCGGCCGTTCAGCTCCGGCGGGATACTGCCGATCACTTCGAGGTCGTGGGCGTCGATCTCGTCCGGCACCGGCGCGAACACGCCGCGACTGAACAGCGCGGAGGCCTCCATGGTTGTCATAGGACGAGGCTTACATGTCAATTTCGACATGTCAAGGTTTTCAGCTAAGCTCCCGGCCATGTCCTTGCGATTCGCCTTGCTCGGCCTCCTCAACGACCGCCCCTGCAGCGGGTACGACCTGACCCGGCGTTTCGAGCAGGGCATCGGCACCTATGCATGGCATGCCCAGCACAGTCAGATCTATCCGGAGCTGAAGAAGATGCTGGCCGACGACCTCGTTCAGATTGCCGAGGAGGGCGCGCGCGGCCGGAAGACCTACGCCATCACCGAACTGGGCGCCCAGCAGCTCCGGGAGTGGCTGTTGCAACGGCCGACCACAGCCGGCGTCCGCAACGAGTACGTACTGCGGCTGTTCCTGCTGCCGGCCCTGCCGCCGGCCGATGCCGAGCAGGTGCTGCACCGGACGATCGAATTCGCCGAGGCCCAGATCGAGCAACTGACCGGCGAGGTCGACGAGATCACCGAGGCTCACGGCCAGACCACCGGACACGGCGCACTGGCCGCGCAGTACGGGCTCCGGATGTACCACGCCACCATCGATTGGGCCCGATGGGCGATCGAGCAGTTGCGCCGCGACGCCGGTTTGGCGGACCTGGGAGAATAACCGGGTGAAATTCATCGCCACCCCGCCCGCGCACGACCTGACCTACTCCGATGTGTTCATGGTCCCGCGGCGATCCGCCGTAGCCTCCCGACTCGATGTCGACCTCACCAGCACGGACGGCGTCGGCACCACGATTCCGCTGGTGGTGGCGAACATGACCGCCGTCTCCGGGCGGCGGATGGCCGAGACGGTCGCCCGCCGCGGCGGTGTCGCGATCATTCCCCAGGACATCCCGGCCGACGTGGTCGCCGGCACCGTGGCGAAGGTCAAGAACAGCCACACGGTCTTCGACACCCCGATCTCGGTGACCCCGCACAGCACTGTCGGTGAGGCGATCTCGCTGCTGTCGAAGCGTGCGCACGGCGCCGTGGTCGTGGTCGACGACGGCAAGCCGGTCGGGCTCGTCGGCGAATCCGACACGATCGGGGTCGACCGCTTCGCCCAGGTGCACGAGGTGATGAGCGACGATCTGGTGATCGTCTCCCCCGGCACCGCACCGGAACAGATCTTCGACCTGCTCAGCGAGAAGCATCTGAGCGTCGCCCTGGTCTGCGAGGACGGGCGACTGCTCGGGGTGATGACTCGCAACCACGCGCTGCGATCGACCCTCTACCGGCCGGCGGTCGACCCATCCGGACGGCTGATGGTCGGTGCCGCGGTCGGCATCAACGGCGACGTGGCCGGCCGCTCGGAGGCGCTGCTGACCGCAGGTGTGGACGTATTGGTGGTGGACACCGCGCACGGGCATCAGGACAAGATGATCTCCGCACTGAAGGCGGTCCGCGAGGCCCGCGACCACTCCGCCGACAGCACCGGGCGCCGGGTCCCGCTGGCCGCCGGGAACGTGGTTTCGGCCGATGGCGTACGGGAACTGGTCGCGGCCGGCGCGGACGTGATCAAGGTCGGCGTCGGTCCGGGTGCGATGTGCACCACCCGGATGATGACCGGGGTCGGCCGCCCGCAGTTCAGCGCGGTGCTGGAATGTGCCGAGGCCGCCCGCGAGGCGGGCGCCTCGATCTGGGCCGACGGCGGAGTGCGGTACCCCCGCGATGTCGCCCTGGCGCTGGCCGCGGGAGCGGGCAGCGTGATGATCGGCTCCTGGTTCGCCGGCACCTACGAGAGCACCGGCAATCTGATGACCGATGCCGAGGGCAGGGCGTACAAGGAGTCGTTCGGGATGGCCTCGGCTCGCGCGGTGAAGATG
>DATCVL010000063.1:0-11959 GCA_036566865.1 Microlunatus sp.
TGCGAGGGAAGCGATAGGTCATCGCCAGCAGCGCGGCCAGCCGATACTCGTGGACGGGGTGTTGCAGCAGCGGTAGCCAGTCGGCCTCGACGAACGGCTGCCGACCGTAGGGTTTGACGATCTGACGCAGCGCCGGCACTCTGATCCCGGCGAACCGATCCCCTTCGCCGTACTCACCCGGCCCGGTCTTGAAGTAGCGCGCCAAGGCGACCGCGTCGTCGGGATCACCGGCCGCCTCCAACTGCGCGATGATCTCCTTCACCGAAGCTCGCCCAGGAGTGAGCCGACCACGTCGGACTTGCCGGACGTGTAGGCCCTCATGTTGGTGTGATCCCGCTCGATCAGCTCCACCTTGACGGACTCGTAACGCCGGCGAGCATCCGGGCTGCTCCGGAGAAGATCACGAAAACGCAGATAGTTGCGCCACTCGGCGCCCTGATGATCAACAACGTGCAGATGGGCCAACCGGAACAACGGCCGAGCCTCCAACATGAAGACGTGACCGCCGTTGCTGCCCGCATCGCCCCGGTAGTCCCAGCCGTCCGCCTCCAATCGCTGTGTCACGACGGAAAGCGGCTGCTCGGCGTCGAGGCCCACGGCGAGATCGATGATGGGTTTGGCGAGCAGCCCTCGCACCGAGGATGAGCCCACGACTTCGACTTCCGCGGCGGCGCCGTCGAGGACGGCGATCACCCGGTCCCGCAACGCGGCACCGGCGGCCAGCCAGGCCTCGGTCGTTCTGGCGACTCGGATCGCATTCCGATCGCCGCCGAGGCCGGCGGCGGTCAACCCTTCCATGATCGAAGTGTCCACTCCCGGATCATGGCATCAGCGGGCGCCGGCGGCCACCTCCGCGCGCATCACCCAACGCCATTTGGCGATCTGCCGCACTCGGGTGAAGCCGAAACGCGTGAACAGCTCCTCCGGACCGGTGTGTAGATAGGAGCCGCGCTGCGGCTTCCTGTCCTGGGTCTGCTCCGGGTACGCCTCGACGATGCCGCCACCGGCGCGAGCGATCTCTTCCAGTACCGCCGTGACCGCTGCGGTGGCGACACCCTGCTCGCGATGCTTCGAGCCGGTGAACACGCAACCGATCCGCCAGTCCGGCAACTCGCCCGGCCCATCCTCGTACTTGCGTCGGTTCTTGATGTTCGGCAACTCCCGCGGTGATCCGAACTGGCACCATCCGGCGCAGGCATCGTCGTCGTACACCAGCACCTGGTGGACGGTGCCCCGCTCGACATGGCGACGCTTGGCCTCGCGATTCCCCTGGGCGGTGTGCTCCTCGCCGCCCACTCCCTCCGGGTGGAAGCCCATGCACCAACACCCACCCCAGACGCCGTTGTTGGCCTCGACCAGCGCGGCGAAGTCGTCCCAGGTCGAAAGGGACAACATCCGAGTCGTGTACGTCACCTTCCGATCATGGCAGCAGACCTCGCTGTCCGCAGCCGCCCGCCCGGGTCGGCGTTCGTCCTCGACAGGCGCTGAGGATGATCGTTCGACCGTCTGCGTCGATGCCGTCGGCGACCGTTTCCTAACCTGCCTCGCCGGTCAGTTCGGTCGGATCATTCGTCAGAAGTTGATCAAGGTGGTCGGTCGACAGTTGTGTCTACAGGAGATCAAGATCAGCACTGATTCGTTGCTGGTAAGCGGCGAACCAGTCACCACCGGCGCGGAATTCGTAGATCAGCGCCTTTGCATTCCAGAGCACGCGGTAGAAGGGCAGCAGCCGTCTCACTCCGGGATCGTCTGCTCCGGGATATCCATCGGCGAGGGCCCGGAAGTCGTGCGGATCCATCATCGATGCACGGGCGAGATCCCACGCCGGGTCACCGACACTGGCATCACCCCAGTCGATGATCCCGGTCAGCCGGCCGTCGACCGACAAGATGTGCTGAGGCTTGAGATCCGAGTGCAGCAGGGCGCCCTCGTCACCGAGCAGCGGCGATGCTTCCGAGGTTTCCGCCCAGCGCCGAACTCGATCCGCCCGCGCGCGTGACAGCAGGTCAAGATCAACTAGCTCGTCGATGTCGGCCAGAATCGACGCAACGTAGTCCCGCCAGCTGGGGTACCTTCCGCCGATCCGGTCGGGAGCGTACGGATCACCAGCTACGTCGATCCCTCCGTACCCCGACAGCTCGATGCCGTGGACGACCTTCAAGGCGCGGCCGGCCGTCCGTAGCGCGTTGGCCGGCAGCTTCCCGTCGGTCGGCAGCAATTCCAAGATCAACAGTGACGGCTGAGGTGTGCCCGGATCACCATCGAAGCTCAGTACCCTGGGCACCGGCACGCCCGCCGCAGCCGCCCGTTCGAGTGCCCATACTTCGGCAACCAGTTCGGGTCGCGGTGCGACCTTGACGAAGACCCGCCGACCGTCGGTGAGTTCGACCAGGAAGTCCTGATTGGCAACCGATCCTGGCACGACCTCGGCGGTCACGACATCGGCTCCCAACGCGGCCACCACCGTCGGAGCGATGCTTTCGAATCCCACACCGTCGCCATCCACCGACCGCGACCCTGCCAGAGTGCCTGCGAGAGCGCCACCCCATATCCGGCCGATGATCACCCTGACCACTCCGCTCGGTGCCCAGCCCAAGCGACGAGGGCGGCAGCTGATCCACCGCCGAGGTCAGCGGCCCGACGGTGTGAGGGCGGTCAGCACCTCGCGAGCCCACCGCGCGTCGGCCAGCGCATGATGCCCGTTGTCGGGGAACGGCGGAAGTTGATCATCGACCGGATCGATGCGAAATCCTTGCTGTGCGGCAAGTTGAGTGAGGTCGTAGCCGGTGTAGCGCCATCCGTCGGGCACGCGTTCCTCGACGTCGAACAGTTGCGCGATCACCAGCCAGTCGTACGGCAGCCCGCCCCAGGACCAGAACCGCGGTGCGGCATCCCCGATGAAGTCCAGCAATCCCTGCCTGATCGCGGCCCGGCTCATCCAGGCCGGGTGTCCGGCCGGCTCCAGCTTCGGCAGCACATTGCTGCGGACAAAGGGGTTAGCTGCGGTCGGGTCGTGTTCGGCGGCTACCGCGTAGAACTCCGCACCGTCCGCGGCAACCACGGCGAGACTCACCAAGTCGATCTCGTCGTCGCTCTCGATGAACTCGGCATCGATGACGAAGTCCCGCACTGGACGGCCGTCAAGATCATTGGCCGGCCAGGAGGTTCGCCGTTGACACATCGACGGGCTGGTCAGCACCCTGTAAGTGTCCCGGACCCAGCGGGCGTCTGCCAACGCATGATGAGCGGCGGCGGGTGACTGGGGTAGCCGCGCGTCAACTGGGTTCAGCCGCATCCCGGCGGCTTCGGCGAGCAGCGAGACGTCGTACGCCGTATAGCGCCACCCGTCCGGGACCCGCTGCTCGAGCGGAAAGAGCTGAGCCATGCACATCCAGTCCCACGGCAAGGCCGCCCAGGACCAGAACGTGGGCTGATCATCTCCGATGAACTCAATCAGAGCATCCTTCATCGCGGTACGGCTCATCCAGACGTGATCATCATGTGGCTCGAGTTGCGGAATCACCACCGTACGGACGAATTCGTTGGCCGGCGCCTGGTCAAACTCCGTCGAGATCGCATAGAACTCCCGACCGTCGGCGGCGACCAGCCCGAGGCTGATCAGATCGATCCGACGCTCCAGATCGATGTACTCGGTGTTGACGAAGTAGTCCACCTGGGCAGCCTAGAGCCAACGGGCGGCGTCCAAGATCATCACCCGTTGCGGATCGTTCATTCACCGCGCACTGCCAACTGCAACTCTCGCACGGGCAGTGATCAAGGCATACGGTGTTGGGAACGTACACGTTCGACAGACCGGACAGGAGGAACAGTCGTTGGCCAGGATCGGAGTCATGACGACGGAGTTCAAGGGGACGGCCCTTGACCAGGTCGTCGACCAGATCGCGCGACACGGGATCGGTGTCGTCCAACTGCAACTCGGCTCGGCGGTGCCCGACGTCTCGTCCGATGACGCGTTGCTCCGCGGCCTTGACGTGCTCGGTCCGTACCTTGACGAGCAGCTGGCTGTCACTGCCCGAGATGTCTTCAGCAGTCGTGACATCGTCATCGGGGCTGTGGACGGCACCTACAACATGATCCATCCTGACCCGGACCGTCGTGCCCGGAACCTCGATCACTTGATCACCTTGATCAACCTGGCGCCACTGTTCGGGACCGACATCGTGACGCTGTGCACCGGGACCCGCGCGGAGATCATGTGGCAGCCGAGCAACCTGAACGAATCGGACGAGGCATGGTCGGACTTGTTGGAGCAGCTGGGACCTGCCGCCGCGGCGGCAGAAGCGGTCGGCGTCCGGCTCGCCTTCGAGCCTGAGTACAACAACGTGGTGGATTCCGCGCCGCGCGCACGCCGCTTGATCGACGAGATCGCCAGCCCCGCGGTCAAGGTGCTGATGGATGCGGCCAACATCTTTCACGCCGGCGATCTGCTCCGAATGACCGATCATCTTCGTCAGGCGTTCGAGCTTGTCGGAGACGACGTGGTGCTTGCCCACGCCAAGGACCTCGACCACGATGGTGACGCCGGCGGCCGGGCCGCTGGTCAAGGCCGGTTGGACTACACGGCCTACCTGTCCCTGCTGCAGGAGTACGGCTTCGATGGACCGATCGTGCTCCATCAGCTCAAGGAACTCGCACCCGACCGGGTGGACGAGGCGTTTGATCATGTACGCCGCCACGCGCCTGCCGGATATCTGAACTGACTCCTCGGATGGGACGACAACCGAGGCGTCGCCGGAGCAGCTGTCTCGGACTCAGATCGGAAGGTGGCCTTTGGGCCAACCACCGTTGCTGTACAGCAGTTGCCCATTGATCCAGGCCCCCTGCTCGGACAGCAGAAATCGGACCAGGTTGGCGGTGTCGGCCGGTGTTGCCATCCGCCCGCTGGGTTGTTGGGAGAGACAAGCAGCGCGGACTTCCTCGCTCATCCAGCCGGTGTCGATCGGACCGGGATTGATCACGTTGGTCCGAAGCTGCCGATCCGCCAACTCATGCGCGGCCGCCAACACCAGCCGATCCAGCCCGGCCTTGGTCACCCCGTACGGAAGATTGCCGATGGTGTGATCGCCGGTCAGGGCCACGGCCGCACCCCCGCTGTTTGGCAGCTGCCGGGCAAACTCAGCCAGCAGCAGCCAGGTGGCGCGGATGTTGACTGCATAGTGCCGATCGAAGCTCTCCACCGTCGTGTCGAGCACGGTCGAGTTGTGCTGGTGCGCATGGCACATCAACAACGCGTCCAGCGGGCCGAGCTCGTCAACGGCCGATTTCATGATCATCTCCGGAACGACCACCTCGCCGAGATCACCGGGCAGCAGCAGGACGCGGCGGCCGGCCGATCGCAGCTCATCGGCCAACTGCTGTGGATCGTCCGGTGCACCCGGAAGCCCTTTCTCCGCGTCGGCCTGCGGCCAATAGGTCAGCGCCAGGTCCCAGCCATCAGCGGCGAGACCAGCGGCAACGCCCGCCGCAATACCTCGCCGTCGCCCGACTCCGGTCAGCAGCACACTGGGCATGTCAACGCAGCTCCTTTCACCGATCTCGCTGGCGCGCGCCCTACGCGACCCTTCGGACGATCGCGGCCGCAGCTGTTGCGTCCGAGATCATGATCATCGTTCACCGGGATGTCCTGCAACCCATCCTGACTGATGCTGATCAGGTCTGCGCGGCCAGCCCGAACTGGTCGATACAGTCCTCCAGACCCTCGATCTGGACCGGCACCGAACGATGCGCACGCCAGTCCTCGAGCTCCAGAGCCAACTGCTGTTCGTAACCCCAACCGGCGCGGACCGCTGATCGCAGTACGCCGTTGTCCCGATACCCAAGCTTCCGCGAAACCCCCAGTGACGCCGGGTTGTCAGTCATGGCAGCCGTGACCGCCACTTGGGCGCCAAGTCCGGCGAACGCAAGCTCCAACACCGCAGCGCGCATCTCCGTGCCGAAGCCATGACCCTGGTACCGCAGCCCCAGCCAGGATCCGGTCGACACTTGGCGCACCGCAGCGAACTCTTTCCCTGTCACCGATTGGCTGCCGATGACTGCCCCGTCATGGAAGACGGCAAGCGGCAGACTCCATCTGTCGGCCGCCCACGACGCCAACTGATTCCAGTGATGCTGCATCACTCCACGCGCACGCTCCATCGGCGGCCGGTCGGTCCACGGAACGGCGAACGGCATCGTCGCCGGATCATGCACACCATCCTTGGACAATTCCGCCAATCCATCGAGTTCGTCCAAGTGAGGAAGGCGCAACTCCAAGCGAGGTGTCCGAAGAATGAGTCGGTACAGCGGCCAGTTGCGCGTCTCCATGGCGCCGGATCGTCCCAGACACGGTGGCGTGCGCGCCACCCGATTTCCGTCGACCGAGCAGAAGCGGATCGACCGATCGGCCGACCGGGTGAGTCGTGCCAATCCATTCGATCATGAACGCAGCCGGCCGTAGGGTTGGTGCCGATGAGGAACTCTCGGACGTCGACCCGGTGGGCAAGATCATTGCCCACCGTGGAAGCCGTGATCAGCCTGGTCACCGACAGCTATGAGCTGCGGCCCACGCAGGCCAGCCTGGTGCGTTCGTTCGCCAATGACGTCTACAAGATCAACACCAGTGCCGGCAGCTACGCACTCAAGATCTACGGCAGCGGTCGGTTCACCGTGGACGAGGTGCGATGGGAGCAGCAGTTCGCGCGGCACCTGGTGGCGGCCGGACTTCCGACGGCTGCCGACGTGTCGCTCAGAAATGGCGATTCGGTCGGCAGTCTCGACGCCCCGGAAGGACGACGCCCGTTCGCGCTGACCGCGTGGCTCCCCGGCGACAAACCACAACCACCGTGGACCGAAACGCTCTACCGGAGCGTCGGCGCAGCCCTGGCGCAGCTCCACGATGCCGCCGATTCCTTCAACAGCAGGTTTCCTCGTCAGTCGGTGCGCACCGGCAGCGAGCCGGAGCAGGTCCTGGCGGTGCTCGAGGACGGATCCGGCCGGCACGAGTTGGTGCAACGGACCGCCGACGCTGCCCGGACAGAGCTTGATCAACTTGCCGGCCAAGGTCTGCGCTGGGGGCTCAGGCACGGAGACCCGTCGCTGGACAACATCAACATCAACGGGTCTGGTCGAGTGTGCTTCTACGATCTGGATCTCGCCGGTCCTGGCTGGCAGATCGAGGATCTCGTCGGCGCGCTGTCGACAGAATTCGCCGATCCCTTCCTGGACGGATATGTCGGCGTCCGACCGCTGCCCGCTGTGGATCTGGCGGCGCTGCCCTGGTTGCGGATGTTGGCGACGATCGACAACCTCAAATTCCATCTCATCGACAAGCCCGCGATGTTCGGGTCGGCGAGTATCACCGAAGGCTGGGTGGACGGCGGATTCGACGCGTTGGCACGAGCCGCCCGAGACGCCGGCCTCACCGATTCGCGACGCTGAGGTCGAGCGACCCGATCAGGCTGGCACTCAGCGCTCAGTGGTCGTGCGGCAGCGCATCCGGACATCGCTGCCGGTGCTGCCGACTCGCTCGAATCCGAGACGGGCGTAGAGGCGCTGTGCACCGGTGTTTTCATGATCAACATCCAGCTCGACCGGCAGCCTTGCACGGCCACCTTCGTCGAGAATCGTTGTGATCATGGACGCGCCGATGCCTCGGCTCTGCCAGGCCGGGTGGACTTGGAGTCCGGCGATCTCGATATAGCGGGCAGTTCGTACGACGCGGAGCCTGCCGACAACCTGATCATCGGAACAGATCGCATAGGTCGTACTGACAGGGACTTCACCGCGAGCCTGTTCGAGGGCATCGTGCCGGAAGTCGTCGGCCATGGTCGGATTGTCGGAGACAACGCAGAGTAGATCGACGATGTCGTCCACATCGTCGAGCGTCATCGGTCGATACGAGGTCGCCATCCGCACAGCCGATCACCAATTCCCACGAACCGCCAGCCAATTTCGACTCGCCCGATCCGTATCCCGCGGGTACCCAGAGAATTGAGTTACTCCCGCGGTTTAGGGTCGGGATGTGCAGCAGCAACCGTGGCAATCGACCGTCCTGCAGTCCATGATCAACCGCCTGGCCGGCATCGGTCGGGTCGAGCCGTACGGATCGCTCGTGGATGCGTCCGAGCTGGATTCGTGGAGTGATCTTGATGTACGGATCGAGCTGGCGGAGTCGATCGACGTCGCCGCCCTCGGAGTGGGTGAGATCTGGGCCTGGCAGGATTTGGCAGACGAAGCTGGGCAGACCTTGCGGCTCGTCCTTGCCGACGGCCGTCGGATCGATCTCTCGGTGATCAACGCCGTGATCATGATGCCAAGACCCCCTGCAGACAACCAGATCCGGTTCGATGCAGCACTGGCGGCAAGCCGGTACGGCCGGGGAAACCAGCTGATCGGGCTGCATCTCACCCTGGGCATCCTGCGGGAGGCATTGGTGTTGTCGATGCTGCTCCGGGATCGCGCCGAAGGAACTGATCATCACCGGCTGGGTGGCGGTGAGTACGAAGGTCGCGCCGCCTCGGCCACGAAGATCATCACCGCTTCAGGGGTCGATCAACGTCCGACCATCGTCGAACGTGCTTGTCAGCTGTACGGCCAGTGGCGGAGCGAGCTCGAGAGCGACTACCGACCCGACTGGTCGGGCCTGTCGGCGCTCATTGAGCTTGGCACCGGTCACTCCCGATCAGACGACCAAGCGCATCACGCGCACGAGATCCGCTAGGCAGCCGGCTTGTCGGCGATCATGGCCAGGACCGGCGGGACCTCTTGCCAGATCGGAGCGGCTGCGGCCAACTCCTGGACCTCGCGGAGCACGAAGCCCGTCGTGATCATGGTGTTCAGGTAGCTGGTCAGCGTTCGGTGATAGGCACCGACCTTGCTGACCGGACCGAGCCGCTGAACCGACTGCCAGAATCCCTCGGTGAAGTAGTCGGTGACCGTCCGATGACTACGACCATGATCATCGATCCACTCAGCACTGCGTGGGGCATTGAAGCAGGGGTGCAGGGTGGAGAAGACGAACCATCCACCCGGCCTGAGCACTCGGAAGACGCTGCGCACGGTCGCTGTGAGATCGGGAATGTCCATCATCGCCATATTGCAGATGACGCCGTCGAATTCCGCGTCCTGACAGCTGCTCAGGACGTGTGCATCATCCTGCCGGAACTGGATCCGGTCATCATCGACAGCTCTCCGGTAGCGCTCTCCGACCTGCAGCATCTCCGCTGATGCATCGACCCCGGTGACCTGTGCCCCAAGATCAGCAAGCGCGCGAGAGACCCTCCCTTGCCCACAGGCAAGATCACAGATCCTCAACCCGGCAACATCACCGATCAGGTCGAGCAGCGGCATGAAGAACGGGTCGCCGTGCGCATTCCGCCCGTCGCCGAGCCAGTCGTCGTACCAATCGGCGATCGAGTCATACGACGCCGTCGTCGCGGAATCAGCTGCCATGTCGGCACCGTAATCAACACCCCTGCCGGGCAGAACCCTCTTCGCTGGAAGCAGAATCGCGGCTTCGGGTCCCATCGCTCACGTGTCCGCGTCCGGGGCCAGGCCGGTCAACGACCGGCTGCGTCTTCCGGCCACAGTCCGATCTGGGTTGCAAACGCGTCGACGATCGCCTGGATCACCCCGGTCGGAGACAGTACGCCGTCCACCTCCCGCCGCGCGGCGGTAGCGGCGCCCTGCACGTCCGTCCACCGCACCAGTTGCCGCAGGTCAGCTGCCCAGCCGGGCTCGATCTCCGCCCAGCGCGCGGCTGCGTATCGCCGATCGGTGGTCCAGCCGTGATCATGAATGCTGACCAGCATGGCTGTCGCCAAAAGCGTCTTGCGTGCAACGGATCTGGCCAGCTCCGACGTCCCCCTGAGCTGTTGCTCGCGGCGCCAGATCGCCAGAGATCGGCCGATGTCTCCATCGAACCCGCGGGCGGCTCGCCGATCAGCCGGGTACGACGGCCGGAAACTTCCTCGATCAGGACCCTGAAGATGAACGCAGTAGTGTCGAAGGAACACCCGGAAGCCGTAGGCCTCGTCGCTGTCCGCATTGAGCTCGGCCTCGGCCGCCACTGCGACGTCGACACTACGGCAGACCTCGGCGAACCGGCTGGTCAGTGAGATCTCCATCCGGCGGGCCTGATCGGCCGGAAGATTCAAGGCCAGCAGGTCGACATCCGAGGACCCGACGGTGGCCGTGCCGTTGGCCACGGACCCGTACAGATACAGCGAAACCGACGGCAGGCCTCGTACCGCATCGATGGCGGAATCGAGGACCGGCTGGAATTCCGGCACGATCCGCTCCACCCCTGCTCCGGTCGTGATCATCCCGTGCGCCGTCACGCCCTCAGCCGGGTCTGCCACGGCACCTCCCGGTCGTCATCATGATCGATCCCCATCCTGTCGGGGGGTGGCGATGACCTGGATCCAGTCGTCGGGCCGGCCGACCACGTGCTTCAAGGAGATGATCTTCCAGCAGTGACTCCCGAGCACGGTCCGCAGCGCCGATTCACGCCAGTAGACGAACCAGCGCGGCAGATCGAGCTTTGTCTCGGTCCACGCCTCGCCGTCGCCTTCCTTGAGGGTGAAGGCGAAGATGCCGCCGTCACGGACGGATCGCCGGACCCGGTCGACCACCGCCGCGAAGTCGGTACGGCTCAGGTGCAGCAGCACTGCATTGGCCAGCACCGCATCCCAGGGCCCACCAAGATCATCGGTGCGGGCATCGATGATCTTGGCGTCGTGCCCGTCACGGCGCATCATCTCCACGAACGCCGGCGTTGCGTCGCTGCGTTGCACCCGCAGACCACAGGATTCGAGGTACGCCGCGTCTCGCCCGGGCCCGCTGCCCAGCTCCAGGACCTGACCACCGCTGATCGCGCCGACAACCCTGTCCAGGAAGGGAACCCGGACGTCGACCGAAGGGCCGGGCGTGCGCTCGGCGTACAGCTCCGCGGCCCGTTCGTAGGTCTGCAGGGTGAGGTCGTTCGGTGCCGGCTGTTGCTCACCACTGAGCACCAACTCGATCACCTTGGCATCGAGCGGGTCGAGCGCCGCCCGTGCCGACGTCGTGTCCCACCACTGCAGCTCGGCGATCTCCTCGTTCGGCTCGAAGCTGGCGATCGGGTCATCATCGACCTCGGTCAGGTAGATCGCCAGACGTTCCTGCCGCGCGTCCGGCCACTGGTAGCGGGAGACGCCGGCGAAGATCAAATCGTCGGTGACCAGCCCGGTCTCCTCCGCCAACTCCCGCACGGCCGTTGCCCGCGGCGATTCGGATCCCTCGCGTCCGCCGCCGGGCAGTTCCCATTGCTGCTTCCACCGGTCGAACACCAGCAGTACTGCAGCGTTGCGCAGGACCAGCACCAGCGACGCCGTCAGCGGCACCTGATGATCATGGTCGAGGGCAAGCTCCGGCGGGCCTGCTTGCCAGCCGATCAGCAGTTCGCCCGACGGGGCGGATGCAAGCGGTTCGGTCACGCGGTCACCGTAGCGAGCCGCTCCCGGCTTCACGACTGGTTTCGGTTCGCGCCATCGGATCGAGCGGCTGAAGCCGGCAAGGTCTGTCGGTGTCGCCGATTAGCGTGGCGCGGGTCAGCATCGAACCGAGGAGGATCTGGTGAGCAGCGAAGCAACACCGACGATCGAGGCTGCCCGATTGCCGCAGGGCTACAACGACAGCGGCCAGCAGGAGCCGCTCTCCTGGCCCGAGGTCAGATCACGCCTGGTGCAGTCGAAGCATTTCTGGTTCAGCACCGCGGATGCCTCCGGCGCCCCGCACGCCCGACCGATCTGGGGCGCCTGGGTCGACGACACTCTCTATGCCGATGGTGGCGTCCCGGTCACCCGCTGGGGCCGCGACCTGCTGGTCAACCCGCGCACTCAGGTTCACCTGGAGAGCGCCACCGAGGTGGTGATCGTGGACGGCACGTTCTCGATGGACAACGACCTGACGCCGGAGGCGT
>DATCVL010000064.1:0-8471 GCA_036566865.1 Microlunatus sp.
CGCCCGAGGTGGCAGCCGCGGTTCCGGCGAGGCAGGTGAAGCCGACACCGGAGGTGGAGGACACGTTCGCCACGTACTCCGGAGCCTGGACGTGGCTCAGCGAGGAGGAGTTCAACTCACTTCGCCCGAGTCTTCGACGCAGCCTGCTGGCGGTGAGACGCCGAACGTCGCGACCCAAGTCGATGCCGGCGTGGCCGTCACAACTGGCCGGCTCCGGCGACGAGCTGATGTTCCGATGGATTGAGTCGGGGACGGTCCGACCGAGCCAGCACCGCGATGTTCCCAGCGCGGTGTGGAAACGCGCGCAAGCGGTGTTGCCGGATGCTGAGCGGCTGGCAGGCAGCTTTCCTACCGCCGGTGCTACACGTGCCAACTGTTTCGGCACGGTGCTGGCGGGCACCGGATTGGATGTCAGCGATGTCCAGATCGGCCCGGACAAGTTTCAGGACTGGCTGGATGAGCACACGGAAGGCATCAAGGGCACTCGTTGCGATGACGAACCGGGCGTCGTGTTTGCTTTGACCGAGCACGGAAAACTCGCCCATGCAACCGTGAGCATCGGTGGCGGTTGGATGTTCGGCAAGGGGTCCCAGGCGTGGTCGAGTCCTAGGTCGATCCGTGCCGTGCGGAGCGTTGTCAACTCATGGGTTTATCCAACAGCGCGCTTGTCGCGGTACCGCATCTGTCGGTAGAGCGAAGCCCAGGATCGCTCGCTTCAGCCAAGCCATAGCTACCCGGTCGACGATGGCCGCAGCGGCCTGAACGGGGCGGTTAGCAGATGTGCCGGCCGCGTGGAAACGCCGCCCGGTCGTCGATCCGTTGCGGACGAGATGCGGGGCTGTGATCTTGGTGCCGACTGGACCTCGACCGCGGCGGGGCGCGGGTCAGTGTGCCCTCAATGGAACAGCTTGCGAACCCGGACTGAGTGCAGGCGGAGACGTACCGACGATCAGGTGGCAGTCTTCGTAGCGGCGGCGGCGTTGCCCTCAACGTGTCGCAGGATCTCGTCGACGACATCGGTAACCGAGCGTGTGGCGTCAATGCTGACCCCGGCGCCGGGGAGGTCCTCGCGGGTCAGGTGAAGCCGCAGCACCAGCGCACGCTCCTCAGACAGGTTGCCGAATTCATCGGCGGGGCGGGCGTCCAAACGCCGAGCAAGTGTTTCGATGTCGACCTCGAGGACGAACACGCCATCGAACAGATCGAGGAAGCTGGCAAAGTTCCGTGACCCTCCGCAGAAGAAGGTCAAAGGTTGGCTGTTGTCGGCGACGAGTGTCTGCACCTGGTCAACGTTCCAGATGTGGTGCCGATGTTTCTGCTCGGGTGACCACCCGGCGATCGGCTCTTCGAGTGGCCGGCCGGTCACCGGATCACCTGTGCGAGCAAGCACTCGGTCGCCGTGCACTACCTGGTGCCCGCGTCGTTCGAGTTCTTCTGCCACAGTCGTCTTACCCGCGCCCGAGACGCCCTCGACCAGGTAGTTGCGCTCTCCCATGCCTGGAGAAGGTAGAGCGAGACAGGCCAGCACCACCACCCGAATTTTGCCGCCAAGAATGAGGCTGGCGTCTGCAACGTGGCCTTACCGACAGGCAGTGACTCTGCGGACGCCCGTACACGGATGGACTGATGGCTGCCCGTCTAGTGGACCTCGCCGCGTGATCACCGGGCATCAGATCTACAGGCAGAGCCTGCCCGGCTCCGGATCCCATGTGCAACAGATGAGCAACCTGCCCGGCGAGGACTGAAGATGATCAGGTGGCCTCGCAAGTGGAACCGCTCGCGGGCAGCTCGGCTCAGCCTTTGCTTCTAGGAGGATGACGCTCTATCCGGCTGCGTCTGAGCCGTGGGGTGTGGCACGGTAACGCGGGTGATGTCTTCGATTCGATTCTGGGCCGAGGATGTTCTTCGATCGGCGATCATCGAGGAAGTGCCTCTTAAAGGCGGCATGTCGACTGCGTTGAGTGTCGTGACCACGCAATCCGGGCGTCAGGCCGTGCTGCGGCAGTACCCGACTCCCAAGTGGTCGTCTCAGCGAGCGCGTCGTGCGGCGACCGATGAAGCGTTGGTTCTGGTGGCGCTGGTTGATACGGACGTTCCTGCACCCACCCTGTTGGGTGTGACCGCGGATCGCAAAGACGTGGCCCCGGCGCTCCTGACGAGCTTGTGTCTTGGCAGCAGACATCGAGGACGTGATCTTGGTGTTGCTGGCGAACTTGGCGGCGTGTTAGCCGGCATCCATTCTGTGCGCCCGGTCGCCGGACTCTCCGACGAGACTACGGCCACCGTGGAAAGCCTCCGGGCTGGACGACCGCCCCGGTACGGTGCACCATCTGCACTGCTGGAACTGGTGATGCAGTCAGTCCCGAAGGAGCTGGCAACGCGACCTCGCGTACTGGTCCACAACGACTTCAGCGTTAGTAACGTCCTGGTCGACGGTGACCGGTTCACTGGCGTCGTTGATTGGACCGAAGCGGGCACGGGTAACGCCGGGGCCGATGTTGGCTTCGCCTACGTCAGTACGGTGCTGTCGTTCGGGTCGCTGGCTGGCGAAGAGTTCCTGCAGGGATATCGATCACGGGGTGTATCGCCGGTCGACGATCTGGGGTGGTGGACGTTGCTGGCTGCGAGTCGGCTGGAGCCCGACATCGATTCCTGGACAGGCAGCGCCAACTTCCTTGGACCGGCCGACCTGACCACGGCACAGGTACGGAAGAGGTTCAACGGCTTGGTCGAGACCGCCACAGCGAGTGTCCAAGTCAGCGCCCGGTGATCGATCGGCTGTTCGTTGTCCGGTCGTGGGTCCTTCCCGCGTGATCACGGGCACCCAGCCCTGTCGCCGAGCTGCCCGGATCCCGATCCGCCTACGGGACGGAGCCGTGGTGCACGGATGGTGGCTGTAGTCCGAGGGGTGTCGACGAGAAACTGGACTGCGCCGCGGGAGTGCCTCACAGGAGGATGTGTGCGATGACTGCGAAACCCGCCGACTTGCTGTCCCTGCCGCTCAACCGTGTGGCGGTCGTCCTGGTCGACTTTCAGAACGACTTCTGCAGCCCGGACGCCGGCGACGGAACCTCCCCGCCACCCAACGTCAGCAACGAGCGAGCGGCCCGGCGGGCCAACGAGTTCGCCCGTGAAGCCGCAACGATGGGCGCTCACGTCATCTACACCCAGCAGGTGCTGGACTGGGACGCGCTGCCTGATCGTCAGCGATGCTGGGAGACGCCTGACGGTCTCTGCGCGGTCGGTAGCTGAGGTGCCGGGTTGTACCTCGAACCCGTCCCCGGCTCGGTCACCGTGGTCAAGCATCGATTCGACTGTTGGCAAAGCACAGACTTCGTGCGCGAACTCCAGGACCGCGAGATCGATGGTCTGATCATCTGTGGAGTCGAGCTGGTCTGCTGCGTGCTGTACGCGATCCTGGGGCTGACGAACGGGGCTATCACTACCTTGTGCCCACGGATCTGGTCTCGGGTAGAGACACGGGCGACGAAACCGACAACAAAGCGATCCGGGACTACCTGCGGCACAACCAGCCCGAGCGGCTGACCACGGCGGATCAGCTGCTGGCGACCTGGCGCGCATAGCGGGAACGCGACTGGTCCCGCCCGGTCACCGATCCCAAGTGACACAGGCCTGCTGATCATCAGGGGTCCTCGATCATCTGTATCCGGAGAGGATCCCGTGACAGGCACTACTACTGCGGGCCGTAGCCGCTCGTATTCGTGTGCTCATCGTTTTGTCGCAGCACTCGGGCAGAGTTGAGGTAGATGAGGCTCGCGCAGGTGTAGAACACAGCGCCGAGATACTGGAACCAATCGGCGTCGGCTCTGTCAACCACGATGAGCGACCAGCCCAAAAGTGCCATGACTCCCCACACGAGGCCGAGCGCGAATGACGACCGCACCGACTTTGTCGCCGCCCACTTCGGCGATCGAGATTCCCCCACACCCGTACTCTGCCATCAAGCCAGGGCTCCGGTGCCAGCATGTGCGGGCCGCCCTGGCGTCGATCCGCACGGTGATGGATCGCCCGCGAACTGCCCGATCAGGGGACCGCTCCGCCCTGATCAACGGGCACCAGCCCCGGTCTTGTCGACGGCCGGAACCGGATCCGCTGTTGCCCCATACCGCGGATGTGTCGGTAGCCAGTGAGAGGGTGGTGTGATGCTGGCAGTATCGATCATCGCCCTCGGGATCTCGATCCTCGCATTGCCGTTCACTGCGTGGGCGGCTCGCGCCGCGGCGAGGCAAGCCAAGGCCGCACGCGATCAGACGCAGATACAGCGCGACCAAGTAGCCGCGGCCCGCGAGCAAACCGAACTTCAACGCGAGCTCGCCCGAAATGCCTCGCAGCCCTACGTGTGGGCGGATATCCAGCCAGACATGCAGCAGGGCACCGTGATGCATGTGGTCGTTGGGAACAGCGGCCCTACGGTCGCGCGAAACGTCAAGGTCACCTTCGAGCCTGGCCTTCCCGCGGGACAGCAGCAGTCGGAGAAGATCGAGAGCGTACAACGCACGTTGGCAAGTGGACTTCGCTCACTGGCCCCAGGTCGAGTACTGGGGTGGTCGCTCGGGGCCGGGTTCGATTTGTTGTCGAGTGACGTCCCGCAGCTCCGTAAAGTTCGGGTCGAAGGGGACGGGCCGCGGGGGTCGCTTGACGTCCTCGAGTTTGAGATCGATATCACGGAGTGGCGACAGGCAAGGGACGCGCCGGACGGTTCGCTGCATCATGTCCGCGGGGCGATTAAGGACCTCACCAAGGCGGTCGCCAAGATCGACAGCACGATCAAGCGTGCTGCGCCTCGCTATGACTCTTCGGCGGAAATGAGCTTCCAGCTGGACGAGTTAGGCGATCACTTTGCTCGCCGTGAAGTGGTTCGTGGGATACCTGACGGCGAGTCCGAGGGGAAAAGCCACTGATCCCTTGCGAGACCGCAATCGCACTCCGGTCGTCGATCCTCTGCGGACAGACGATCATGCCGCGGACGATGCCATGCAGTTGATCGAGGTCGTGGCTGTGGAGGATCCCCTGCGACACGCCTCGTCGAGATCCTGGCTAGCACCTGTCAGCCGGATGCGGCGTGGTTTGCTGCTCGAATGACATCTTCTGGGGTTGGCGAGCGGCGAGTGATCACTGTCTGCAAACAGAAGTTGCAGGGCGGGCGGGGATGTTGGCAGGCCTACGAGCTTGACCATGACGACTACGGCGTCTGGCTGTTCACGCCGGCCGGTTCGACTTTCCGATCCAGCGACGGCCGAAGCGACGATCGCTGCGAGGTAGAAGGTGGAGACGGGCCCGGGCTCGATTCGCTGATGCTGGTTCCCGATGCGTCGGAGAAATGGCTGGCCACTTGGCGAGTGCCGGAGCGAACCCTCCACGTGGGTGTCGAGGTGTGCGATTGGGTCCGACGCAACGCGGACACGATCGTGTTCATGGATTGGGAGTTGGATCCATTCCGTCTGCGGTCTGGATTGGTCGCGGTTGAAGATCTCGACGACTTCGTTGATGCTCGCGCGGCCGGGCTGTTGGATGCTGAAGCCGCAGATTGCGCGCTGGCCACAGCTGCTCAGCTCGAGCGCAAGTTGCGACACCAAGCCGCCCCGTTCGACGCGCGTGGGGATCGTCGACTCCTCGCAGCCGGCCAGGACGGGTTCCCCGCGTTGGTCGACGTGCCGCATCCGTTCGAGATCTGATCGGGTTTGCCATCACGACCGAGTTGTGCCGGACACCACGGGTGCCCGGCACAGGATCCCATGCGGACTGACGATCGCAGGCTCAGTCGGGTGCCCGGTGAAGTTGTCCCGGTGGTTCGACGAGTTGCTGCTGGGAGGTTCGGGTCCGTCTTCGTGCGGGTCTGGCAGCGGTCAGGGCGATTGTGAGCGCAACGATTGCAGCTCCGACTTCGGCGACCGTCCTGCGGCCTGCGGCGTTGCAGTCGTGATACGTGCCGGTGAGCGGGTTGGTCGACACCATGCGTGCAGCGTCGACGGCTGATTCGCAGGTGATGACTTGTTGGGAATCGCTGGGGGATCCTGGAGCTGGAATCGTCGTGGGAGCGAGCAGGATCCACGAGCACACGGGGATGGCGATGACGGTGACGGCTCCAACGATGATCTGGGCCAGGAAGAATTTGTGCCAACGGAGCCCGTTGATGAGGGTGCAGATGCCGACCATCCACAACACCAGCAGTGCGGTCCAGAGGATGATCGCCAGGGGTCCGTAGCCGATGTCGTAGTACTGCGGTGGATTGTCCATATTTCTAGGGGGCCGTCTCTTCGTTGAGCGCTGCCGCCCGGCCGGTTGTGGAGGTGCGAATCCCGTACGAGTGGATGATGCCGGAGCCTTCCTGCCTGGCGTCGCCAATCGCGGTCGTGAGCAGAAAGATTGTGCCGGTTCTGAGGCTGAGTGATGCGGGGCACACCCCGCCGCGCACGGTCGCCCAGCTCAGCGATCGTCTATCGAGTGTCTCGGGTTTAATTCCAGTTGTTGAGTATCTCGTCCGTGACTTGGGGTGGGGTCAGGTCGTCGACGCTGATCCTGAGCGCGTTGGGTAGTTCAATGTTGTGCCAGGCATCGTGGAAGCTGACGGCCCACTCATTCGGCACCGGTGTGTCGCGTTCTTTGAGATGCGCGGCCAGGGTTTCCGTGTTGCAGTCGAGGTGAATCAGGAGGAGTCGGCCGGCGTTGGTTTGGTGGAGCGCGGTGACGGACTCGGAGTCCATGACGGTGAGTTCGGCGACGACAGACCAGCCGTTGTGGAGATAGGCGGCGATGGAGGCGGTGTTGGCGGCGAACATGCGCGCTTCGAGCGTGTTTGCTTCCTCGGCGGTGGTCTGTGGGCTCAGTGGCTTGAGTCTGGGCTGGCAGTGGTCGGCCTGCCAGAGGAGCCAGTTGTGACCGTCAAGTCGTCGATGCAGGTCTTGGCTGATTGTCGACTTGCCGACGCCCGACGGCCCGGTGATCAAGATGAGGTCTCCGCAAGCCGACACTGACTTCCCCCTGTTGTCATCTGCAAGCCGTTGCAGGTTATCGGTGGCCGTCGCGGGTAGCCCTTTTGAGCCGCGGCCGACCCGGTGAGGACTCCGCCATCGGACAGCTTGGCATCAAGCCGGCGTCGCGCGATCATGGTGCCGATGTTGGATACGACCGCATGGCCCAGCCCGGCCGATGGCTGGCCAGCCTGGGTATTCGAAGCACCGTACTCGGTGGCTGCTCATCCACAGCAGCGACAGCAATGACCGATCGCCGAGGGCGCTAACTGCCAGCGCTACGCCTACGGGGTTCTGGCGTTGTTCGGCCAGACGGTTCCGAACCACCGTTCCAGCGAGCTATGGGATGACGCCCGATTCGATCACCCTGCCGTAGACGACGCAGCGAATTTGGACCTTGCCCTGTTCAGTCCTGACGGTTCGGCGTGGGGCGCGCATGTCGCCGTCGTGATGGGTGATCGGCTGCTCCACTTGAGCGCGGAGGTCGGCCGGCCAGCTGCTTGGAGATGGGACGACTTCACTGACCGCTATCGGTACCGCAAACTCACCGGGCTCGTACGCTGCTCGGCCACAAGATCCGACGCCGGTGCTGGGCATGATCTGATCTTGTGTCTCAAGGGATCCGCTTGCGCGACAGTTGTTGATCATGGTCGGCGTCCGGAGTAGTTGATCAAACCTGTTTCGGTGGCGGAGCCGCCTACGGGACACCTTTGGCACTCCAAATGGCGATGCAGCTCCAGTCTGATTCTGCTGGGTTCATGTTGGCGATCCCGCAGCAGCCGTGCCAGCCTGAGTCCGTGACCTCTTGAGTAGCGAACCCCGAGTCCTCGCCCGCAGAGCGCGTGAGGTAATCGGTCCTGCTCTCAGAAGGTTCTGTTTTGCTGTCCTCATTTCACGATTCTGTTATCAGCGCTGCGCTGTCCGTGGTCGCCGTATCCAAGCGTTTCGAAAGATCGGTTTGCTCGCGTCGAACGGTTGGTGCGGCCAGAAGATCGAACGGAAACGACATACGCGTCGGCGGCACGACACCGCCTGCAGCACCCCCGACTGTTTCGTTGCCGGAGCCAGTCCCACGCCTGATCCTCACCGCTGGTCGGTCTCAGTTCGGGATCTGGGGTGGGGTCCGTGGCTGAGGAGTCCCCAGGCATGGCGCTCGGGCGGGTGCGTTCATCGGTCCTGGATCAGGCCAGGCTTGTTCGCGCGGTCGCGTCGGGCCGGCGACGAGGGGAGACCGTGCGGTGGCAACGGGCGGAGCTTCGCTACGTCGATTTGAAGACTGGACGCTCGCTTCAGCTGACAACCTACGACGAGAGCCGGGCCACGGTGCAGAACGCCCCGGCCGGGTCGGCGCAAGCAGCGGAACTGGCAGCCAGTGTGATCGATCTGCCGTTCGCCAACTGGCGGGTCGAGACCACCGACACGGTGCTGCAGATGCGGGTGACCAAGAAGGGGCGTGCGCTGGTCCATGTGCAGGTCCTG
>DATCVL010000065.1:0-7164 GCA_036566865.1 Microlunatus sp.
CCCAGCTCGCGGTCCAGGATCGCTGCTGGCCGAGCTTCCCGGTGATGAATTCACCGGCCTCCATCCACGGTCCCCGCGCATCTCCCGGCGCCCGGTGCCCTGGGTCCCGGCGCGCCACCCAGGTCCCTCCATGGTGGCTGACGATCTCGCCCGGACCATACGACGCCGACGGCTTCCAGGACTGGACCTGGCCGGACAGTCCCGCCGCATAAGTCCGTACAGTGACCGGCTGTGAGGGCCCCGACTCCCCGACCGCGTTCACCGCCCGAACGCTGTAGGAGTACTGCTGACCAGGCTCAGCGGTGCGGTCGTAGAAGGTGGAGACTCCCGCCTCCCCGATCTTCACGGCCGGCTCGCCTGCCTCGCTGCGATAGATCGCATGCGCGACCGCAGCCGAACCAGGCTTGAAGATCAGGCCGACGAACGCCTCTCCCTTGAGCCCGACCAGCAAGCCCGCCGGCGCGTCCGGCAGCGGTGTCGCCGCCCGGACCTGACCGCTGGGATCGGAGCTTCCGCGCTCATTGGTGGCCACCAGCCGGTAGCTGTAGCCGGTAGCGGACGGGGCGACGGAGTCGTCCACATAACCAGTGCCGTTCGACGACCCGACCACCTCGAACGACTGGTCGTCGTCACTCCTGCGCTGCACCTGATAGCTCTCGGCATCGGTGACCGGACTCCAGGTCAGACTGACCGAGGAGTGACCGACTCCCTTCACTGTCGGGGCCGCCGGGGTTGTCGGCATCGCCAGCGGACGGTGGGTGGTGGCGTCCGCCGCTGCGGACGGAGCGGACTCGCCGCCGGCGCCGAGCGCGGTCACCCGGTAGCGATAGCCGGTGTTCGGCTCTGCCGAGGCGTCGGTGAAGGTCGGCTTGCTGCTGCGTCCGATGACGGCGAACTCGCCGCTGTCGCCGGCACGCTGGACGGCATAGCCGACCGTGTCGGAAACCTCGGGCCAGCTGAGCTGCACCGAATAGCTCCGCGGACTGGCCACCGGATCACCGGGAGCCACCGGCGGCTCGGAATCATCGTGGAAAGCAAGGTCCACCGGCTCCGACTGTGCTGACTCGCCGCCGGCATTCACTGCCGCGACGCGGTAGGTGTAGGGCACCCCCGCGGCCAGGCCCCGATCGGCGAACTCAGGATCGGTCGTGGTCGCGACCCAGCGCAGATAGGGATCATCGATCGACGACCGATAGACCACGTAGCCGGTCGCACCGTCGGCCCGATCCCACTTCAGGTCGGCCGTGCCGTCTGCGACCCGACCTTCGAACGCGTCCGGCTGTGCCGGCCCAGCGGCATCCGAGGTCGGTTGCAGGACGACGAGGTAATTCATCGTGGTGCCGCCGCTGTTGGGTCCCATCACCACCCGCGTGCCAGCCGGCACGGTCCGCTTGAACAGGCGGTAGGAGATCGGCTGATCATCAGTGATGACCGTTCCGGTGTCCTGGTAGTCGGCGGTCAGCCAGTCCGGACGGTTCGCGATCCGATCGTCATGGGCCACATAGATCTCGGTGTCCCGGCTGACGTGGAAGCTGACCACGTCGTCGTTGGTCGCGCTCCGCGACTCCACCGATGGTCTGATCCACTCCGAGCCCAGCAGATCCTCCGGGATCTCGGCAAAGCGGTATGCCCGATCTCCATCGGTCAGATCACCGACCTGAAGGTTCGACTGCACCGACCACAAGGCTGCATTGTCCGCACCGGTCGAAGACGTGTCGTGGATGGTCACGCTGCGTGCGACCGCTCCATTCAGCGGCGCCACCGGCTCCGGATCATCGGCAGGAACGATCGGCGGCTGGAAGGGCGTGCCGTCCCACTCGACCGGACTCATCGGGTAGCCGGACGGGAAGCCGGGGCCGGCGAGCTCGTTCAGATACTCCTCGAGATTGGTGTAGCCATTGCCGTTGTCGTCGCGGTTGCGATCACCCGCGTCCTCGGGGTCGAGGCGATGTGCGGCCTCCCAGGCATCGGGCATCCCGTCCCGGTCGGTGTCTGCCGGCGCGGTGCCCGGGTCGAGCTCCGGGAAGCCGCCGACATCACCTTCCTGGTCGATGATCACGCCGGTCTGGTGCCGGACGCCGGTGGTCAGTCGACGGTCGACCGAGTCTCGTTTCAGTGAGGCGCCGGCGTAGTCGAGCACGTGCTCGTACGCCTTCTCCGGCGACTCGGTGTGCACCGGCGGGTAGGCGAACCGGTCGTCGACGACGAGACTGGGGCGATCGGCCTCCATGATCTTGGTGCCGACGTCGACACCGTCCAGCACGCCGTTGAGGTTGCTGTCGATGCGATTGTCGTCCAGGTAGACCTGGTAGTTCTCGTTACCTCGGACGACTCCGTACTGCGGCTCGGTGGAATTGGCTCCGGCAACGAAGTAGTTGCCGACCACATTGCCGTAACCCTTGGTGCCGGACTCACCGCCGGCTACGTACGCATAGCCGCCCCAGTTGTAGACCACGTTGTTCACGAAGTCCATCGGCCCCTTGGTCTTGGGGTTGCGATCGTTGTTGTGGGCGTAGAGATTGTGATGCATCGAGATCGTGTTCATCTCGACCAGCCCACCCATGGAGTGGGTCAGCAGACCCTCCGCGACGATCGACCACTGCACGGTGATGTTCTCCGACCGCGGGTTGTTGTAGTCCTTGCTCTTCACCGACAGCACTTCGTCGCCGCCCCAGGAGAAGGACGAGTGATCGACGATGACGTGCTGGCAATCCTCGAAGTACATGGTGTCGTCCTTGACCTTGTCGGTCATCCGGAATCGCAGATAGCGAATGATGATCTGGCTGCTGTCATAGAAGCGGATGTTGTTGCCCGCGATCGTGACGCCGTCACCCGGAGCAGTCTGGCCCGCGATCGTGATCCCGGCCTTGTTGCGAACGATGATCTGCGGGATCGGGATCTGGCCGCCGATGTCGAAGACGATGGTGCGAGGCACCGACCCCACCGTCGTCAGGGCATCGTGCAGCGTGCCGTCGCCGGTGAGCTCTCGGCTCGTTATGTGGTAGACCTCGCCCCCGCGCCCGCCCTGAGTGGCGACACCGAATCCCTCTGCGCCGGGGAAGGCCGGAAGCGAAGCGACATCGGCACGAGCGCGCCCGGCCGGGACCAGTGCCAGCGCGATCACCAGGCAGAGCACGAACGGCACCGACAGCGCACGCATGATCATCGCGTTCGGCGATGGTCGCACCGGTGACGACACGTCGCAGTAGCTGGACGGCCTTGCAGACAAGGGAAACCTCCGTCGTTGGGGGTTTGGGACAGGTCCGGAGCGCGCGGATCGGCCGCGACCTTCACGTCAGGAAGCCACGTCGTCGTCGTGGGATGCGGCACCCATCGTCGTAGCGGGATCTTGGTTTCGATCACCGACCGGATGGCGGGTGCCACGACCCGGCGCGGTCGGAGCAGCTCATCCGTCGCTGGTGAGCAACACGACCCCGATCGGGTTCGGAAACCGATTTCAAACTATCCGGGCCACTCCCATCCGTCAAGGCTGATCTTGATCAGATCCGAATCGTGGATCATGTAGGAAATTCAAGGCATGAACGACAAACCACAATTGACAGATGAGCGATCGACTGCCTAACCTCTCCCAGCAAACGCTTTCTGACATTCCAGAACCGAGAGAGACGATGTCGTTTCACCGCGCCGCCATGCCAGCATTTCTTGAATCGTTTCACGAGCGGTGTCGGTGATGGCGACGACCACCGGCTCACCCACCACCGATGATCTGACTGCCCCGACGAAGGCCGAAGTCCGCCCAGCTCTGCCGTGGTGGCGCAGGATGTGGCGAGATCGCACCCTGCTGCTGTTCGCCCTGCCCGGCATGGCGTTGTTGATCATCTTCCACTACGTCGCGCTGGGCGGGAATGTGATCGCATTCCAGGACTACCAGCCGTTCCTCGGCATCCGCGACTCGGTCTGGGTCGGGCTCGAGAACTTCTCGGTGATCTTCACCTCGGACCCGGACTTCTGGAACGCGGTCAAGAACACGTTGATCTTGACCATCATCCAGACCGTCTTCGTCTTCCCGATGCCGATCGCGCTGGCGCTGCTGCTGAACAGTCTGCTGTCGGAGAAGGTGAAGCGGGTCGTCCAGTCCGTGCTCTACCTACCACACTTCCTGTCCTGGGTGATCGTGGTCGCGATCTTCCAGCAGATGCTCGGCGGTACCGGGCTGCTGAACAACTTCCTGCGGGCGCACGGTCACCAGGCGGTCAACATCATCAGCAATCCGGACATCTTCTTCGGATTGCTGACCTCGCAGGTGGTCTGGAAGGACACGGGCTGGTCGACCATCCTCTTCCTGGCTGCCCTGTCCCAGATCGATGCCAGCCTGTACGAGGCTTCGGCGGTGGACGGTGCCGGCCGCTGGCGGCAGATGTGGCACATCACCCTGCCGGGGCTGCGCGGAATCATCATCCTGCTGTTGATCTTGAAACTCGGCGACTCACTGTCCGTCGGCTTCGAGCAGATCATCCTGCAGCAGCCCGCGGTCGGAACCGAAGTCTCCGAGGTGATCGACACCTACGTCTACAACAACGGCATCGTCGGCGGCAGCTGGGGCGTCTCCACTGCGGTCGGTCTGGTCAAGGGTGCCATCGGTGTCGGGCTGGTGCTCGGCGCGAACAAGCTTGCTCACGTCTTCGGCGAAAGCGGGGTCTACCAGAAATGACAGCCACCACGACGCCACGCCCCACCGATTCCCGCACCTCCCGGCCGTCCGGCCCGGTCACCGGCAGGCGCCGGACGGTCCGCACTGTGAACGGTGTCGAACCGCCGAATGTCGGCATTCGGATTCTCAAGGGCGTGGTGCTCACCATCGCCTGCGCGATGGTGATCATTCCCTTCCTCGGCATCCTGTCCACGAGCATCTCCAGCCCGGAGCACGTCACCCAGTCCGGCGGATTCGTGCTGTTCCCGGACACGGTGAACCTGGCGGCGTACAAGTCGATCCTCAGCGGCGGCGTGGTCACCCGGGCACTCGGGGTGTCGGCGTTCGTCACCATCGTCGGCACGCTCGCCTCCCTCGCCGTCACCAGCCTGCTCGGCTATGCACTGTCCCGGCGCGGGGTCTTCGGCGGCCGGGCCATGTTGATGTTGATCTTGCTCAGCCTGCTCTTCTCCCCCGGACTGATTCCGTCCTATCTGGTGGTCAAACAGCTCGGACTGCTGGACAGCCTGGCCGCCTTGATCGTGCCGACCATGGTGAGTGCGTTCAACGTGATCGTGATCCGGTCGTTCTTCAGCAACATCCCTGCCGAACTGCTCGAATCGGCGAAGGTCGACGGGGCCGGCGAGCTGCAGACCTTCACCCGGATCGTGCTGCCGCTGTCCAAGGCGGTACTGGCCGTGATCGGCCTGTTCTACGCGGTGAACTACTGGAATGCCTTCTTCAACGCGTTGATCTACCTCAACGACACCGCCAAATGGCCGCTGCAATTGGTGCTGCGGACGTACGTGATCAACAACACCCAACTCGACCAGGGCGACCTCGGTTCATTGGAGTCGATGCCACCCCAGCCGTCGATCCAGATGGCCATCCTGGTCATTTCGCTGATCCCCATCCTCATCGTCTACCCGTTCCTCCAGAAGCACTTCGCCAAGGGAGTGCTCACCGGTGCGGTCAAGGGCTGAAAGCCCAACCCTGAAAGGAATCCATCATGTCCCAGGCCGTCAATCGACGACGGTTCCTGTCCGGATCTCTCGGCATCGCCGCGCTCGCCGCCGGTGGCACGGGTCTGCTCAGTGGCTGCTCGTCGTCCTCCTCGACCACGGCCGGCTCCGGTTCGGGAGCCACCGGCACACCGCCGACCTACGTCCACTACGACGGCGTCAAGCCCGACCTGGCCGGTACCGAAGCCGGCGTCCCGGACGCTTTCTACCACTACCCCGAGAAGCCGGTCAGCGCATTCGACAAGGCACCCGGTGACGGCAAGCCGATCACCGCGATGGCGCAGACCTCGGAACCCATTCCACCGGCCATGGGGAGCAATCCCTACTGGCAGGAGCTGAACAAGCAGCTGGGCTCCGAGCTCAAGATCGCGATGACCACCGCCACCGACTACGACGCGAAGTTCGCCACCGTGGTGGCCGGCGGCGACGAGTTGCCGGACATCTTCCAGGTTTCGCGGGGCGCGACCGCCGTTCCGCAGCTGATGGCGTCCAAGGCGTTGGACCTGACGGAATACCTGTCCGGCGACGCGGCCAAGGACTATCCGTACCTGGCGAACATCCCCAGTGCATCCTGGAAGCACGCGATGTTCGACGGCAAGATCTATGCCGTCCCGATCCCGCGCGGCGCCCTGCAGAGCACGATCATCTACCGCCGCGATGATCTGCTGAGCAAGCTGGGGATCGACACCGAGCCGTCCGACTTCTCCGACTTCTTCGATCTCTGCAAGGAGATCACGAACCCGAAGAAGAACGTCTGGGCACTCTCCCAGGCGCCGACGAATTACGTCATGCAGATGCTCAAGGTACCGAACGGCTGGGCCGAGGAAGGCGGGAAGCTCACCAGCAAGTGGGAGTCGCCACAGATCAAGGACGCCCTGGACGCCAGTCGCAAGACGGTCGAGGCCGGCGTGATCGCACCGGACTCGTTCGCTGCCAATGCCAATCAGTACAAGCAGTGGTTCATGTCCGGCACGACCTACCTGACCGGTGACTCGTACAGCGCATGGCCGGCCTACTACGCACAGAGCACGAGCGTGAAGGACTTCGCGCTGTCGGCGATGGGCTTCCCCGGCTTCGACGGGGGCAAGGGCAGCATCTGGCTGCGCTCGCCGACGCACAGCATCGTCGGCATCAACAAGGAGAGCGCCGACCGGGCGAAGACCTTGCTGTCGGTGATGAACTGGCTGGCGGCGCCCTTCGGCACCGAGGAATACCTGTTCCGCAAGTACGGCATCGCCAACCGCAACTACAAGCTGGAAGGCACCGATCCGGTCCAGGATCAGGGCAAGGTCGGCGAGACCTTCCTCGGCATCCAGTACCTCGCCGACGCCCCGCCGGTGCTGTATCTGCCGGGTGCCGAGGACACGATCAAGGGCCAGTACGAGCAGATGAAGTCGGTCATTCCGGACGGCACTCCCGATCCGACCGAGGGTCTCTACTCCGAGACCAATACCCGGATCGGGGGCAAGATCGGCGAGAAGCTGGACACCA
>DATCVL010000066.1:0-41443 GCA_036566865.1 Microlunatus sp.
CTTCATGCAGAAGAACCTGCCGCAGTACGCGCCTGACTGGATCGAGCGGACCGATCAGTGGTCGGAGGCGTCGCATCGGACCGTGCACTACCCGGTCTGCGCGGATCGCCGCACGCTGCTCTGGCTGGCCAACCAACGCGCGATCGAATTCCATCCGGCGTTGATGGATCGGCAGAGCCGCCAGACGATGCTGATCATCGATCTCGACCCGCCGGAGGATGCCGACTTCGACGCGGTGATCACGGTCGCCGGCGCGGTCAGGGAGGTGCTCGAGGACCTGGAACTGGAAGCCGCGTTGAAGACCAGCGGCTCGAAGGGCGTGCACATCCTGCTGCCCCTCGATCCGGAGCATCGGGTCGAGGACGTCGCCGCGGCCACCCGGGCGATCGCGCAGCGCACCGCAGAGCACGATCCCGAGCACGCCACCGTCGCCTACGTCAAGGACGAACGCGGCGGCAAGGTGTTCGTCGACTCGACCCGAGCCGGCGGTGCGACGGTTGCCGCGGCCTACAGTCCGCGGGTCCGGCCCGGGCTGCCGGTGTCGTACCCGCTGGCCTGGTCGGAACTGGCCGCGGCTCGGCCGGCCGACTTCACCATCCGTACGGTGCCCGACTTGCTGGACCGGGCCGAGGTCGGCGATCCCTGGCGAGGAACGATGCCGTCACCCCAGCGACTGCCCGACCATCTGATCGCCCAGGGACACCAGATCCCGATCGCCCGGGTGGCGGCGATGCACGAGGGCAAGCGCCGCCGCCGGGCTCAGGGCTGACGGACTCGCCAACCCGGGCGTGTACCCAGTCGTCAGCGGAAGTCGTCGGCGTGATCGGCGGCCCACTGCCCGAACGTACGAGACGGGCGACCGGTGATGTCGACCGAGCACGGTCCGACCGCGGCCGGCTCGTCCTGACTGGATTCGAAAAGATCGAGCACCGGGGCAGGAAGGAAGCGCTCGGCCACCGAACGATCCAGTGCCTCGACCGTGATCGGCCGACCGATGGCCTGACCGATCAGCTCGGCCTGCTGCCGTTGGGACAGCGACTCCGGCCCGGTCAGGGCGTACGCCTTGCCCTGATGGCCGTCCTCGGTCAGCGCGGCGAACGCGACGTCGGCGATGTCGGCCTCGTGAATGGAGCTGAGCTTCGCCTCCGGATAGGCGATCCGGGCAATGCGCTCGGACTTGATCGAATCGGCCCAGAAACCGCTGTTGGCGGCGAATGCGCCCGGACGGAGCACGGTCCACTCCAGGCCGGAGGCCCGGACTGCGCGTTCGGCGGCGAAGTGATGGGCGGCGATCGGATGGTCCTGCGGGTCCGGGTATTCGACCGAGAGGGAGGAAACCAGAACCAACCGCCGTACGCCGGCGTCGCGAGCTGCGGCGGCCAGCTCGGACACACCGTCGGCGGCGTACAGGAAGATCTGGTCGACGCCCGTCAGGCCGGCCGCCAGGGTGGCCGGCTTGGTGAAGTCGATCACCGTCGCGCCGTCCAGCGGCGTCCGACTGGCGATCTTGTGAGGGATCTCGGCAGCGCGGAGTTGATCAAGCAGGGAACGGGCGATGGCGCCACGGGCGCCGGTGATCAGGACGGTCACGAATGGCCTTTCTCGTCAACGGAGGTGGGGGAGTCCGGGTCGGACCGGAGTCGGTTGATGATCTTGGTCAGGGCGTCGGCGTAGCGGTCGGCGAATTCTTCGGAGTCGGCGCTGTCGCCGGTGAGGTCGCGGACCAGGTCGGGGAAGATCACCGGCGCCACGACCATGCCGGTGATGGCGATCTGGAGCGAGGCGAGGTCGAGATCCGGTGGCAACTCTCCGGCGAGTTGACGATCCCGCAGTCGTTCCAGATCGGTGGCGGCTCGTTGCTGATCATCAGGGTCGGCGGCCTTCGATGGTTCCGAGATCGCCTGCCACAGGGAGAGCCGGGTGCCGCGTGGATCGGCCAGCCCGCGGCGCAGATAGCCGACCGCCAGCTCGGCCAGGGTCGGACTGCGATCGTGCAGTTCGTCCTCGAACCAATGCCATTGCTGGGTGAGCGCTCGGAACAGTCCCTCCTTGCCGCCGAAGTAGTAGCTGATCAACTGCTTGTTCACGCCGGCTCGGTCGGCGATGTCCCTGACCCGGGCACCGGCGTACCCATGGGCGGCGAATTCGTCGAAGGCGGCATCGATGAGTCGGCTCTTGGTGCGCTCGGCGTCGCGGATCCGGGCGTCTGGGGTGGGGGTACGACGCCCCGCCGGCCGTTTCGTCACGTCGCGACTGTAGCACTAATCATCCGGACGGATGATTAAGCTATACCTACGGGTGATTGACCTGCGCGCGCGCCTGACCCTGGGTCCCCGGTCGGCGCGAGCGCGCGGTCGACCCTTCGGCACGCCCGTACTCTGGTCGCGGTGGCCGGAACTGTGCGGCCCGACTTCGAGGAGACAGCAGTGCCTTCCGGTTCCGACTGGTTCTCAAGCGAGTTTCGCGCGCAGTTCGAAAAGCAGCACGACGCGATCGGGCGTTTCAACCTGGCCATCTTCGGCAAGACCGGCGTCGGCAAGTCGACGCTGATCAACGCGATCTTCGGCGAGGAGGTGGCGGCCACCGGAATCGGTGCCCCGGTCACCAAAGGCAGCCGGATCTACATCGACCGGGTCGGCCATCTGGGCATCGTCGACACCCAGGGCATGGAGGTCGGGAAGGACGATCGGGAGATCCTGTCCGAGCTGGACAAGGCGATCAAGCTGATGCGCAAGCAGCCGTTGAGTGACCAGATCCATCTGGCCTGGTATTGCGTACGCGGGCTGGATCGCCGCTTCGAGGAGGCCGAGGCCGACTTCGTCCGTCGGCTGGACAAGCTGGGCCTGCCGGTGATCATGGTGCTGACCCAGGTGCCGATGCGGGACGGTCACTTCCATCCCGACGCCGTCGCGCTTGCCGAACACATCCGGTCGATGGGGCTGCCGATCGTCGACGGACTCCCGTTCCTCACCAATGCCAAGCACGACCCGTTCACCCAGACTCCGGTGCACGGCCTGATGAAGGTCCTCGATGCCTCCTTTCGCGTGGCGCCGGAGGGCGTTGAGCTCGCCCTCACCGCCGCCCAGACGATCGACCAGAAGCGGAAGGCGTGGGCGGCGGAACGGGACATAGTGCTGGCCGCGGGCAGTGCGGCGACCGCGGCTGCGGTGCCGATCCCGTTCTCCGACGCGGCCATGTTGGTGCCGATCCAGCTGGGTCTGATGGCGCGGATCGCCCACATCTACAAGATCAGGATCGAGCGGGCCGCGTTGATGGCCGTCGCGACGACGACGGCTGCGACCCAAGGTGGTCGGGCCGCCTTCACCGGACTGTTGAAGATGGTGCCGGGCGCAGGCAGTTTGGCCGGCGGGGTGATCGGCGCAGCGGTGGCATCGTCGTTCACCTTCGCGCTCGGCCAGGCCTGGTTGGTCGTCTGTCAGCGGATGGCCGGCGGGCAGCTGCTGACCCAGACCGGCGCGGTGGACACCAATGCCGTACGGGATGCCTTCGTGAAGGAGTTCACCAAGCGGATGGCGCCCATTCGCAGGAAATGATCATGGTCATCCGATGATCAACTTCCGATGATCATCTGCCCTGATCAGCGCAGCGCCGGCACATCCGGCAGATCCAGCCACTTACCTTCCAGCTTGGCCAGGGTGCCGTTGTCGCGAAGCTTGTTGATCGACTGATTCACACAGCCGGTGAGCTTGCTGCCGCGATCCAGCACCATGCCGAACTCTTCGAGCTTTCCGTCGGCCGGGGTCAGCCGGCCAACCAGCAGGCCACCATCCACCTGACCGGAGGTCATCTGGATCGCGGTCGGCAGGTCGACCACGAGTCCGTCGATTCGCTTCTCCTGCAGGTCCTTCACTCCGGCTTCGTTGGTGTCGAGGACCGCCGTCGGCACTTCGGGCTTGACCTCCTCATTGATCGCCGCCAGGCTCGTGCTGTCCGCCTGGGCGCCGAGCTTTGCGCCCCGCAGCTCGGCCACGGTGGTGATCCCGGCCAGTTTGCTGCCCTCCAAGGCGATCACCGCCTGCGATGTCGAGTAATAGGGCGCGGAAAGATCAACATTCTGCCGTCGCTGGTCGGTGATGGTGACTTGATCGATATCGACATCGAAGGTCTTCTCGCCCGGTGCGATGGCGGCGTTGAACGGGACCTGGACCCAGTCGACCTGCTCGGCGCTGAAGCCCAACTGCCGGGCGACCGCGAACGTGACAGCCGACTCGAATCCCTTGCCGTTGTTGGGATTGTCGTCGTCGAACCAGGGTTCGTACGCGGGTTCGTCGGTGGCCACGGTGAACCGGCCCGGGTTCTTCAACGGCAGCTTGGCCACCGTGCAGTCGGCTCCCGACGGCGCCGGACTGGCCTGCAGACCGCCGTCGGTGTGTGAACAAGCAGTCGCCGACATCAGCAGCAGGCCGGCGAGCCCGGCAAGGACGGCACGAGGTCGACGGCGTGGGCGTACGAGGTCGGCGTCGGCGAGACGATGACGGTGCGGGTTCGACGCGGGCATCGGGTCGGCATGCTCCAGAGGTGAGGACGTGCGTTCGGAGAGGCGGGCCCGGTCACATTAACCTTTCGCTCCCTCGATCCGGTGGACCCGAATCATCGCGTCGGCCGTTCCTGAGCCGAGCGGAAGGTGTCGAATCGTCCACGTTTCGCCGGATGTGTGCCGGGGACTCTCGCGGGACTGTGGCGGCTCATGTGCCTGCTGCTCTGCTGGACCATCCGCCACGATCATGGTGGTCCGATTCACGGGGATTGATCATCGGATGGGTGGTCATGCTGACGCAGGAAGCGTCCGACGGTCTCGTGGGCATCGGGCCGATCGATCCAGTACACGTGGCGCTGTCCGTCGAGGAGTTCCAGTGAGCTGTCATCGATGTGACATGCGAGCAACCGCGCGTTGTCCGGAACGGTCAGTTCGTCGTCCGTGCCCTGGATGATCAGCGTCGGAACCGTGATATTGCCAGGGTGCGGGCCGTCGTGCTTGTTGGCCGCTGACAAATGCGCGCGCATCGCGCTGGCAGAGGCCGCCGAGGGAAGCACCCGTCGGGCCTCGCGCGGATGATCAGCGAGCCAGGCATCTGGGTAGAACAGAGTGGTCAACCCCGTCGGGTCGCCCGAAGCCAAGACCTCCGATGCGCGCGCCGAGCGCGCAATGCCGCCCGAGTCGCCGACCGAGGTCGCTCCGAGGACCAGTGCGACGACGCGGTCGGCATGCCGGGCCCCGAGCCATTGCGCGATCCGCCCGCCCATCGAATGTCCATAGACGTGCGCGCGCGCAACCCCTGCCGCGTCCAAGACAGCGATGATGTCTCGCGCGAAATCACGCGTCGACCAGTCGTCCGTGAACTGGTCATCGCTCCCGCCCGTACCTCGGTGGTCGAGCAGAATCACCGGTCGATCGTCGAAGTCCGAGATCGCGGAGTCCCAACCGTGGTGATCGAGCGCGAGGCCCTGAACCAGGACCAGTGGAGTCCTCACGCCGGGCAGGGCGCCCTGAACCTCGTACCAGATCCGCGAACCGTCGTCTGCCTTGGCATAACTCACCGCAGCAGCTTCCTCTCTCCTACCGACAATCCTCGATCGGGTGAGGCCTGCTCGGTGCGAGTCTCGAGCGCACGTCCGGCGCCGCCGGACTCGTGGACACGTCTTGGCAGCCCCCGCTAGGGTCCCTGATTGGGAATCTGAATCAGCATCACCAGGCTATGTGTGACGTGGCCTGAACTGCTTGACAGTGCTTGTCGACAACGGGCGAGGTGTCTGATGACTGATGGCATGACGCAGGCTTATACGGTTCGTGCTCTCGACGCGTCGACCTGGGATGGGTTCGCGGAGTTGGTGGAGCAGCCGATCATCGAGCACAACCGGCGCGCATACAACGAGGATCCGCCGCCGCAGCCGGACTGGCGCATCACCTGCTACTACACCGACAGCAAGCACCGCCGACAGGGGATCGGGCGGGCCGCGCTGGAAGGATCGCTGGACTTGATCGCGCAGGCCGGTGGGGGTCTGGTTGAGGCACTGCCCGAGGTGACGGCCGGCCGCGTCGCTCATGGCCGGTTCCTGTTCGAGATGAGTGTGGAGCTGTATGAGGACTACGGATTCCAGCGAGTCCGCCAGATCGGCAAGCACCGTTGGATTGTGCACCGAGAGGTCCGGCCGACCGACACCGGACTTCGGCCCGAACTTGCCCATGGTCAGACCGAACAGGCACGCCGACGATGAACCCTTTGTTCGATGAGGAAATTCGCCCGCACCACAACATGCGCGACCATCTGCTGACCGTGGTCACCGACGCTGATCTCGACCAGGAGATGCCCGGCCAGAATCCGACACTCGGCGGATTGCTGGTCGAGATGGGAGACCTGCAGGGCGTCTACACGCACTCGTTCGAGACGTTCACCCTCGACTGGAGCCACCGCCAACTACCGCCTCCGGCGCCGATCAATATCGCCAACGTGCAAGCGTGGTTCAAAGCCCAGGACGACGCCATGAAGGCCGCACTTGATCGCTTCACCGAGGAAGAACTGCAGATCGACCGGATCGACCGCGGCGGCGGCTTCATCGCCTCACCCTTCGTCCAATTCCAGGTCTACCGGGAGGCTGTCTACATCTTCTACGGCAAGCTCAGCGTCTATCTCAAGGCACTCGAACGAGATGCGGGCGAGCAGTGGGCCACCGGGATCGGGTGAACCCCACAAAGCCGCAGCGCCCAACCGGAATGCCCGGTCGCCGAGCGATCGCAGGAAGTCCGCCTGCTTTGTGGCGCGTATCGACCGGGGAGAGCACCCGGCAAATGCGGTACTCCTGCTCGGATCCGGTGTTGTGGACACTAGGTTCGATCCATGACAACGCCGTCGTCCAGTTGGAGCTGTGACAGCTTCGTGGTGATGCCGGATGCCGCGGCAGGGGACCGGCTGCTCTTCGGTAAGAACAGTGATCGGCCGGTACGGGAGTGCCAGCCGTTGCGGCGCGTTCCGGCTCGGTCGGGTGGCGGCAGGTTGCAGTTGGCGTACCTGGACATTCCCGACGCCGACCAGACGTATGACCACATCGCCTCGTCGCCGTACTGGTGCTGGGGCCATGAGATCGGCATGAACTCCGAGGGGGTGGTGATCGGCAACGAGGCGCTCTTCACCCGGGATCTGGCCGCGACCGCAACTGCCGATCGCCGGGCCGTCGCGGAGGGCACCGAGCGACCCGCTCCAGGCCTGTTGGGCATGGAGTTGCTTCGGCTTGGCGTGGAACGGGGCGGTACGGCGGCAGAGGCCGTGGAGGTGATCACCGGTTTGCTGGAGCGGTATGGACAGTGGGGTGCCGGCACCGTCGGTCGGGACCGGGCCGCAGCCGCCTATGACAATGCGTACGCGATCGCCGACCCGCAGGATGCCTACGTCTTGGAGACCAGTGGCCGGGACTGGGCCGTGCGCCGTGTGGAGTCGGGCACTGCGGCGATCTCCAACGAGCCGACCATCCGTACCGATTGGACCAGGCTCTCCGCCGGGCTGGAGCACAGGGCGCGGGCGAATCGATGGCCGGGCTCGGGTCCACGACTGGATGTCGCCGAGGCGATCACCGATCCCGGCACGCCGTTGCAGCTGTCCCATATCCGGCTGCAACGATCCCGGCAGTTGCTCGACTCGGCCGCGACAACCGCCGGGGTCGACTGGGCCGACGCCCGGACGGTGCTGACCGATCACTACGAGCAGACCTTCCTTGCCGGTCCGGCCTTCAACGCCGCCCGACCGGACTTCCTGACACTGTGTATGCATGCCAGTCCGGCAGGTTTCACTTGGGGCAACACCGCGGCCTCGGTGATCGCCGTGCCGGAAGCGAGGCATGCCTATTGGTGGTGGGCCGCCACCACACCGTGCACCAGCATCTACATACCGGTCGCGGTCGCCGGGTCGGAACTGCCTTCCGGGCTTGGAACCAGCGGAGCAGCCGCGGGTGCCGGCCCGTGCCCGGAGTCGGCCCCGCCGGACGAGCCGGCGGACGGGTCCTACTGGTGGGCGTTCCAGCTGCTGCTGGAGGCCGTCTGTGGTGATCATGACGGTGTCAGTTACGCCGACCGCCAACCCCGGGTGCGTCAGGTGTTCGATCCGTTGCAGGCCGAGTTACTCGACGCAGTCGACGAACTTGATCACGCCGACGCAAGCACGGCCGCGTGGGACGACCTCACCCGGAACTGCGCTGAGGCGGCCCGGCACGCCGCCGACGGGCTGCTCGCCGAATTCCTCACCGACGGGTGAGATTCCTCGATGGACGACCTAGCGGTGCGGACCTACGGAAGGCCTACCGAAGTCCAATCCACGGCTGCACCTGTGAGTCCAACGCGATCACGAGAGGTTGTGCCGGGCCACGCTTCCGATGGCGGGCCAATGTCCGTCGCCACGCAGCTCGGCGGTCGTGACGGTCGCTCGGACGGGCCAGGTCGTGGACCTTTCCTGCGGCGTGGGTGGCGTAAGCATTTGCGATCCCTGGCAGTGCTGAGCATCGTTTGCGCTGTGCGCATGGATGACTCAGCGGTTCTGGCTGTTCAGGATGCTAACGACAGAACCGGTGCGGCATGGCGGCTGTCGAGGCGTTTGGTCGGCGGTGCGCAGTCGGGAGCCTGGCGCCTGGAGTCTGATCAAGGAATCTCAGCGGTGCTCAAACTTGCGGCCACGCCGGACTGGACGAATCAGGTGCTGCGGGCCGACCTAGCTGTCGCCAGCGTTCGCTCTGTGGGCTACCCGACGCCGGCCTGGACGACTGTCGGACAGACACCGACCGGGGTCGGATACCAGGTCCAGGAGGTCGTCGAGGGCCAGGTGCTCGACGTGATTGGCGTCGCCGAGGCCCGGGAGCTGATCAAGGTCCTTGAACTCCAGCGGGATCTGGACCCTGATCCGGATCGTTGCTGGAGCGACTTCCTCGCTGCGGAAGTCACGTCGGGGCTACCCGCTCTGCGGGCTGGTGCAGTCGCTGCCGGCGATGCCGGTCAGGACCTCGCCGCCGCGTGTGATCGGCTGCTGGATCCGTTGGCCGGTGAGATTGCCTGGCCACGGGCCGATATGGTCCACGGCGACTTCCGCTTGGCCAACATCTTGTTCCAGCACGGCACGGTGGCTGGGGTGATCGATATCGAGGCGATTGGCAGCGGAACGCGTGTGTTCGACTACGCCACCTTGCTCGATCATTCACGGATCGATCCTGGTGCGTTGGAGCTCCTGGTCGAAACGGCTGTCGGTATCGCCGGTTCAGGTGTGCTGCGGGCATGCTTTGCCTGGGTCGCCCTCGACCTGGCCCGGTTCATGGCCGCGACGACACTTCCCAACGCGCAAGAGCACCTGGACAACCGGGTTCGCGAACTGACCGGGCGCGTGATTGCTGTCGATCGACTTTCGGGCAGGTAGGCCTCCAGGTCGGGTGATCATCCGCAAACAGCCGCAGTCCTTTCGCGTGGCTTGGACTGAATCAGGTTGGCAGGTGCCATCAGGACTGGTGGAGGTCGGACGGTGCGTGCGGCGCTGGGTCGGTAGGGTCTGCTGCACGCCGCTGTGGTTCCCATGGCCTGACCTGAGGCGGCGACGGACCAGGCGAGAAGAGTGACGTGGCGACTGCTTCTGCAATTCCGGCGGCGCTTCGTGACAGTGTTCGCGCCATCGCCAAGGGCTTCGGCGTCGCAGATCGGGACGTGTCCATCGCTCCGCGCCAGGGGCAGGTGAATCTGACGATCCTTCTGGGCAGCGAGCTGGTTCTTCGACTGCCAAGAAGACGAGAGTTTGAGCAGCGGCTCTCGAAGGAGGCCGAAGTCATCCCCTTCGTCCTGGATCGAGGGATACCGACTTCCAAACTTGTTAGCTTCGATCCAGGACACGCAATTGCCGACGTGACCTACGTGGTGTTGGAGCGGCTGCACGGACGAACAAACGACGACATGGCTTCGTTCGCGGATGGCGGCAAGCGAACCTATGGGTCATTGTCTGAGATCTTGTCGAGCTGCATTCGGTGCAGAGGGGCCCTGAGTCGCCGATCCGCGGGGTTGAGACGGCGGAGTTCTCGGGCGAGCGTCTGCTCGATCGATTGACGAGCGCCGGCGAGATCGGGAGCACCCAAGCGGCGTGGTTGCAGCGGTGGTTTCGCCATTTGGAGGCGCAGGGTGCGCGTAGCTCGGATCCTGTGCTCCTTCACGGGGATGTCATGCCATCGAATCTGATCGTGAACAATTCCGGAGATGTGACCGCGATCATTGACTGGGGGTCCGCCTGTTGGGGCGAGGCCGCGCGTGACCTAGCAAGTTTCCGAACTTCAACGCTTCCTGAGGTAGTGGACGTTTATCGGAATGTTGCCGGCCAGCAGGGGACGGCCGCCGCTGGTGGCGCCGATGTCTCGCTCGAGGCGAGTGTGTTGTGGTACCAGCTGTTCTTTGCCTTGTCCAAACTGCTCGGCAGGCAGTCCACCTCCGAGGCGCGCAACTGGTCCGCGCCGAGAGGAGCAAGGCTGCTGGAAGTCATGCGTTTCTTCTCGAGCAACGTCCCGGATCGTTGGAGAACCCTCCTCCTCGAGGATTGAACATCAGGTGGGCCGGTGGACCAGATCGGTCGAGGAAGTAGCTGACTCGGTCTCTGCCCGCCCGCGTCTGGAACACGTCCGCTGCAGATGGGTGGTACGTGCGACCTGCCAGGTTTATGCATTCGCCTGCGGCGACGATTCCTGGTCGTGATCTTGGTGCTCGGACCTTCTGCGACTGATGGTGGCGAACATCGTGACTTCGTACGTGGTTGGCCCCCAGCCGGGGTAGTCCACGGTGTACAGGGACGAGCCACCGAACACGCCAAGTTCTTCGAACGGATCGGTCAGCAAGACGCCAAGCTTTTCACGGACCTCGCGATGGGCCGCGCCGCGGGCGCTGGGCCGGCCGGACAAGGCTGTGACCCGCGCACCAGGGAATATGGGTGCGCGGGTCACAGCCCTTGCGGTCGATCCGAAGCTCGAAGAACTGAGCTCGGGTCGCATGCAATGACGAACGCCGTCTCACCCCGTCACTTCCTTGCTCGGTCAAGGACGAGCCCCCGAGACGGCATCTAGGCACATAGTTACCCCTCGCCCGTCCGATGCGAAACCTTCTGGTGTGTTCCGGTGACCAAAGTCCCGGTCTGGACATGTGCGGAAGAACGCCCTGCGGTGACCGGTGGAACGACCAGTGCAGCCCGATGAATCACGTTGCGCAGACCCGGTCTTCCCGGCGCTGGACGGCAGTCTGGAGCCGGGTTTGGTCAGGCCCGACTGTGTGCGAAGGTGATGGCCCCTGGGACGTCTTCGTCCGGTCTCATGACCAGCTCGGCCTCGATGCTGAATCCCGCGTCACGAAGCCAGCCCGCGATCTGGCTCGGCCGCCGGTAGTGGCTGTCGATGTTGATCGGGCGACCCGTATAGCCCTCTGCTGTGTGGCGCGTCCGCTGGCCGACATGGAAGCCGACCAGCAACGGACCCCCTGACCGCAACACTCTGTGGAACTGTTCGAACACACCGGGTACGGCGTGGTCGGGCACGTGGATCACCGACCAGAACGCGACGATGCCGGCAACCGAATCGTCGGCCAGATCGAGGTCGGTCATCGTCCCGACCTCGAATCGCAAGCCGGGGTAGTCACGCCGTGCGATGGCAATCATTTCGGGGGAAAGGTCGATGCCGAACGCGTCCACACCCAGGCCGTTGAGGTGGCCGGTGACGTAGCCAGGGCCGCATCCGACGTCGGCGACTGGCCCGTCTCCGACGTCGTGTACCAACTGAGCGAACAGTGCCAGGCTTGCGCGCAGGTACGGGTTCCCCGCGAGCAGTCCATCTACTTTCAGGGCATAGCCGGACGCGTCGGTGTCGTAGGAGGAGCGGGTCTCGGACAGCCAGTCTTCGGCCATGGTCCGCACAATATCGACCTGACGGCCGCCCGGTCGGTGATCCCAACGGGACAGGCGATCCCACACCCGACTCCGCCGACGATCTCTTGAGCCGCCGTGGCCGGCGACTGTCGACCGCCGGTGTCTGACGTCGGCGGCAGGCTTGGGGGATGAGCCTCCTGCACGCTGACGCGGACTGCTTCTTCGCGTCGGTCGAACTGCGGCGCCGACCTGAGTTGGCCGGGCAGCCGGTGGCCGTGGCGACGCATATCGTCATGTCGGCCACCTACTCGGCGCGAGCTCGCGGAGTGCACGGCGCGATGCCGCTGCGGCAGGCGCTCAAGCTGTGCCCGGACCTGGTGGTGCTCCCACCGCAGGCCGACTATCAGTCGGCAGGCGAGGCCTTGATGGCGATGTTCTGGCGATTCGCCGTCCAGGTCGAACCCGGGTCGATGGAGGAGGCCTTCATTGATGTCGGCGACGCCGATCCGGTTGCCTCTGCAACGGCCATCCGCCACGCTGCCCGCGACGAGCTCGGGCTGCCCGTGACGGTGGGTGTGGCACGGACCAAACTGCTGGCCAAGCTCGCCTCCCGTCGGGCCAAACCCGATGGCCTGTTGGTGATCACCGAAGCCGAGGAGAGCCGCCTCCGGCCGAAGTTGACGATCGACGAGCTGTGGGGCGTCGGCCCGACGACCGCCTCCCGGCTCGCCGACGTCGGCATCACCCGAGTCGCGGAACTGGTGAGCTTCGACGAGGCCTCGTTGAGGGCGGTGGTCGGTACGGCGATGGCGCGCCGGCTGCTGTCGATCCGGGACGCGACCGACGACGCGACGGTCCGCCAGCTCGGCCCGCGGCGTACCGTGTCGGCGTCCCGAACCGCGATGCACCCGTCGAGTCGCTGGCCCGAGATTCAGGCTCACGCCGATGACGTGATCGAACTTGCATTGCAGCGACTCGCCGCATCGCACGATGGGCAGGCTGTCACCCATCACATCGATGTGCAGATCACCTACGCCGACCGCGGCCAGTGGAGCACCGACCTACGGTTGTCGACCGCCACCCGTGATCCGGAGATGCTGCGACGATGCTGCCGGGATTTGATCATGTCCAGTCGTGTTCAGGCGGCAGACCGACCGGTGTTGTTGATCATGGTGACGTTTCGACTGACTGGCGTCGCGGGCAGTCGGCTACAGCACGCCCTCCCGCTGTTCTGACGACCGGGCCGTTCCGCATTCAGTCGTACGACGGCCTTCGAATGGTCGCTGACTGGGGACAATCACATGAGGCGCCGGCTACCGGTTCGCGATTCCGTGCAGGCGCAGTTCTGTCGAGTCGTCGCCGACGGACACCTGGCGGGTGCCGACTTCGCCGCCCTACAACGAGTCGGTCAACCCGTCATGATGGTGCGATGCCTGAACGACACTCGCGCGCCGTGCCCGGTGGCCGGGCGTTCTACCTGACCGAACGACTCTGGAGGTTGGCGCAGGATCTTCCGGTCGAGTCGGTGCCGATCGATTCCATCCGCGAGTTTGACGAAGACTGCTGGTTCGATGGAAGCCTGGCCACGTGCAGGATGGTTGCCCAGCACGCCGACCGTATCCAGAAGGCCGATCTCCGGTATGCCGGATCCGCTACCGGTGACGATGCCTGGTCGTGATCTTGCGTCTTCGCCCGCGGATCGCGGCCCTCGGCACGGTTGGGCTGTTCGCTGACCAAGATCAGTCCAGCAAGACCTGGCATTCGTCGTCACGGAAAACGCTGAACGGGCTGCCAGTTTCAGCGATCCCATCGGACACGGTTGATCTTGATCAAGTGCAAGTCCCTTGCGGACGCGGTGGTTGATCATGGTCGGATGATCATGGCTATGCCGTCCCCTGATCTGGGTTGGCTACCAGGGCACAGTGATGGTGAACTCGGCGGCGATGTCCTCCAGCAGTTGGCGGTGCTCTGCCCCGACCGGGATGCCGTCGGCGAGGTAGGTGGTCTCCTTGGCCGCCTCTGGGCCACCGGGTAGGTAGCTGCCGCTTGACCCCGGGACCGGTACCAGTGTCCGGACCGTCCGGGCGTATTCGTCCATCTCAGCCTTGAAGGTCGCCGGGTCGATGAACAGATCGATCCGCATCGCCACGACCATGGAGCCCTGGTTGGCTCCGGGCCAGCGCCGCTCGGTCCGCGACGGATCGATCGGCACGCCCGCCAGCAGTCCTCCCCAGCTCTGGCACACCATGCCCATGCCGATGCTGCGGTGGACCAGTCCCGGCGCCACTTCAGCGAGCAGATCCCGAGAAGACCCGTCGTAGAGGTCGTGCATGGCTCCGAAGTCGAGCACCAGGGGCGGTTCCTCGGCGGTGGGCGCGCTGAACGACATCGGCGAGCCGCCGGCGGCGGCGTACACCTGATCGCCGGGTTTCAGGTGGAGCTGGTGGCCTGAGGTGACGAAACAGAGCAGGTCGTGGGAGAGCGTGAGCCTGGAGTACAAGCCGGCGGCCCCGAAGTGCCCATGGTTGCGAGTGACCAGTACGGCGATACCGGAAGCCAAGGCCTTGTCGATCACTCGCTGGGTGCCGTCGTATGCGGGGAAGTAGCCCAGGCCACCGTCACCGTCGACGAGCAGGCTGGTAGGTGTCTCCTGTACGGTCGCCACCGCAGATAGGGCGTTGAGCCTCCCGTCCCGCAGCAACCTGGCATACGTGGCGAGCTGCTGGGTGCCATGACTCATCACGCCGCGCAGGTCGTTGGCGATCAGCAAATCGGCGAGCAGGTCGGCCCGGGCCGCCGGCAGGCCTGCGGCTCGACCCAGTCGACGGCAGAAGTCGCCGAGGTCTGTGGCGGCTACCCGGATATAGGTCTCGGGCGGGATGTTCATCGGTGAGTCTCGTCAGCGTTCAGCACAGCTGAAGTCTTGCACCCACTTCGAGGCGCCGCAGATGCCTGATCGAGGCAGCCCAACCGTGCGTGGTCACCGGCAGCCCGATTCGTTGTCGCGCGCCCTGACCCGTGGCGCGGAGTAGCGTCACCGGGATGGATTACACCGACATACCGCTGGAGGACTGTCGTACCGGCGACGAAGGCGCAATGCTCCTGTTCGCCCTCGACCGAGTGCATCGGCAGTTTGCCTGGAAGTCCGGGGGTCTGACCTCCGAGCAGTTGGGGACCAAACATCGGCCGTCGGGCGTGACGGTTGCCGGCACGATGGTGCATCTGGCCAAGGTCGAGGAGATGTGGACGGCGGCTGCGGCCGGTCGGGAGCCGGGCCAGCCGGTGATCGGCAACGACGGCGAACCGCACTACGACGCCGAATGGCAGGAGGCGCCGAAGCTGCCGCCTGAGGAGCTCTACCAGCTTTGGTACGGCACGATCGCGCGCTGCCGGCAGCAGTGGACCGGACTGGTCGCCGACGGCGGCCTCGACGTCCAATGCACCGACGACCCCGGCTATGTGGTCAACCGCCGGCGACGGCTGGTCGACATCCTGGAGGAGAACCTGCTGCACACCGGCCAGACCTCGATCATCCGCGAGGCGATCGACGGGCTGGTCGGCAACGACCCGCCCTGATCGACCTGCAGGCCCGTTCAGCCTGCCCGGATCCCGATCCGGTTGCTGACACGTGCCTGGTCGTGATCTTGCTGGTCGGTGAGGAACGGCTTCCAGGCGGTGTGTTCTGCTGCCGCGCCCGATTTCGTGATCGCTGGCCGGGGTGATGCATCGGGTGCGGAGTCCTTGTGGGATGCCGATCCTGACCATGGCAACGGCAGCCGCAGTCCGCAGGAGGGATGGTCCGCCGTGTTGCAGGAGAACGACGACGGCTCCCCGTCAGCTGGGTCGAGCCGAGGCCAGGGCCGATTGGACCTCTTCGTCGGGATATGTGATCTGGTGTAGTCGTTGGGTGGCGAGTTCTTGTCGTTCGGGGTCGCCGGAAGCCAGCTCGTCGAGCTGTTACTTGCGATAGAGCGTCAGGTAGTGGTTTTGGAAGTGCAAGGCCTGGTTGCACAGTTCTCGGAGGGTCTGCTGGTCGGTGTCGTTGTCGGGGATCTGGTAGTGCCACCGGCTGCGGCACAGGTCGTGCACGGCGAGGACGAGGTCGGTCCACTCGTCGGCGATGAGGGTGCGGTACAGGTTGGCACAGGCTGCCTTGTCGCGGACGTACTTGCCGGTTCGTAATGCCACGATGGCGATAGCGGTCCAGCCGACCGAGGCGACCAGGAGTTTGGTGCTGGGTTGATCGGTCCCGTCTGCGGCTGGCACTTTCCATTGGGTGTAGCCGAAGAACATGTCGTCGGGCGCGATGTGTTGCAGCGGATAGGTCAGATGGCCTGCGCTCTTGCGCTGGGGCGGGTGCATGTAGCTGAAGTACGGGGTATGGGCGACGGAGCGTATGTAGCTGGCCGGGTCGAACGGCGGCAGTTCGGGGCGGATGTCTTCGCCGTAGAGCAAACGGGTGGAGAGCTTGAGGTTGAGGGCTAGGTAGATGTTTCGGCGCAGTCCGCGCTCCCCGACCAGAACACACTCGAGCAGGATGGGCGAGATTTGCTCGCAGTAGGTGTCCAGTTCGTGTGCCCGGTAGAACTCGGCTTCATCGAGGAAGCGGTCCTTGAAGATCACGAAGAGGTCGATGTCGCTTCCGGTGATGCTGGTATCGCTGGCGCGGCTGCCGCGCAGGTAGTAGCCGCGTACGCGGTCGGGGAATGTCAGCTCGAACAGTCCGATCACACCCTGGGTGATCTTGTCGCAGTGAGGTCGCACGCTCGTGATCAGCAGCCTGATCATGTTGACCGGAACCACCTTCGCACTGCTCAGCCCGCTACGAACGATGCGCCAACTCCCGACCAGCGACTCCGCAGGGGCGCAGAGACAATCACCCGCTGATGGTCCCGCCCACGACGCTGTTGCGGACTGATTCGACCATGATCAAGTTCAGTGACCACGACGGATCCGATCCGGGCACCCGGCGACGCGCTGGGAAGGATCGCGGTGAGCTGCCCGCTGTCGGGCGGTAGCCGGCCGTGCCGCCTGCGAACCTCCATTGGGCCACATATGGCGCACCAGGTGCTGCTCGGCGTGATCATCGACCTCCGTTCCGCGGCCGGTCAGTGTCGCCGTCGACCCTGCCGGTGCGGAGCGAGATCGGCAGGTTCTTCGTTGCCGACCCAGTCGCCGTCGTCCAACCGGCGAAGACTGGTTTCGAGGTCGAGAGTCAGCCAGCCTGACAGTTGTGGGTGAGAGGGGTGTTGCCACAGTCCGTACGGGCCGCGCAGCGTCTGCAGGTAGTCGACCAGTTCGCGGACTCGGCGGTCTTGTGGGGAGATGCCGCATCGCGAGGCGAGGTCGAGGAGGAAGGCCAGGTCGAAGGTGGCGTAGAAGGTGATCTGACCCATAGGCCGTTCGAGGCCGACGAGGCGGGAGACTTCCCAACCGAGGGTGGACACGTCGTGGGTCTCGCGGGCCAGAAGGTGGTCGACGCCGATCCGGGCGGCGTCCGTCCGACGCCGTTGGGGGTGCATCGCCAGGCAGGCGACGGCCCCGGTGGTCGCCGATCGGCATCCCAGCCCGCGGGGGAGACGGCGGTATTCCTTCTCCGGTGGGCTGGGCCGACCAGGCTGTCCGAGGTCGGCTTTGGGCCCGGCCGGCCAGGAGCCGTCCGGGAGGCGGACGCCGAGGAGCCATTCGTAGGCGTGCTCGGCACGGGGGTCTTCGGCGAAGCCGGCGGCCGCGATCCCGCGGAGCGGAACGACGGTGTGCATGGTGATGAAGCGCGCCCCCTCGATCGGGCCGGGGCCGGTGGGCGGCGCTGACCAGGAGCCGTCGGGTTGTTGGAGGCTGAAGATCATTTCGACTGCGGCTGCGGTGGCCGGCCCGCGATAGCCGAGGTAGGCCAGTTGGCACAGCAGGTAGCCAGCAAGGTGGGGCTGGGTCTCGGCTGCGGCGAGCTGTGCGACGAGTGCATCGACCTCTGCGCTTCGGTCGATTTCGGTACGCCAGGAGGTGACGTCGTCGTCTTCGTCGCTGGCCCCGTCGAGTTCACGGGCGGCACGCCACCGAAGTGACGGCGATGGATCTCCCAGGAGCAGGGTGCTGATGTTCATGACAGCATCCCGGACAGGTAGGGCGCGGTGGGGGTGTCCGCCTGGCCGAGCTGCTCAGGTCGGCCCTCGAAGATGATCTTGCCGCCGTCTGGTCCCGCGCCGGGCCCGAGCTCGATGAGCCAGTCGCAAGCCGCCAGGAATGCCGGATCGTGTTCGACGACCAGCACGCTGTTACCGGCGTCGACGAGTGTGTCGAGTGCACGGACCAGGACGGCGACGTCGGTGGACTGCAGACCGACGGTGGGTTCGTCCAAAACGTAGAGGGCTGATGCCTTGGTCGGGCGGGCCAATTCCTTGGCGAGCTTGAGCCGCTGTGCTTCGCCACCGGACAGACTCCAGCCGGGCTGGCGCAGGACGAGGTAACCCAGCCCGAGTTCGACAGCCGCCCCGCCCACCCGACGCACGGCGGCAATGTCACCCCATTCGCCGACGAGTTCGGCGATGGTGAGGGCTTCGATGTCGACGAGCGTCCGGTTGCGGTGGAGCAGTGTGGCGGCCTCACGCGGATATCCGGATCCTTGGCAGGCGTCGCACGTTTGGGCCACCGTCGGCAGGAATGCCATGTCTTGCTGCCAGACCCCTTTGCCCTTGCAGGCGTCGCAGCGATAGTTGAGGTCCTTGATCGTGATGTGTTGTTCGATCGCGGTCTCGGTGGCAGCGAACTCTTTCCGGATCGCGCCGATGAGCCCGAGGAACATGCCCGGTGACGTGATCTCGGCACGGGATTGGTCGGCCAGGACGGTTCGCCCCGGAGCACCTGAAATGTCGTCGTGGACTCCGGGCTGGACGCGGATCACACCACTGCCAGGGATGTTGGTCCTGGGCCGCGCCAATCCCAGCGCGATGGTGTCGACGACGAGTGAGGACTTGCCCGATCCGGACACGCCGCAGACGCCGACCTGCACGCTGAGCGGAATGCGCAGGTTGAGGTCGTGGAGGTTGTTCTCCCGCGCGCCGGTGACGTACATCCAGCTGCTTGGTATCCGGTGTTCGCGGCGGGGGACCGAGACCGTTCGGTCGAGCACCGGCCGGGTAACGGACTGAGGGCTGTCGAGTTCGACCCGGCGACCGCCGGCTCGTCCCGGGCCGGGGCCGATCTCTATCACATCGTCGGCGGCGCGGATGAGTGTTGGGTCGTGTTCGACCGCGATCACCGTGTTGCCGGCGTCTCGCAGTTCGGCCAGGGTATGAGCGAGCGCGTCGACTTCGGCTGGATGCAGGCCTTGGGTCGGCTCGTCGAGGACCACGGTCATGCCGATCAGACCGCCGCCGAGGGTCGATGCCAGCTTGATCCGTTGTGCTTCACCGGCGGACAACGTCCAGGCCGCCCGGTTCAGATCGAGGTAGCCAAGCCCGACCGAGCCCAGGAAACCGAGGCGCTGCAGGGCAGCCTTACGGGCGTCCGCCGCGTGCTTGTCCACCGGTTCGTCCAAGGACGCCAGGACGTCGGCGAGCTCGGTGAATGAGGCTGAGAAGAGGTCGTTGCGGTCATGACCCATAAGCCGAATTGCCAGGTACGGCGCCCGCAGTCGTCGACCGCCGCACTCCGCACACGGGACCGCCGTGGTCTGTCCGCCGCCCAGGTCGTACTGGGCCCAGTGGTTCATTCCGATCCAGGAGTTCAGCGAGAATTCGGTGGTTGGCGACGGATCGCCGAACAGGAACGCTTGGCGGGCTTCTTCGGTCAGCTCGGACCAGGGCGTGGTCGCGAGGTCGAACCCGTGTCGGTCGGCGAACGCGCGCAGCGAAGCGTTGCCGCCGGTGCCTTCCTTGCAGAAGTAGCCGAACAATGCCATCGATGCTGACGACATCGCCGACGGTCCGCCGCCACTCCCGCGGAAGCAGCCGGTGCAGATCGGTGCATCCGGGTCCGCGATCCACTGGTCGAACCGGAACTGCCGCGTCACACCCAATCCCAGGCACTGCGGGCAGATGGCAACCGGCGACCCCATAAGGTGACGCGGCTCGAGCGGTATCGCGCCGGTGGCACAGTCGTCGCACTTCCACGCTGCGTCGACCGTCGGCGAAGTCCGGCGGACGTTGCCACCGCCACACACGAGACATGTGCGCGAGCCGCTGCGCGCGAGGACGACGGCGATCAGGTGGTCAAGGCCGCTGGCCTGCCCGACCGTGGCACGCGTTGCGCCTCTACCGTCCGACGACCAGGACGGTGCGAGTGTGCTTGCGCTGTCAATGATCATGGTCGGGCCGAGCCCGGTCAGCGAGTCGACCGGGGCTTCTGGTCCCTCGCGCACCGACTGACGCTCATACACCGACAGGCACTCCAGCAGCCGCCGGGTCGCCTCAGCCGCGACCACGTCGCGAACCAGAGACGACTTGCCCGACCCTGACACGCCCGTCACCACGGTGAACGCGCCCTTGGTGAAGTCGACGTCAATACCCTGCAGATTGTGGGCGCGGGCACCCCGCACCCGGATCGCATCGCTGGATCGTCTTCTCGCGCTCGGCTCGGCGCGTGGTCGTACGGTGGGCGGCTCTTCGGCGACGGGAGGCCCGCAGTACTGCAGACGTCCGCCATCAGGTCCGCCTCGCGGGCCGAGGTCGACGCGCCAGTCGGCCGCAGCGATCACATCTGGCTGGTGCTCGACAACGACCACCGTGCAGTCGTTGGCGGTCAACCGGTCGAGGACCGTGAGAAGGCGATCAAGGTCGCCAGGGTGCAATCCGGTGGTGGGCTCGTCGAGCAGGATCAGGTCGCCGGCCCGGGCCTTGGCCAGCTCGCGGGTCAGCCGTACGCGTTGAGCCTCGCCACCGGAAAGGCTCGGCGATGGCTGTCCGAGGGTGAGGTAGCCCAGACCGACCTCCCGTAGGGACTGCAGGATTCGGGCCACCGACGGGTGATCAGCGAACACCTCGGCGGCAACGTCGACACTGAGCCCCAACACGTCGGCGATTGACCGGCCCGCCCAGGTCGCGTCGAGTACCTCGGGCCGGTAACGGCTGCCGGCGCAGGTTTCGCAGGGAACCCAGATCGGTGCCAGCTCGGCCATGCTGACGGCGACCGATCCCATGCCCTCGCAAGCGGGGCAAGCGCCCTCGGCCCGGTTGAAGGTGAAGTCCGCTGCGGGCCGTCCGGTCTCGTCGGCGAACACGTCGCGGATCCGATCGAAGACCTTTGTGTAGGTCGCCGGATTCGACCGAGGATTGTTGCCCAGCGGCGCCTGATCCACTGCTCGAGCCCGCATCAGCGGGGCGTCGAACGCGCCGCACCCGACCGGGCCGCGCTCACGCAAGGACGCCAACAACACGTCATGGGCCAGGGTCGATTTGCCGGCCCCGGACGGCCCGGTGATCACCGTCATCGACCCGAGCGGGATCTCGCACTCCACCGAGTCGAGATTGCGCAGGTCGGCGCCGGTGATGCGGATCCGGCCGTCCGATACCGGGCGGCGTGGGCGATGCCGGCGTGTGCCGACCGAGAAGCTGGTGCCCGAGGCTGTGCCTGCTCGCCACAGGTCGGCGGGAGGACCCTGGAACACGACCTGCCCGCCGTTCGCTCCGCCGCCCGGACCGATCTCCACCACATCGTCGGCCATCGCGACCGCCAGCGGATCGTGTTCGACCATCAACACCGGCCCCGGCAGCGTCGCGATCGCGTCCATCAGTCGGCCCAGATCGCTGTGATGCAACCCGATCGTCGGCTCATCCAGGATGTGCAGCAGATCTTCCAGACGTCCCGACAACACGACCGCGAGCCGGGTGCGTTGCGCCTCGCCACGCGACAGCGTCGGCATCGACCGGTCGAGGGTCAGATAGCCGAGACCCAGTTGGTGCAATGGCCGCAGCCGACGGAGCAGCTCGTCCTGAATTCGGCGAGCTCGCGGCCCGACCGGGAGCCGTTCCACGAAGTCGAGGACCTCGGTCACCGACTCGCCCAGCAGTTGCTGGAACGTGACGCCGGAGATTCGGTGCGACGAACTGTCGGTATCACCCCGGAACGCGGCCGGTGCCAGTGGCGGAACCCGGGCGCTGCATTGTGGGCAGATCGGCGCTCGCAGCACCGGCGTCCCGCCGAGCAAGATCTCGGATCTGCCCAACCCGTCGGCCCGTTCCAGCGTCGCCCGGACTTCGGCGGCCGACATGTCCGCTCGCAACGTTGCCACCCGAACCACGACGTCATGCGGCAGCGTTGGGTCGAGGCGAGGGACCCGACTCCTCGGCGTCGCAGCCCACGGACGCCCGTCGACCATCACCGGAGCAAACTGGCCCCGGATATCCGCGAGCAGGCGTGCATGACTGCCCGGCAGCTGCCGCACGACGGCGACATCGACCTCGAGCTGGTCCTGTCCGGCCAGTCGGTCCAGCGCTGTGGTGAGCCGTTCCTCCCTGGAGACCGCTCGGACCGGCACCTGGCAGCGGGGACATTCGACCTCGGCGAACCGTGAGTACAGAATCCGCAGGAACGGGTGCATTCCGACCGAGCTGGCAACGGTCGAGGCAGGGTTCCGGTTCAGCACATTCTGGGCAACCGTCACTGCCGGACCCAGCCCGTCGATCCGGCGGACCTGCGTAGGCGGCACCCGAGTCCCGCCGAGGGCCAACGCCTCGACAAACCGCCGGTGCGCTTCCGTATAGACCACATCGAACGCCAACGACGACTTACCCGAACCGGACACACCCACAATCGCAGTCAGCCCGGGCCTGAAACCGACATCGACGTTGCGCAGGTTGTGCTCGGCGGCACCTCGCACCTGAAGAACCCGATCCGGCGGGCGCTGCTTGCGCGCATGGGCGCGGTGGACCGTCTTGTCTCCGACGACCTGACGATCCACCCCGCCATCCTTGCCGATCTGGCCTGCCTCGTCGATGGGCCCGGCCAGTTCCCCAGCGCCGCGACCGCATGCGGCGCCAGACTCTGGACCTGCTCGCGGCTGTCTGGCCGCATCCATCCCTCGTCCACGGTCGGTGCGACCGTCGTTGGAGTAGCCGTGCATGACGGCGGCCACCGTTCTCGACGGCGTTGTGTTACCACTGGCCATCCGATCAGGTGTGCTGGATCGGGTGATCGGTCGACATCTGGCAACGATCACCACGGCCCTTGGTGGCTACTTCGCCGGCGGACACAGCGATGAACAGATCCGAGCACGGCTCGAGCGTCTGCCCATGGTGGTGGCGGAGACTCGTTCTGCCGAACGTCTGCTGGCCGCGGCGTTTCCTGGATAGCTGGGCCGGAATCCCTGCCACATAAGTTGGTCCGGGAGGGATCGCCGAACGGACAACCGGTCGGCGGCTCGTCTACTCGTCCCTGGGTACCACCATGGCCACGATTGCCTCCGCTCCCGTCGGGTCAAGTTCGATGAAGCCGAAGCGAAGCCGTGAAACCGGCAGGTACGCGCGAATCTTCTCCAGCGGCAATGGCTCGATCTCGTGAAGCCGGGCAGCCCGACAGAACCCGCCAGCGATCACCGGACTCGGTTCCGGTTCCTGACCGGCGATCTCGCCCATGAAAGTGATCGCGCGGAGAGGTTCACCCTTGGGAAACGTGGTCGTTGGCGAGTAGATCAGGACGGCGTCACCGGGTGACATCCGGGCAAGCGGTGCCCGCTTGCCATGGTTGGCCATCACAAAACCATGATCGACACCCCGGCGCGCGTGCTCACGAGAGGCGACGATCACCCAATGTCGTTTCGCCACCGACCAAGATTAACCACGGTCATCGGACGGCTGACTGAGTGGGGATCGGCCGTCGGCAGGGATCCCCTGCGGACGTAACAGTGTGGAGCGGATGGGCAACGATGGTCGCTATGTACGTGAACGCGCGAGCAATTATCGAACGCAGACCGGCGAGCGATGGTGGCCCGGAGGTCTTGCTGCAGACTCGCGACAAGCCCGGCCAGCGACGTCAACTGGAATTGCCGGGTGGCCAGGTCGAGTTGTTTGAGCCGTTGTTGGATGCGCTTCGGCGTGAGGTCAAGGAAGAGACCGGTCTCGAGGTTGCCGCTGTTGAGGGAGCGGACACTCGCTTGGTCGCGTCGGGGGAGCAGGCAACGGTGGAGTGCTTGCGGCCATTTGCGGTCTATCAGACTGTGCAGGGCCCGGTCGACTCGATGGGTGTCTACTTCCGCTGTACGGCTTATGGCGAGTTGCGTCCGCAAAGGGGCGAGTCTGGTGGTGCCGGTTGGGTCCCGATCGACCGCATTTCCTCCATGATCGCTCGTGATCCGGAGCAGTTCAGCTGGGTCGACCGCGCCGGACTCTTGCAGTACCTGGCGTCATCGGCGTCCGAGTGATCAGCTGCGCCGATCAGGCAGCCGCTCGCGATTACCTGATGATCTTGGAGGTGTGTGATCGTACGAGGTGCAACTGCGTCGCTGGGAGGTTCAATCGGCGCGGCTCGGTGACTGGAGGCGCCACTCGGAGTTTCGTGCAGTGTTGTCCGGCAGGGCTGAGATCGCGGGTGCAGGCCGAGGAGGCATACGGAGATGGAATCAGGGCAGGCGCGGCGTGCCATGGCTGCAGCGATGGCGGCCGCCTCAGCGCTGGACTTGGCAGTCGACGACGCCGTCGTGCTCAACGACTCCAACCGCCTTGTCGTCCGCCTGACGCCGGCCGACACCGTCGTACGGGTCACGCCGATGACGCATCACGCCGGCCATCAGATGAGTCCGGAGCGAGAAGTTGAAGTCGTGAAACGGCTAGCTCAGACGGACAGCCCGGTCGCTGCGCTCGACGCTCGCGTCGATCCGAACGTCCTCGTGCGTGACGGCTTCAAGATCACGTTGTGGACCTACCACGAACCGACACCGTCCTCGCTCAGTCCGCCGGCCGAATACACGCAGGCACTTGAGCGTCTTCATGCCGGCCTGCGGAAGATCGAGGTAACGACGCCGCATGCCATGGATCGCGTCGCCGCCGTACAACAGGACGTTGCCAGCAGCGACGTCACTCCAGAGCTCACGGATACGGACCGAACGTTTCTCGCCGACATGCTGCGCGATCTGAGGCGGTCGATCGTCAACCGGCACGCACCTGAGCAGCTGCTGCACGGCGAGCCACACTCCGGAAACGTGCTCACCACGAACGACGGGCCGCTCTTCATCGACTTCGAGAACACCGCCCACGGACCCGTCGAGTACGACCTCGGTTGGGTGCCCGAAGAAGTCAGCGACCGTTATTCGGCCGCCGACCAAGATCTGGTTGGTGAGTGTCGCGGCCTCGTACTGGCGATGGTCGCAGCGTACCGGTGGCGTCGCGACGACCAGCACCCGAGCGGCAGGGAATCGGGAGTGGCATTCCTGAACGTTCTGCGGGACGGTCCACCCTGGCCCGCGCTCGACGACGTCGCCTGGTAACACCATCAGCCTGGATCACCCACCCTGCAAAACTCCGGTGTGGACACGATTCGCTTCTACCGACCGTGCGGACGCCTCGTTGGCCGGGGGGCGATGGAGCCGTCCGATGTTCTGCCGCAGCTGTACGCCGACTGGCGGCGGTCGACCCTGGTGGTCATCGAACCGGATACGCGCAAGTCGGGCAAGCATGGCTTGCCCGGGTGCCCGCTACGGAACGTCTCGAGGGCTAGCTGTTCGGACGAACGAGGGCGGGTCCAGAGGTTCATCCTTTGCGGCCCCGAGGCCAGGCGTGGTCACATCCCGTTCGAGATCCTTTGTGAGCCAAAGAATCAGACCGTCGACCTCCACCTTCTGACCTTCTCGCGTTGGTATTCGGCCTTGGCACGCTCCTCGACCATCGGGGAGATAGCCTCGCTTTGCGTACAGGCGCTGGGCGGGGCCGTACTGATCAAGGAGTCCAACAGTGATGCCGATCGTGTCTCGCCCACTCTCGGCAACCAGGTGTTCTGCAGCATTCAGCAGTTCCGTTGCGATCCCGCGTCGCCGATAGCTCGGCCGGACGGACAGTTGATGCACCAACGGAATTCCACGCTCGGCAAACAACGGATTCCTGGACGTCCACCGAAGGCTCACAAGACCTGCGACGGTTTGCTGCATCCTGGCCACCAAGGTCGTTCCCTGGCCTGTTGCGTGGTCGGCGATATGGTCCAGAGCGGCCTGGTGACTGCCAGTTGCCCACTGCGCGAGGAAATCTATGACAGCTGACTGATCTGGATCTTCGAGGAAGTCCGTGATTGCCAGCGCGTCATCAGGGTCACGTTCGCTGTCCGCTCGGACCGATCGCAGATGATGTTGCACAGCGTCGAGAATCAGGCTGGCAACCTCCGGCGGCTTGTGACCGTCGATCGGGACAACCACGTCACCGATGCCTCGCTCGATCATCACCGATCGGAGCTCGACACTGCGTTTCAGATGCCAGTCGAGGGAAGCTCCCACCTCGCGGCCAAGTAGCTGGTCACGGATGCGATCGATGGGAACATCCAACCTGACGATGATCACTGTTGCCTCGGGAACGGTGTCTTCGTAGACCGCGCGCTGCTCCGGATGCTCGACCACGTCGGCCAGGAGCAGCCAACGTGCGCCACGTCGGGCGAATTGTGGCCACACCGCTCGAAGATTGTCGATGCCGAGACGGGTGCGGAAGGGGTCGAGTTGATCGGCCGGGAGCAGCGCACGCAGGCTGTCCATGTCGATCATCGCGACAGATTCCTTCTCACGTTCGAGCAATTCCCCAAGCGCCACCATGCTTGTGCTCTTCCCTGATCCAACGGGCCCCGTGATCACGACAACCGTTGGCGTCATGGCGCCACCACCTTTCAATGCGGTTGGGCTACGAGCCTCGCCTGAGTCCCACTCGTCGGCAACAGAGTTAGCGTCGCCGGCGCCGGGATTTGGATCCCGTCCGACACAGGTTGGCCTGATCAAAGACGGCAGGCAGCACCCGTCGGAGTTGTGCTGCATGTCGGTGGTGAGTAGGCCGGTCAGCAGACGGAGCACGCGATGCCAGGTGAGCTGCGACGCGGCGTCTACCGTCCGGCCAGCTTGGCCACGACCGGCGCGAGCGTGTCGGCGAAGTCGGCGCCGATCACGAAATAGGAGAAGCCGATCTCTTCGCGTCGTCGTTGGATTTCCTCGGTGGCCGCTGCGGGGTCGCTCGGAAGTATGACGAGCGAGTCCGCTGCGCGAAGCGCCGCCGTGTCGAGGTTGGGTGGCGCCATGAACGGAGCGACACCGTCACCGACAGCGGCGACGTGCTGGGAGAGTTCCAGGCCCCGGCCGACCGGAAAGTCGCGTACCCGGTGCGTGGTTTCGACCCGATCGTCATCCGGTCCGAGGACGAAGGTGACTGCGTCGGCGACCTCGAGCGCCAGCGCCTGCGACTTCGGTCCGCTCACCGCCATCACGACCGGCGTGTGCAGGGCCGGGCCGTCAAACGTACGCAGCTTTGCCACGGTCTCGCGCATTCTGGAACGACGCTCAGCGGGGGAGACGACCGGCAGCCCCAGCTCGACTTCGATCCCGGGGCGGCCTGCGCCGATTCCCATCTCGAAGCGGCCTTCGGTGAGCACTGAGAGTGAGTGGGCTTCCCACGCGGTGCTCCATGGCTGGCGCAGCGCGGACGAATACACCCACGAGCCGATCCGCAGGTCAGTGAGCGCCGCCGCGGTTGCCAGCGTGGGCCCAACTGCTGGCTGCCACGTGGGAACGTCGGGCATCAGCAACGTTGAGTAGCCGCTGCCGGCGATGCGGCGCACGCGGTCTCGCCACGTCGGCAGGTCAGAGGTGAGCGGGGCAACGACTCCGAATCGGAATGGTCTGGTTGCTCGCGTGGCCTGATCAGCCATCGTCGTTCTCCTTGATCCTGGGGGTTCGGTCCGGTTTCCCTGTCCACGAACGGGCCGCACACAATCCGACAACGCCGAGCCAGAACTTCGGCACCTCGATCGTCCAAGGACCGCCCTGGTCGGTGATCAACTCGTCGTCGCAAGAACGGCGGACACCCGTCCGTCCCTCAAGCCTGCCGGTGCGATCCGCTTCCGTGAAGAGGCCTGACCTTGATCTTGGAGCCCGCACGGCAAGATTCACCGGCCCGCACGTGTGCTGGCCGAGCGCTGGTGATCACGAATCTCGTCGTGGCAGTCGCCGTCGTCCTCGGCCGGTGGGGCGATGGTGAGTCCGACGTCGTCAGCGTCCGGACGTTTGCTGTACCGACTGTCGATCGGATTGACTCGTTCTGCTTGGAAACCACCGATCTGCCGATCGAGTCGATCGCCGCCCATTGCGGATTCGGCACCGCGATCTCGATGCGGCAACACTTCGCTCGGCAGACCGGAACCTCACCGATGGCCTACCGACGGACCTTTCGCGCTGATGACTCGGTGTCGTGATCGTCGATCCGTGTGACACGGCTCGATCCTTTCCATCAGGCGACTCCAAGCCCGTCTCTTGCGACACCTGTCCGGCGACGGCGGGCACGCGCGTTCAGCTCAGGGAGTTGAAGCGGGCGGCGGATCTCTCGGCGACCGCGATCATCGCGACTCCCGCGTCTGCCGATGCGCGTACTGCCACGACACCGGCGTACATGATGTTGATCAGCGCCGAAGACCAGGCGTGGGCCAGTTGGGTCTCATGCTCGTCGGGCAACCGCCCGGCAACCTCGCGCCAGCCTTCGTGGTGCGCGCGTCGACTGGCGCTGTCGTAGTCGGCCGACATCGCGACGTCGAACATCGCCGGCCCGACCCGGGCCGCGTTCCAATCGATGATCAACGGCTCAGTGCCGGTGTTGCGGTGCGGCGTCGGCAGGATGACGTTCATGCCGTACAGATCTCCGTGCAGCAGAGTGGCCGGCAGGAGGGCCCCGGTGGAGCGAAACACCGGATCGGCAGCAAGTTCCTCCAGCAGATCGACTGCTCGAAGGCGTGCATCGATCGACAGCAATGACTCTGCGCGCTGCAACACCGCTGGCCCGAACTCCGTCAGAGCCCGATCAACAAACGTCTCGTCCAGTCGTTCCAGGTCAAGGGGCAGCTCACCCACGCGGCTCATGAAATGCGCATGCAGCCGTCCGATGCAGCGGTGGACCTCAGCCGGCAGACCCGCTGTGATTCCTGCTGGCTTGCCAGGATGGAACGGCAACACCATCCACGGACCAAGATCATCTACGCCGGAGAACAGCAATCTCGGCAGCATCGATTCACCAAGCTCCATGATCAGTTGCACCACCGCGATCTCAGCACCCGACGTCCGCTTGATCACCACCTCGCGGTCGTCCAGCCGACCGCGCCACACGGACGCATCGGATACGCCACCCTCCAATGCGGTCAGATGAGTTGCGCCGATGTCGGGAATGGATCGATCAGTCACTGCGCCTCCGGATCTCGGCCCACGTCTCGAACCTGGACCGTACGATCCAGGGGTTTTGGATGCCTACCGGGCGCCGCTGTTGCTTATCGCTCGGCGTGCGGACAGCATCGACGCAGCCAGCTCCACCGCATCGACGACCTCGTTCGGCCTCATCGCCGAAGTGTCGACGATGGTTGCGCCAGGTTGATCGCTCCACGCGCGCCAGGCCCAGCCGTGGCTCTCATGGACTTGGGCTTCGCTATAGGGGTGGCGGCCGCCGGTCAATCGCCAGCGTGCAAGGCGGGTCTCCAGACTGGGGAGCAGCACGATGGTGATCGGATCCAGGCGGTCGAGGTCGTCCCAGACTCCTTCCCACTCCGGCGGGTCGGTTGGACGGGCCGGGACTCTGGCGCCGGCAATCACGCAATCGGCTCCGGTGGCAACGATCTGGCCCGCCGTGGCAGCCGCCACCCTGGCGGCGAATCTGTACTGATTGCTGATCTGGCCGGGATCGTCTTGCAGTCGGGCACCGAACAGTGTCTTCTGCAGCTGGTCCCAGTCCAACGGTGAGGTGAGACGCGAGCGTCGCTCGGCCCACAACATGGTCGTGGTGGTCTTCCCGGCTAGCGGAGGTCCGGTGAGGAAGATCGTCTCGCCGTACGGCGTTGCGTCAGTCACGGCTTGCATTGTGCCGAATCATCGACCAGAACTCGTGCGAATTGCCTGCCAATGCGGTGCTCTGCGTATCGGCCGGTGATCAATCCCCTACCGGTGACGGCGCTTGATCGTGATCTTGGTACCCCTCCGGTAGGTCGCGGCTTGTCGCGCCGCCCTCGGCGAGGTTGACCAGGTTCTGGTGTGGCCATTGCTTTGTCGTGACGCGGGCGAGATGGCTGTCTCCGACCAGGACGAGGCGCATCGCCGAAGCATATGGCGTTGGCGCCGGTCGGTGATCCGTCGCAGAGGGCGTCGGCCTGGGTGTCAGGGATGCGTGACTTGGGGAGGATGCCACTGGAAGATGGGCTTGTCGCCGGTGTGACCGGTGAGCTCGAACGTCCAATGCAGGCCGCGCTCGTTGTTGAGGAACCGGATAGCAGGTTCGCGGATCGGGTCGTAGCGGTGCAGGGAGAGTAGTTCGACGGCTTTGGGCCGGTCGAACCAACGAGCGTCGACGACCGTGCCGTCCGGATCGGCTGGCTGAAGGTGCGGGTCGGTAGCGGTCGCGGTGAAGTTCCAGCTCTGCGACAGTTGGCGACCGTTCTCCCGTACCTCCGACGTTGCGATCAACTCGAGGTCGGATGGGTCGATCTGGCAGCCGGATTCCTCCGCGAGTTCGCGAGCGGCTGCAACAGCGGGCGACTCACCGTCCTCGACGCCGCCACTGGGTAACGTCCAGATGGGCTCATGGGTGAAGAAGTCATGATCTTGCACCAGCAGGACTGCCTCGTCCAAGAAGACGATGGACCCGACGTAACCGCGCACGGCGGCAGTCAACCACCAGTAGGCCGCCCAGTGAAGGACCCGAGCGGACAGGTCAATCTAGACCGCACCGAATTGTGGAACCGGTGCCGGCCCAGGGTGGCCTTTCGCGTCCCGGTTCGGGTTGGCACGCCGACCAGGCACGAGGACGCTCCTCAGGAAGCGGATCCGCCGGGTGGCCGATCGGCGGCGAGCAGGCCTAGCCCGGCAGGGCTGCGTAGGCGGGGCCTTCGGGCTGTGAGGTGTTATCGGTTCTGGATCCGGGGTACGTCCTCGACTGAGTGGGCGTCGGGTTTGGGGCCCAAAGAGAAGGAGTCGTCGTGATTATTCTCGGTGTGATTTTGCTCGTCCTGGGATTGATCTTCAGTATCTCGATCCTGTGGACCATCGGCATCATCTTGATCGTCATCGGAGCCGTGCTGTGGATCCTGGGTGCGGTGGGACGTCAGGTTGGACCGCGCAAGTACTACTTCTAGCGCCGTTGTATCCACGTGCGGGCGGCAGGAACGGCGCGAGGCCGTCCTGCTGGCTCGCGTGTAGGACCCTCGAGGCTCATACCTAGACCGGTTGGCCGGCGCCCCGTGTTTCGTCGGCGACGACCTCGGCGAGTTGTTGTACTGCCGTGCTGATGGCGTCGGTCGTGATGTTTCCGTAGCCGAGTACGAGATGGGCTTCGTGAGGCGTGCCCGTTCGGTTGAGCTGGTAGCGGTCGAGTGCGGCCATTGCGAGACCACGGGACGCTGCCGTGCGGACGATCTTGGTGGTGTCATGGGTACCGGGTATGTGGGCGATGAGGTGAAGTCCGGCGGCCATGCCGGTGACCCGAGCGGCGGGTAGGTGCCGCGCTAACGCCATGATCAGCCGGTCGCGGCGCTCCTGGTAGCGGCGGCGGGCGCGCCGCAGGTGGCGTTCGTAGGCGCCGCTGTCGATCAGTTCCGCGAGTGTGAGCTGGTCGAGGGTGGGACCACCTGCGTCGCGGTTGCGCCTGAGCTCGGTCAGCCGCTGGACCAGCGCCGCAGGTGCGACGATCCAGCCGAGCCGCAGCGCAGGTGCGAGCGTCTTGCTGGTGGTGCCGACGTAGGCGACATTCTCGGGAGCGAGCCCTTGGAGAGAGCCGACGGGCTTGCGGTCAAAGCGGAACTCGGCATCGTAATCGTCCTCGATGATCAATCGTCCCGCCCTTGCCCAGTCGAGCAATCGGGCCCGGCGGTCGGACGCGAGCGCAACCCCTAGTGGGAACTGGTGCGTCGGCGTCGTGACAACCGCTGCCGCGTTGCTGCCGGTCAGCCGCTCGACCTGTAGGCCGTCCCGGTCGACACCGATCGGAACGTACGAGCCGCCGGCCGCTGCAATGATCCGGTCCCGGCCGATCAGGCCCGGATCCTCCAGCGCGACGTATGGGTGGTCCAGGATCCCGACAAGCAGTGACAGCCCCTGGGTGAAGCCGGAACATATCAAGACACGTTCCGGCTCGACGTCGACGGCCCGGACTCGGCGTAAATAGTCGGCGACGCTCCTGCGCAGTACGGGACTGCCCTTCGGATCTGGATAGTCGAGCACGCGGTCGGGAGCGTTTCGCATTGTCGCGGTGAGCGCCCGCAGCCAATCCGTGCGGGGGAAGTCGCCGAGGTCTGGTACGCCGGGACGCAAGTCGTGACGAGGCGTTGGCGACGAGACTGCGCGTCGGTGGCAGGCGGGTCGGTCTGCTCCGATGTCCGCGACGCGAGTGGTCGATCGCTGTTCGGTCCTGAGGTAGCCCTCGGCCGCCAGCTGCGCGTAGGCCTCCACAACCAGACGCCGCGAGACCCCGAGATCAGCGGCCAGCAGGCGGCTGGACGGCAGCGTGGCACCGGCGCGAAGAACACCGGTACGGATCTTTCGACGTAGCGCCTGTTCGAGTTGTATGCGTAACGGTGTCCGGGCAGTGCGATCGAGCTCGACGAGAACCTCCGCCGCTGAGGATCTGGTACCTGAATCTGCCACAGAACTGGACACTATCGGGGAACCAGCCTCGCCTAGCGTGGCCGTGTAGCCGAGTTAGATCCCCGGTCCGTTCGTAGACGCTGCGGGTGGCATCCGGGCAGGCAAAGACGAGTTACGAGGAGGTGCCTGATGAAGGCAGTCGTGGTGACGGAGCAGGCCGCGGGAACGGCCGGGATGAGGCTTGCGCAGCGCCCCGAGCCGGAGGCGGCCATCAACGATGTCGTCGTCGAGGTTCGCGGGGCCGGATTCGTCTCGACCGAGTTGGACTGGCCATCGACCTGGGTTGATCGTCGCGGCCTGGACCGCGCGCCGTCGATCCCCGGTCATGAGGTGGCGGGAGTTGTGGCGGCGCTCGGCTACGGCACGACGGGCCTGTCGGTTGGGCAGCGGGTGTTCGGACTCACGGACTGGCATCGAGACGGCACCCTGTCCGAGTACGTGGCCGTTGAGGCACGTAACCTCGCACCACTGCCCGGCGACGTCGACTTCACGGTGGGCGCCAGCCTGCCGATCTCCGGGCTCACAGCGTGGCAAGGACTCTTCGATCACGGGCACCTGCAACCTGGACAAGCCGTCCTTGCGCATGGTGCCGCCGGGGCGGTCGGGACGATGGTGGTCCAGCTCGCCCGTGAGTTCGGCGCACACGTCATCGGCAGCGGACGCGCTGGAGATCGGCAGAAGGTCCTCGACTTTGGAGCACACGAGTTCATCGACCTCGATAACGACGCCCTGGAGGATCTCGGTGGCGTCGACGTGGTGTTCGACGTCATCGGCGGTGACGTTCAGAAGCGCTCCGCGGGCTTGGTCCGGGCCGGCGGAACATTGGTGAGCGTCGTCGGCCCAGCCACAGCACGCCCGGCCGAGGGGCTGGCGATCGATTTCGTTGTCGAGTCCGACCGCGCCCAGCTGGGTGAGGTTGTCCAGCGGATCCGCGACGGACGGCTGCGAACCAACATCAGCACCGAGGCGCCCCTCGACGATGCCGTCGTCGCTCTCAACCCGACCGAGCGAACCACCGGAAAGACGATCATCAGCGTCCACCCATAGCAAGAGGGCTGGAGGCTCTGTCTCCAACCAAGCGGTCATCGGGCACGCGAACCTTGTCGCGGAGCTACCCGAACCCGGATCTGTTCGCGACACCGAATCTTGATCCTGGTCGGAGCAGTCCGAGGCTCGGTCGCGAGCGGAACCGTTGCGCGCCGCTCGGACAGAAGTACTGGCCCATCAGTCATCAACGACGCCCTGCTGCAACAATGGCTCCGATGTCGATTCTTTGACGCGCCCGAGTTCATCTCGGGCGACGACGGTGCCCGGAGTAGACGTGCAGTCTGCCCCCAGCGCGTGGACCACCTGAAGGTCACGCGCTGGTTCGTGTTGTCCTCGATCCCAGCCAACTCTGCATTGCTCAAAAGCGTGCAGTGAGGACCAGCGCACAGCGGCTGCTGCATCAACACTTCGAACATCGAAAGAAGAGACGATTGTGCCTACCATCCAACAGTTGGTCCGAACAGGGCGTAAGCCAAAGGTGCGCCGAGCTGCCACCGCTGCCCTCAAAGGAAGTCCGCAGCGACGGGGTGTGTGCGTTCGCGTGTACACGACGACACCGCGTAAGCCGAACTCCGCGTTGCGGAAGGTTGCGCGGGTGAGGCTCAGTAGCGGCGTTGAGGTGACCGCCTACATCCCTGGCGTTGGCCACAACCTGCAGGAGCACTCCATGGTCCTTGTCCAGGGCGGTGGTGTTCATGACCCTGCCGGGGGTTCGCTATCGCGTCGTTCGCGGATCGCTGGACACGCAGGGCGTCAAGAATCGGCGCCAAGCCCGCAGCAAGTATGGGGCGAAGCGGCCGAGTTGATTCCGGAAGGGTCTCCGGTGATGGGTAGCCAGTAGATGCGCGATAGCGCGAATCGATCACCGAGGAACCACCCCTGCCGGCAAGGCGCCCGCAACCCGATTCCGGGTTGCGGGCGCCGCCCGATGTTGCAGAGCAAGCTGTATCCAGGTGCCAGGGTGGCTTCGGCGCGACGTGAGCAAGGCTGGGCGTTTCCCGTCATCGCAAACCTGGCGTTGCAGGGCAGCCCGGCCCTTCGCGACTGGTCGGCGAGGCCCGAGGCGGTTACCGCTCCCGGACTGCGTAGGTCAGGTGGGTCACCCGCTCGCTCGGCTCGGCGCGGACCGGTTGCAGGGCCACTCGGCTCGCGTCCACGTCCTCGAACAGGCGGATTCCGGAGCCGAACAGCACGGGGGAGAGCGCGATCGTGAACTCGTCGATCAGGCCGGCGTTCAGATGCTCGAGGATCGTCGCGCCGCCGCCCGCGATGCGGACGTCTCGGTCGCCGGCGGCCTCGCGGGCCCGGTCGAGCGCAGGCTCGATGCCATCGTTGACGAAGTAGAAGGTGGTTCCACCTGGCCGCTCCCAGGGGTCACGCTTCTCGTGCGTCACGACGAAGACCGGTGTGTGGAACGGCGCCTCCTGCGGCCACGCCTGCTCGCCGGCGTCGAACATGCGCTTGCCCATCACGCTCGCGCCGGTGCGCCGGTACGTCTCCCGCACGATGTCGTTGTCGCGCCCTTCCTTGCCGCCCCCGCCGAGCTTCAGGTTCTCCCGGAAGAACCGCTGCGGGAAGATCCACTGCTGCAGTTCCATCCACTGCTTCCCCATCAAGTCGTCCGGGGACTCGGGCGCGATGAACCCGTCCAACGACATCGTCACGCTGAAGAACACCGTCCCGGCCATCAGCGTTCAGCTCCCAGTCGAGCGATCTCGGTGACGTAGGTGGCCAGCTTGCCCAGGGTCTGCTGGCCGGCCTCGATCGCGTGGTACTTCTCGGCAGCCTCGTCACGCAGCTCCTTGGTGGGGAACACCGTACGCATCTCGATCCGCGTCGACTGCCCGTCGGGCTCGAACGTGAGCACCGACTCGAAGGCGTTCGGGTCGCCCGGGGACTCGCCGTGCACCATCGCGATCCGCTCCGGCCTGACGATCTCGGTCCAGGAGATCCACTCCTGGTAATCCGCCCCGTCCGGCCCGTGCATCTCGAAGTCCCACACCCCACCAACCCGGAATTCGAAGCGCCGGGTGCTGGTGGTGAAACCTTGCGGCCCCCACCATCGCGACAGGTGTCGCACCGCGGTGAACGCCTCGAACACCAGCTCTCGTGGGGCGTCGACGACTCGGGAGATCACGATCTCCCGATCAGCCGTCGCAGACTGTGCCGGCGCTCCTCGTCCCGTCTCGCTCATCAGCTACTCCTCCCGCCTTTCCTGTTTCAGTTCCTGCACGTACGCGTCCAGCCGGTCGAAGCTTGCGTTCCAGAAGCGCTCGAACCCGCCGGTCCACTCATGAACCGCGTGCAGCCCACGAGCATCCAGGGCATAGAGGCGCTGCTTGCCTGCCTTGCGGTCCCGCACCAGCCCGACCTCGCGGAGCACGCGCAGGTGTTTGGACGCGCCCGGCTGCGACATCCCCAGCTCTTGGGACAGCTCGGTCACCGGTCTCTCACCCTCCCGCAGCAGCACCAGGATCTCCCTGCGCTGCGGCTCGGCGATCGCGTTGAAGACGTCCGACGTCGTCGCTGCTCGTGCCATGCCGTCATCATATACCCATATCGGAATGTGTTGGCGGAGAAGGACTCGCGGCGCCAGCTTCGGGGGCCATGCCGGCGATCAACGCGATGGCGATCAACTTGCTGGCGAATACCTAGCGGTTCGGCCACAGTGAGGCTGTGATCACGATCGTGACGGGCGTTCCGGGTGCAGGCAAGAGCACGGTTTCGAGCCTGCTCGCTGAGGGGTGGTCGCGTTCGGCGCATCTGGAGGGGGACCGGATCGGCTCGGACTTCATTGTTCGTGAGGTTTGCATCCGGATGAGGAACCGGCCGCCGAGTCGGAGGCGCAGTTGGTGCTGCGTCGGCGTAACACCGCGTTGCTTGCTGACTCGTTCGGAACGGCCGGGTTCGAGGTGGTGATCGACGACGTGATCTTGTGGCCCGGCGGATTGCGCTTGTATCTGGATCTGCTGCGTAGCCGTCCGATCCGGTTTGTGGTGCTCGCGCCGCGGTTGGAGGTGGTCGCCCGGCGGGATGCGGGGCGTGACAAGCAGGTGTTCGAGCTGTGGCGGCACCTGGATGACGACCTGCGTCGGTGGACCGATCAACCGGGGTTGCGATTGGACACCTCGGACGAGGATGCCGCGGCCACCGTACGGTCGATCCGTCAGCGTTGGGACGACGCGGTGGTCGCCGGCTGAGGGCAGCGATCAGCAGTGTTCATCGGGCAGACTGCGAAGGCGGCAGAATTCGGGGAGGAGAAGATGCGCAAGTGGTGGCAGGAACTCGGCCCGCTGCCCCGTACGGACGAGGCGGTCATCGGCGCCGACTCGTCGTTGGCCGACAGCCTGCGCCGCGTCCTCGCCGACTGCAGTTGGTGACGACTGGAAACGATCAGCCCGGTCACCCGCCTTTTGTGCGACAGCCGCACCATGATCACGTGGGCACGGAGCGCGCGGCAGTTCCCGCCTTCCGCGGCGAAACGATCACTGGGCATCCACGGTTTTGCTGCCGCGCGCGGGCGAGGTTCGGCGGGCGTCGAGCGTCCCTACGTGGGCAGGATCGCGTCCAGTTTGCGCTGTGCAGTCTCGATCAACGTGTCGGGATCGGAGGTGGCATCAATCTCCAAGAGCTCCCAGGTGCTTCGGCTGACGAGGCGGCGGCTGAGGTCGGCTTCGTGGCGGAGTTGATCGATTGCTGTTGACAGGTCGACCACGTGAGACGCGCCGGGCCATCGGGACAGCTTGTGGACGTAGCTCTCGAACCATCCCTCACCTTCACGGTCGATGGCTCGCGGCAGAGTCAAAGCCGGATCGCCGACCAGCAAGATCACGATCACAGTGGCGGTGGCCGAAACCTTCTCAAGCTCAGCGATGACCTGCTCGATCTGGGTTTCGGAGTGCCCCCACACAAGGAGCGAAGGGATGAAGGGAATCAACGCGTCGGTGATCACCAGATCGATGTCGTTGGCGAGGCTGCGGTCGACGTACTGAGCGAACGCGGCGATCAGCGTCTGCGGGGCGACACTCCCGGCACCGTTGGCGAACTCCGATGCGACCTTGGAGAAGTCAGGCCGAGTCAGTATTTCCTGTTCCTCAAAGTGGTCGACGTCCTGGCCGGCGGCGATGTAGTGACGCGCGAGGGCCGTACACAAGGTCGACTTGCCAGATCCAGGACCGCCGATCACGGCCACGATGATTGTCACCCCGGAAGTCTGTCACGTGCGTGGCTCGGGCGTCCGCGGGATGCTGACGTACTGGCTAGCGTTCAGCGCGGTGTGTACACCGCCGGAGTTGCCGGCCCGGCTACGCCGACCGAGACGGGCTTCAGGTCGGTCGGGGTGTCGAAGAGTCGGTCGCCGTCGGCCACGGTGGCGGGAGAGGTGAGCAGGCGGCACTGGTCTTTCGTGCGGATGGGGCTGGCCGGGCGCGGGGTCGGTTTATGGGAGGTGGTGTTTGAGCCGGGCGGCCAGGTGGCGCGCTTCCTGGGCGATGTCGTGCAGCATGCCGGCTGGGGAGACCTGGTAGCCGCAGAAGAACAGCCCGGGCAGGTCGGTTGGACGTCCCGATTGGCGGGGGATGCCGGCGGCATCGCAGACGGTGGTCCAGTCGGGCAGGAAGTCTTCCAGTGCGGGTCGGTAGCCGGTACCCAAGACGACGGCGGCCACGTCGAGAGTGGTCCCGTCGGCGAAGACGACGCCTTCGGGAGTGAAGCGTGAAACCGCGCCGTGCAAGGTGATGTGGCCTGCACGGATGTGGTTCAGAGTGCCACTGTCGAGCAAGGGGATGCGCCGGTTCCGGGCGATCTGGGTCATCGGTCCGTAGGGGAGTTTGTCCAGTCCGATCCGTCGAATGTCACCGACCGTCAGTCGGACCAACGGCCAGGCCAGGGCGTCTGCCGCTCTGGTGGGCAGGTGTTGCAACGCGGCTCCGAGGCGGAGTATCGGCACCATGCCGAACAGGTCGCGTGGGATGGCGTTGACCGGCGAGCGTACCGACAGGTGTGCTTCGGCACCGCACTCGACCAAGTCCATCGCTTGTTCACAGGCAGAGTTGCCGAATCCGACGACGAGTACCCGACCCCCTCGCCATGGTTGGCCGTTTCGATAGGCGCTTGAGTGCAGGATCTCGCCGCGGAATGCTTCGATGCCGGGCCAGGACGGCAGGACCGGACGTCGGGTGAATCCTGTCGCGACGACGACGGTAGGGGCCGACCATTGCCGGTCCGCAGTCGTGGCGACCCAGGCTCCGTCTCGCCGCTCCAGTCCCTGCACCCGCTGCCCGTAGTGCGGGGCCAACCGGTGGTGATCTCGGTACCGTTCGAGATAGCTGACGACCTGATCGCGCGCTGGATAGCGGGCCCATCCCGCGGGCATCTCGAGGCCGGGCAAGGCCGAGGCGGACTTGGGCGTATGGAGGTGCAGCCGATCGTAATGACCGCGCCAGGCGCTGCCGACCACATCGGTGGCCTCCAACATTTCGACGTCCTGACCTGCCCGCTGCAGGCAAGCCGCGGTGGCCAAGCCGGCCGCTGAGGCACCGACGACCAGCGTTTCAATGGACCCTGGCATATCCGAAGAATAGGCCTCCCGAGGCGATGTGGTGCCTCACTTGGGGATCTGCACGGACTGCAACGGAACTAGGCATCGCCGCCGTCGATGAACAGCGGGGCGGCCGATGTCCGTGGCCAATTCACCCGGGTGTTTCACGTGTTCCTCGGTCTCTGCACGGCAATCGCTCCGGTGCGCGGATCCACCCGCGTAACCGTTGTTGATCTTGATCGGCGACCGGCAGAAGTTGATCAAGCCTCACTCCAGCCGAGCCGTCTGCCGGCACTCCGGCAGGTTGTCAGCATCAGCGGTGAGCCTCAATCTCGTGACGTGTACTCGGAGGATCAATGGCCGGTCATCCCGGCGAACGAGGCCACCTGGAACGACCTGCCAGGCCGACATCGCGCGCGTCGTGATGAGGATCGACTTCTGACCCGGTCGAGAACCGGCGACCGGGATATTCCGGACGGAAATCGTCATGCATGCTGCGTACAGCCTGTGGCCAACCGAAGGCAACTACGACCTCCGGTCTGGTTGCCTTTTGGGGCGGCGAGCCGGTCGGCTGGTGCGCCGTCGCCCCTCGATCTGTTCATCTGCGCATGCTGCGGAACAACCGCGTGCCATGGGACGGTCGCGACGAGGACAAGTCCGACAGCTCGGTGTGGGCAGTGACCTGCTTCCTGACGCGCGCCGGATACGGTCACGGCGTCAGTCATGCTCTGGCCGCGGCAGCCGTCGACTTCGCCCGAGCACGCGGCGCTCGAGCGATCGAGGGCTATCCCGACCTCGTCGAGGGCGGGCATGTCGGTACTCGGGACACTTTCGCTCAGGCGGGTCTCGTTGAGGTGCACCAGCCGACCAAGCGCAGACTCGTTATGCGCTTGGACTTCTGACTCGACCCGGCCTGGGTCAAAGGGCAGCATTTGTCGGAATCGGTGCGGTCACGTTGTTTCGCGCATTGCGGTGAATGGTCGGGCAGCGACGAAGATCAGGGCCGCGACAAGGACCGGCAGACCGATCAGGAATCGGTGTGCGGAGACCTAGCTGGTCCGCGGCCAGCCCGCCGACGAGGGCTCCAAGCAGTGAGGCGGCGGTGATCATGGTCCCGCTGCGATCTCGAGCTACTCCGATCGAGCTGTGGCCGAGCAGCTTGCCTTGGCCGAGTGGCTGAGATCGGTCAGGCCGATTCCGATCGTGGCAAAATCACGACCCCGGCCCAAAGCGGCTTGACGTAGCCATTCGTCGAGCGGTACACGAACCAGTCCTGCAGGTCGGAGTTCGGCTCTGGCTCGCACGCCCAGGTCCGCGCCACGTCGTAGTAGGTGAGGCACTTGCCGTGTGCTGATTCTTGAACTCATCGTGGCGACCCGGTGGGTCATGGCTGGATCTCGCCGCCTGTCGCGAGCCACGCGGCACATTCGGGGCCGAGCTCGCGGAGAGCACGAGCCTCATACTCCGCAATATCGTCTGGCGTCAGGGTCTGGGCCCAACGGCCGTTGACCCCTCGGTTGATGAAGACCTGGGCTCCGGCGTCCCAGAAGGCGCCGCCGAGCGGAACGCTCTTGGTGGCGTTCTGCTTCATCCAGTCGAAGGAACAGAGCTCGAGAGTCTCCGACCACCCCAGCTCATCGATCGGTACGTCGAGGAACGCTGCCACTCGACGCATCTGTCCCGGAAGGTCGCGTTTGAGGTCGGCGAAGTGCATGAACAAGACGTTCGGAAGGTGACGAGACTCCCACCAGGTGCGAACGTTCTCCCAGAATGGCCAGAAGGGGTGACCGTCGCGATCCAGCCAATCACGGAAGTAGGTTCGTACGTCGTCGGGCGGCGGCTCGATGGGTGGCCCGACACGGCCCGGCGTGTTGTTCAGCGCGTCATACCAAGCCTGGTTCGCGTTGGCGTGGTGGTTGTGCATGCTCCACACGACGTCGCGTCCGTCGCGTCCGAGGTAGACGTACTTCGCGTTGGGGGAGAAGACCAATGCGTCCAGCGGGAGGTGTGTCTTCAAGAAGCGTCGGTGGGTCATAGCCTCGACCATCGGCAGCTTGACATCCTTCGGCGGTACGCGAAGGTCGAGCCACGGCGACATCTCTGCCACAGCGAGGTCCGGGTCTGGCCCGAACAGGAGTTGCGCGATGATCTGCTGCATCCAGGTCGTACCGGACTTGGCGTAGGTGGCAATGACGATGT